>SBGO01000493.1 GCA_006226565.1 Deltaproteobacteria bacterium | reverse complement strand
GCGATGACGACCTCGAGCAGCTCCTGCTCACTGTGCCACCCGGGGTTCTTCTTCATCCACACCTCGAGGGCGTCGCCGACGCGCTTGCGGCTCCGGCGCTTCTTCCTCGGGGGCACGGGGACGTCCACCAGGCTCGTCGGCGCCTCCGGCGCAGCGGTCGCGCCCGCCGTCGTCCCGGCCGCCAGCACGGCGCGCGCAGCCGCCGCACCGGCCGCCGCGCGTCCCGCCGCGCCCGTCGGAGCCGTTCCGTCCACGATGAACCGAATCCCCTCCAGGGCGCGGATGACGTCCCCGAGGCGATTCACCGGAACGCTCACCGACGCGCCACTCATCTGCACATGCACTGAGCCACGCGAGATGGAGAAGGTCGCGTCCTCGTGGAGCAGCAGGTTGGCCGCCATGTCTTCTTCACTCCAAGTCAAGAGCCGGCAATTCAGCTACACGACCCCGTCGACGCGGGGTGCGCAGCGGTCGCGGTGTTTCCCAGTCGTCTGCGCAAGTTGCGCCAAACACGACAAGCGAGGAAACATTATCCGCAAAGAGGATGCCGGACAACAATTTTTTTCCACGCGGGTCATTGCGTCGCGGCGCTGATCCGTCTCTCGAAGTTGTTGAAATTCAAGGCGTGTTTTGCGGATTTTCGTCCCGCCGGGAGTGCGGCGCGACACACCAAATACAGAGATCCGTCACTCGGGCGCACTTCGCCGGCACCCTGCGGCGTCTTTCGGCACACCTGAGGCCGGAGTGGCAGAAGACCAGGGCCGGAGCGGCTCGGCATTGTGGCAAAGAGAGCGTGACAACCGGGACAGCGATCGGTATCAACGCGCCACCAAACGACGGGGAGCCGCCGGGCATCCAGATGCAGACACCGGCGCGACGGCGGGAGCCATGCGACAGTTCGGGCTGAAACAGAGCGTCATCGTGTTCGCCGTGGTCGGCGCGGTCTACGCCCTCGTGGCCTGGGACCGTCTCGCGCAGCCGTCGCCCCAGTTCCACTTCGTCGACCTCGCCGAGTCGTTCATGCACGGGCGGCTCGACACCGAGACCCCGAAGCAGCGGTCGTCGCACGCGCGCCCCGAGGATCCCCAGGGCTACCGCGAGGCGATCAAGCGGAGCGAGCAGGCCGGCGGCTGGAACGACTGGGCGGCCATCCGCACGCTCACCCTCGAGGACGGTCAGGTCGTCCGCGGGCGCTTCCCCTGGCCCGGCGACAGCGGCGAGCGGCGCCACCTCTTCTACACCGACGACGGCTACGAGCTGAAGATCGTCGTCCCCCAGGACCTCGCCCGCACCTGCGGCGAGAGTGGGCGCCGGATCTGCGACGAGACGACGTACTACGTGTCGTTTCCGCCCTTTCCCGCCCTCGTCTTCATGCCGTTCGCGGCGCTCATGGGCTACGACGTCAACGACGTCCTCGTGACGCTGCTCGTCGGCGCGCTCAACGCCGTCCTCATCTTCTGGTTCCTGCAGCTGCTCGTCATCCGCGGCCACAGCACCCGCTCGACCACCGACAACCTGTGGCTCACCTTCGCCTTCGCCTTCGGCACGGTGGCCTTCTTCTCCTCGGTCCGCGGCGAGGTGTGGTTCACCGCGCTCGTCTTCGGGGTGGGGCTGAACGTCGGCTACATGCTGGCGGCCCTCGACCTGAAGCACCCCCTGGTCGCGGGGCTCCTGCTCGGCCTCGGGGTCGCGACGCGGGTCCCGATCGCCTTCTGCTTCGCCTTCTTCGCCTGGCAGCTCTTCTTCCCCGGCGGGCGCTGGCAGTCGGGTCGGACGCGCGAGATCCTCGTCAAGGGCGCCTGGTTCGCCGCGCCCCTCATCGTCATCGGCGTCGCGCTGATGCAGTACAACAAGGCGCGCTTCGGCGACGCCATGGAGTTCGGCCACAGCTACCTCTCCGGCGGCGCCGCCGACCGCGTGCGCGACCACGGGATGTTCAGCTGGACCTACCTCAACCGGAACCTGCTGAGCGCCTTCGTGAGCCTGCCGCGCATCCTCCCCTCGGCGCCCTTCGTGCAGGTCTCGACCCACGGCGTCGGGCTCCTCTTCACGACGCCCATCCTCGCGCTCGTCCTGTGGCCGCGCCAGCGCCCCGCGATTCGCGGCGCGCTCTGGGCCGCCGTCGCGCTCGCCGTGCTGCCCGGCCTCTTCTACCAGAACACCGGCTGGAGCCAGTTCGGCTACCGCTTCGCCCTCGACTTCCTGCCCTACCTCTTCGCGCTGCTCGCCGTCGAGGGGCGCCCGCTCAGCCGGCGCGTCAAGGCCGTCATCCTCTTCGCCATCATCGTGAACCTGTTCGGCGCGATCACCTTTGGTCGCTTCGGTCAGTTCTACTACGAGACGATTCTTCCTGGCGCGACCTGAGGCGGCGCGCCCGGACGAAGCGGTAGACGACGAAGGCGAGCACGAGCGCGATGACGACCCAGACGACCTGGGTGTAGCGCGCCAGCAGGGTGTCGATCTCGTCGATGTTGTCGCCGAGCAGGAAGCCCACCTGGAGCAGGAGCGCGTTCCACAGCAGCGCGCTCAGCCCCGACCACAGCACCACCGCGCGCCAGCGCAGGCCGGCGATGCCGGCGGCGACGAAGAAGAAGGCGCGGATCCCGGGGACGAAGCGGTTGACGGCCAGGTACCACGCGCCGCGGCGCGCGAACTGCCGGGCGATGCCGTCGATGGCCTCGCGCCACGACGGGCGCAGGCGCTCGAGGCGCCCGGTCCGAAAGAGCCAGCGCCCCAGGGCCCAGTCCGTCAGCGCCCCGAGGACGGCGCCGGCGGTGACGAGCGCCAGCACCGGCCACAGGTTCCAGCCGAAGGCCGTCACCAGCACCGCCCCCGCGACGACGACGGTGTCGCCCGGGAACGGCGGGAAGACGTACTCGACGTAGGCGCCGAAGAAGAGCGCCGCGT
The DNA here is from genome assembly GCA_006226565.1 of Deltaproteobacteria bacterium. Lineage (GTDB taxonomy): Bacteria > Myxococcota_A > UBA9042 > PHBI01 > PHBI01 > PHBI01. The sequence continues at coordinate 13,181 of SBGO01000493.1, read as the reverse complement.
AGGTGATCCACGGGGGCCACTCACGGATCTGTTCGAGGATCTCGCGCAGGTCCATGGGGCCCCCGGGTCGTCAGGGCTTCAGCGCGTGGGTCGCTTCGCGGAGCCGGTACTGGCAGCGCGCCTTGCCGATGACGGCCATCGACTCGAAGAGCGGCGGCGTCGCCTTCTGCCCGGTGACGGCGAGGCGCACGATCATGAAGAGGTCGCGGAGCTTCAGCCCGGTCACCTCGACCTGCTCGCGGAGCGTCGCCTCGATGGAGGCCTCGTCCCAGGTCGCCACGGCGTCGATGGCGTCGGTCACCGACTTCATCGCCTTGTAGGCGTCCGCCTGCTCGACCTTCTTCGGCAGGAGCTGTTCGGGCGGGAGCGCGTCGAAGGGCCCGAAGAAGAAGGTCGTCGACGGCACGAAGTCGCCGAGGCGCTTGATGCGCTCGCGCACCAGCGGGGCGACCTCGGCCAGATAGCCGCTGCCGAGGAGCCAGCTCTGGAGCCGCGCCACCAGGGCCTCGGGCTCGAGCTCGCGGATGTACATGCCGTTGAGCCAGTCGAGCTTGTCGAGGTCGAAGATGGGCCCGCCGAGGCTCATCCGGCCGAAGTCGAAGTGCTCGACCATCTGCGCGTAGTCGAACTTCTCGGCCTCGTCGGGCATCGACCAGCCCATGCGCCCGAGGAAGTTCAGCATCGCCTCCGGCAGATAGCCGGTCGTGCGGTAGTACTCGAGGCTGACCGGGTTCTTCCGCTTCGAGATCTTCGTCTTGTCCTTGTTCCGCAGGAGCGGCAGGTGGATGAAGACCGGCGCCTGCCAGCCGAAGGCCTCGTAGAGCAGCACGTGCTTCGGGGTCGACGGGATCCACTCCTCGGCCCGGATCACGTGGGTGATCTCCATCAGGTGGTCGTCGACCACGTTGGCGAGGTGGTAGGTCGGGAAGCCGTCGGACTTGAGCAGGATCTGGTCGTCGAGCTCGGCGTTGTCGATGTCGATGCCGCCGCGGAGGCCGTCCTTCACCCGGGTGCTGCCGCCGAGCGGCATCTTGAGGCGGATGACGTGGGACTCGCCGGCCGCGAGGCGGCGCTCGACCTCTTCCCGCGGGAGGTCGCGGTAACGCCGGTCGTAGGCGGTCCGCCGGCCCTCGGCCAGGGCGGTCTCGCGCATCTCGGCGAGCTCCTCGGCCGTCGCAAAGCAGTGGTAGGCTCGCCCCTCGTCGACGAGGCGCTGCGCGTGTGCGCGGTAGATCTCGGTGCGCTCGCTCTGGCGGTACGGGCCGTACGGGCCGCCGACGTCCGGGCCCTCGTGCCAGTCGAGGCCGAGCCAGCGGAGGCTGTCGAAGATGGCCTGCTCGCTCTCGGCGGTGGAGCGCTTCTGGTCGGTGTCCTCGATGCGGAGGACGAAGCGCCCGCCGTGCTTCTCGGCGAAGGCCTTGTTGAACAGCGCGATGTACGCCGTGCCGACGTGGGGGTCGCCGGTCGGGCTCGGCGCAACGCGGACGCGCACCGGGCGGTCCTGCGGGATCGGGATGTTCACGCTCATGCCTGTCTCCCCTCCTCGAGGAGTCGCACCGTGATCGACCGGATGCGCGTCCCGCGCCGGCGCTCGGCGTGGATGACGGCGAGGAAGTCGTCGACCGCCTCGTCGACCGCGTCGTTCACGATGAGATAGTCGTAGGTGTCCGCGCGCGCGATCTCGGCGCGCGCGTTCTGGAGCCGGATCTGGACCTGCTCCTCGCTCTCGGTCTTGCGCCCGCGGAGGCGCTCCTCGAGGGCCGCCATGGTCGGCGGCAGGATGAAGACCGACACCGCCTCGGGGTAGCTCGCGCGGAGCTGCGCGGCGCCCTGCACGTCGATGTCGAAGACGATGTCGCGGCCCGCGCCGCGGAGGCGGGCGATCTCGGCCTTGCTCGTGCCGTAGCGCTTGGCGTGCACGCCGGCGTGCTCGGCGAAGGCGTCGTCGGCGACCATCTGGTCGAAGGTCGCGTCGTCGACGAAGTGGTACTCGACGCCGTCGCGCTCGCCCGGGCGGGGCGGCCGCGTGGTGTGGCTCACGCTCAGCGCCAGGCGCGCGTCCTGGGCCATGACCGCCTTGAGGATGGTCGACTTGCCGCTCCCCGAGGGGCCGGTCATGACGATCAGGAGCCCCACGGCGTCAGGCGATGTTCTGGGCCTGCTCACGAATCTTCTCCAGCTCGACCTTGGCCTCGATCACCTGCCCGGCGATCTCGACGTCCCGACACTTCGATCCCATCGTGTTGAACTCGCGGAGGAGCTCCTGCGACAGGAAGTCCAGGCGCTTGCCGCGCTCACCGTCACCGTCGGCGGTGAGGGCCTCGCGGAAGCGCGTGATGTGGGTGCGCGCCCGGACGACCTCCTCGGTCACGTCGGAGCGGTCCGAGAAGACGACGAGCTCGGCGGCGATGCGGCCGGCGTCGATCTCGACGCCGAGCTTGGCCTCGGCCTGCTTGACGCGCTGCTGCAGCTTCTCCTCCAGGGCGGCGAGCACCGCCGGCGCCGCCTGCTCGACCTCGGCGAGGAGGGCGTCGAGGGTGTCGAGGCGCGCGTTGAGGTCCGCGCCGAGGGCGTCCCCCTCGGCCGCGCGCATCTCAAGGAGCCCGTCGAGCGCCTCGCCGAGCCCGGCGAGCAGCATGGACTCGGCCTCCTCGGCGGGGATCTCGCGGTCGACGACCTCGATGACGTTGCCGTAGCGCAGGACGAGCTCGAGGGTGGGGCTGCCGGTCCCGCAGTGGGTCGCGAGGTCCTGGAGCGCGCGCATGAGCTCGATGGCCGCGGCGCGGTCGACCTTCACCTCGGGCGGCTCGGAGCCGGCGACCTCGACGCGGACGGTCACGTCGATGGCGCCGCGCACGAGGCGCTGCCGAATGAGCTCCTTGGCGGCGTGCTCGGCGCGGGCGAGCTCCGCCGGCAGGCTCAACCGGACCGCGAGGTTCTTGTGGTTGACGGACTTCACGTCGACCCGGTACGAGCGGCGCCGCAGCGTCGCCTTCCCCGAGCCGAAACCGGTCATGCTCATCAAGCCCATGGGATGTCCTGTGGTGTTGGCGACCCGGAGGCGGATCGCGGTTCCGGTCCGCTTCAGGTCGTCTCGAGCTCGTGGGCGACCTCGGCGGCCCAGCCGTCGAGCAGCCCGAGGTCGTCCATCAGATCGAGTGCGACGTAACGACTACGGATATGCCGGCAAACGCGGAGCGTTTTGACCAGGTGGTCGAGAGCGACGCCCATCGTGCTCGCCCGGTCGACGCAGCCCGCCTCGCGTAGCGCCTGGGTGATGCGCGCGGCCGGCATGAGGGACGCGCGGAGGCGCTCGCGCATCTCCGGCCAGCCGGCGCGGACCCGCTCGAGCTCGGCGCGGAGGGCCTCGCCGTGGAGCTGCTTCTGGCCGAGCTGGTCGCGGATCTCCGCGACGATGTCGGCGGAGAGGGTGTCGTGGAGGGCCTCGAGGTCGTCGAGCCAGCCCGCGTCGGCGCGGCGGGCGACCGCGGCGTCGACGTCGATGGCGTCGGCCTCGAGCGCGACGAGGCGCTCGAAGAGGAGCGCCGAGGCGCGGGTCGCGACGCCGACCTGGGTGCCGTGGAGGCCGAAGAGGGGCCGCCCGTGGTGGAGCTGCTCCATGTCCCAGTAGTGGCTGACGAGGTGCTCGCCGCCCGAGGCCGGCGCGGAGCTGCCCGCGATGGTCATCGAGAAGCCGGAGAGCAGGATCGTCTCCATCAGGACGCGGATGCCGTCCTGGTCGGCGCGGCCGACGGCGCGGGCCTTGTCGAGGAGCTCCTTGAAGATCTCGTCGAGCAGCTCGGCCGGCGCGCTGTTGTAGGGCACGTCGCGGACGAGGTGGCTCAGGATCCAGTCGGAGTCGCTGTAGGGCTTCGAGAGGAGGTCGCCGAAGCCCGCCTGGTTGAGGTAGGGCGGGGCGGCGGCGAGCACGTCGACGTCGGCGAAGATGGCGACCGGCTGGCGCGCGGGGAGGGTGCGCTTGACGCCGCCGACGAGCACCGCGGCGATGAGCGAGGTGTAGCCGTTCATGCTGGCGGCGGTCGGGACGACGGCGTAGTCGCGGTCGAGCTCGTGGGCCGCCATCTTGACGGTGTCGTTGACGGTGCCGGCGCCGACGGCGATCGGGAAGCCGGTCGGGTGGGCGGCGAGCACGGTCTTCAGCGCGCGGATGACGCCGTCCTCGCAGACGAGGTGGTCGTCGCCGGGGCGCGGCTCGAGGACGAGGCGGCGCACGGTGACGCCGGCGTCGCCGAGGCGGGCCTCGACGGCCTCGCCCGCGGCCTCGTAGGTGTGGGCGTCGGCGACGAGGATGACCTCGGCGTCGGCGAGCTCGGCGGCGAGCCAGCCGTGGACGTCGTCGAGGGCGCCGGGGCGCAGGCTGACCCAGCGCGTGCGGCCGGCGGTGCGGTCCGCGCGGGCGGGGGCGAGCAGGCGATCGAGGGCGGGGTGGAGGGGCGTCATGGCGCGGACGATAGCCACTCCCGGGCGCGGCGTCCACGACGACGAGGGAGCGCCCGCGATCTCTCGGCGGGCGTGGGCGGGGCGCTTTGATCGGCCGACCCGCTCGTCGTCGTTGCTCGCGCTCGCCCGGGCGCTTAGATTGTCCCTCATGGCCGTTCAGCCCCTCGCCAGCGTCACCGCCACCACCGACTCCGAGCCCACCATCCTCGAGCTGCTCGAGCGCGTGAGGGCGTACCACCCGACGGCGGACGTCAACCTCATCCAGAGGGCGTTCATCTTCGCCGAGCAGCACCACCGGCCGCAGCGGCGCAAGAACGGCGATCCCTACATCGGGCACCCGGTGAGCGTGGCGCACATCGTCGCCGACATGAAGCTCGACGAGGGGACGATCTGCGCGGCGCTGCTGCACGACACGGTCGAGGACACCGACGCCACGATCGAGGACCTCAACCAGCTCTTCGGCGAGGAGATCGGGCGGCTGGTCGACGGGGTCACCAAGCTCAACCAGATCCGCTTCCGCTCGAAGGAGGAGAAGCAGGCGGAGAACTTCCGCAAGATGCTCATCGCGATGAGCCAGGACATCCGCGTCATCCTGGTGAAGCTCGCGGACCGCACGCACAACATGCGGACGCTCAAGCACCTGCGGCCCGAGAAGCAGAAGATCATCGCGCGCGAGACGATGGACATCTTCGCGCCGCTGGCGAACCGGCTCGGGCTCGGCGCGGTCAAGACCGAGCTCGAGGACCAGTCCTTCCGCTACCTGTACCCGGACGAGTTCCAGGACCTGCGGCGCGAGGTGCAGCTGCGCCTGGCCGAGCGGAAGGACTACATCGCGCGGGTCATCGACGACATCGCGGAGATCGTGGCGGACGCGGGCATCAAGGCGGAGGTGTCGGGCCGGCCGAAGCACTTCTGGTCGATCCACAAGAAGATGGTTCGCCAGCAGATCCCCTTCGACAAGGTCTACGACCACATGGCCTTCCGCGTGCTCGTGGAGAAGCAGAGCGAGTGCTACCACGTGCTCGGGCTCATCCACGACAAGTGGCGGCCGATCCCGGGGCGCTTCAAGGACTACGTGGCGCTGCCGAAGCCGAACAAGTACCAGAGCCTCCACACGAGCGTCATCGGGCCCGAGGGCAAGCGCGTCGAGGTGCAGATTCGCACCCACGCGATGCACCGGGTGGCCGAGGGCGGCATCGCAGCGCACTGGAAGTACAAGGAGTCGGGGTCGCTGGCGGCGCGCGACGAGGAGCGCTTCGAGTGGCTCAAGCGGCTCATGGAGTGGCACCGCGAGTACGAGGACCCGAGCGAGTTCCTCGAGTCGGTCAAGGTCGAGCTCTTCGCCGACGACGTCTACACGTTCACCCCGAAGGGCGAGCTGAAGGTGATGCCGCGCGGGTCGACCCCGGTGGACTTCGCCTACAACATCCACTCCGAGGTCGGCGGGACGTGCAGCGGGGCCATCGTGAACGGCCTCATGGTGCCGCTCAACACGGTCCTCAAGAACGGCGACACGGTCGAGATCATCACCAGCCGCAACCAGCGCCCGAACAAGGACTGGCTGCGCTTCGTGGCGACGAACCGCGCGAAGAACCGCATCAAGGCCTACATCAAGAAGGAGCAGCGCGCGCGCTCGCTGGAGCTCGGCGAGCAGCTCCTCGACAAGGAGCTCCGGAAGTACTCGCGGTCGCTGGCGCGGATCCGCAAGACCGACGAGATGAAGGACTTCGCCAAGCAGACGAGCCTCGACGGCGTCGAGGAGCTCATCGTCCAGGTGGGCATGGGCAACATCAACGCCGAGACCGTCGTCCACGCGGTGCTGCCGGAGAGCGTCAAGGACAAGGAGCCGGTGACGCCGCGGGCCACGATGCTGTCGCGGTTCATCGACCGCGTGCGGCGGCGCCCGGACGGGGTGGTGGTCGACGGGCTCGAGGGGGTCAAGCACTCCATCGCGAAGTGCTGCTCGCCGCTGCCGGGGGAGCCCATCGTCGGCTACATCACGACGGGCCACACCATCAGCGTGCACCGGAAGGGCTGTGTCAACACGGTTGACATGGACGCGGCGCGCGAGGTGAGCGTGCGCTGGGGCGACGCCGCGACGGGCTACCCGGTGAGCCTGCGGGTCGTGACCGAGACGGGCCAGCCCGGGCTCCTGAACAAGATGACGAAGGTGTTCAGCGACATGAAGCTGAACATCGACGCGGCGATGTGCACCGAGGCGCCCGAGGGGCGGGCGGAGAACATCTTCCGCTTCCACGCCAAGGACCTCGACGAGCTGAAGGTCGTGACGCGCCGGCTCGAGGGCCTCAAGGGCGTCTTCGCCGTGAGCCGCGTGCGGGACTAGAACCCATGCCGGTCACTTAGGCATAACCCTCTGAGATCGAACACATCTTTCCACCACGGAGGCCACGGAGGGTACGGAGGATGTGTGGCCGCTCGAGCCGAAACTCCGGGCGCGACCCGCTCCCCCCTCCGTGAGCTCCGTGGTGAGAAAGACGTGCCGGTTCAGCGCCTTGTGGCCTATCTGATCGGCATTGGGACCAGAACCCATGCCGGTCACTCTGGTGACCCCCCGTTGAGCTCGAACACCGATTCTCTCCCACGGAGGCCACGGAGGCCTCGGAGGACGTGGGGCAAGCTCGAGCCGCAATTGCGGGCGCGAGCTCATTTCCCCCCTCCGTGAGCTCCGCGCTCTCCGTGGTGGAAAGCATCGTATGAACAGTGCCTTGCGCCCTCTCTGCGCGGCCTTGGGACGAGAACGATCGGAGCCCGCCCCACTCCGGTGGGAGTGAGGCGGGCTCGGGTACGCTCGGCGCGGATGGGCTAGTCGTGGAGGTCGAAGCGGTCGGCCTGCATGACCTTCGTCCAGGCGGCCACGAAGTCCTTCACGAGCTTCGGGTGGTCGTAGGCGTAGACCTCGGCGATGGCGCGGAGCTCGGCGTTCGAGCCGAAGACCAGGTCCACCTCGGTGGCGGTCCAGCGGGTCTGGCCGGTCTTGCGGTCGACGCCCTCGAAGGCGTTGTCGCCGGTCTTCTTCCACTTCGTGCCCATGTCGAGGAGGTTGACGAAGAAGTCGTTGGAGAGGGTCCCCGGGCGGTCGGTGAAGACGCCGGCCTCGGAGCCGCCGGCGTTGGCGCCGAGCGCGCGCAGCCCGCCGACGAGGGCCGTCATCTCGGGGACCGTGAGGCCGAGGAGGTCGGCCTTCTCGACGAGCAGCTGGGACGGCGTGCGGCCCCGCTCGTCGGCGCCCGCGCCGGCGTGGTAGTTGCGGAAGCCGTCGAAGCGCGGCTCGAGGTAGCCGAAGGAGGTGACGTCGGTCTGCTCCTGGCTCGCGTCGGTGCGGCCCGGGGCGAAGGGGACCGTCACCTCGACGCCGGCGTCGCGGGCGGCCTTCTCGATGGCCGCGGCGCCGCCGAGGACGATGACGTCGGCGAGGGAGACGGCCTTGCCGCCCTCGAGGGACGCGTTGAAGTCGGCGCGGACCTGCTCGAGCTTGGCGAGGACGGTCGCGAGCTGCTCGGGGTCGTTGGCCTTCCAGTCCTTCTGCGGGGCGAGGCGGAGGCGCGCGCCGTTGGCGCCGCCGCGCATGTCGGTGTCACGGTAGCTCGAGGCGGCCGCCCAGGCGGTGCGGACGAGGTCCTGGGGCGAGAGGCCGGAGGCGAGGAGGGCCGCCTTGAGGCGCGCGACGTCCTGGGCGTCGATGAGCGGGTGGTCGACCGCCGGGACCGGGTCCTGCCAGATGAAGTCCTCCTTGGGGGCCTCGGGGCCGATGTAGCGGGACTTCGGGCCGAGGTCGCGGTGGGTGAGCTTGAACCAGGCCCTCGCGAAGGCGGCCTCGAACTCCTCGGGGTGCTCGTAGAAGCGCTTCGAGATCGCCTCGTACTTCGGGTCCATGCGCATCGACAGGTCGGTGGTGAGCATCATCGGCTCGTGCATCTTGCCCTTGATGTGGGCGTCCGGGACGATGTTCACGTCGCCCTTGGGCGCCCACTGGTGCGCCCCCGCCGGGCTCTTGGTGAGCTCCCAGTCGAAGGTGAAGAGGTTGGCGAGGTACTGGTGGGTCCAGGCGTCGGGCGAGGCCGTCCACGCGCCCTCGAGGCCGCTGGTGGTGGTGTCCTCGGAGTGGCCCTTGCCGCACCTGTTGTGCCAGCCGAAGCCCTGATCCTCGACGGCCGCTCCGCCGGGCTCGGCGCCGAGGCAGTCGGTCGGGCGGGCGCCGTGGGTCTTGCCGAAGGTGTGCCCGCCCGCGATGAGCGCGACGGTCTCCTCGTCGCTCATCGCCATGTTGCCGAAGGCGCTGCGGATGTCGAAGGCGGCGGCGACCGGGTCGGGCTTGCCGTCGGGGCCCTCGGGGTTCACGTAGATGAGGCCCATGTGCGAGGCGCCGAGGCCCTGGGCGATGGTGCGCTCCTTGCCGCCGTGGAAGCGGGTGGGGCTGGAGCCGAGCATCTCGCCCTCGGGCCCCCAGTAGACGAGGTCGGCCTCCCAGTCGTCGGTGCGGCCGCCGGAGAAGCCGAGGGTCTTGAAGCCCATCTCCTCCATGCCGACGTTGGCCGCGAGGATCATCAGGTCGGCCCAGGAGATGCGGTGGCCGTACTTCTGCTTCACCGGCCAGAGGAGCCGGCGCGCCTTGTCGAGGTTGGCGTTGTCCGGCCAGCTGTTGAGGGGCTCGAAGCGCTGCTGCCCGCCGTCTGCGCCGCCGCGGCCGTCGGAGACGCGATAGGTGCCGGCGCTGTGCCAGGCCATGCGGATGAAGAGGGGGCCGTAGTTGCCGTAGTCGGCCGGCCACCACTCCTGGGAGTCGGTGAGGACCGCCTTCAGGTCGGCCTTGAGCTGCGCGTAGTCGACCTCGGCGAAGGCGGCGCGGTAGTCGAAGCGCTCCCCGAGCGGGGAGGACCCCGGCGACTGGTCGCGGAGCGGGCTCAGGTCGAGGGACTTGGGCCACCAGAAGTCGTTGGGACGGGGCTCGGTGGCCTCGGCGGCCATATCGGGGGCCGCCGCGGGGGGGGCGGGCGCGGCCTCGTCCGGGTTTGCGGCCGGCGGGGTCGCGGGCGCGGCCTCGGGCGGGCTCGTGGCCGGGGTGGGGGCCGCGGGAGGGGCCTGCTTCTCGCAGGCGGCGATGGAGGCCACCGCGAGGAGGGCTCCGCCGAAGAGAGTGGCGCGTCGGGCGCGGAGGTTCATGAGGCCATGCTCCTTTGCGAGGGGACTGGGGCGGACGGGCTGGACAGTGCGGCCGTCGCTTCGTTCGACCTCGATAATGGGGGCATGGTGCGATAGGGGCAAAGACCACTTTTCTATTCAGAGTATAGCGCGGAGCTATACTCAGGCGCCGCTCTGACAAAAAGAAAGCGGGGGACCGGTCGCCCGGCCCCCCGCTTCGAGGTCGTGCCTCGCTCGACGCTACTGCGCGACGATGTCCGCGGCGCTGCGCGGGGAGACGCGGTAGTTGCTGAAGCCGTAGGTGAGGAAGCCGGTGACGCTGGTCAGGACCGTGTTCGCGACGGGGGCCGTGAACGTGGCGTCGAAGGCGTACTTGTCGATGAGGACGCCGGCGTCGGTCTGCGACTCGTTGTAGTCGGTCACGCCCGTCACGGTCACGTTCGAGAAGGTCACGAGCATGCCCTCGTACTTCTCGAGGTCGGCGGCGGCCATGCCGCTGGTCAGGGCGACGGCGGCCGGGGCGGTCAGCGTGCCCGAGGTCGCCTCGATCACGTCGGCGCCGAACTCGGTCATGCAGTAGAACTCGGTGTGCTTGCCGCTGACCTTGACGTTGTCGCCGACCGCGAAGTTGGTCGCCTGGGTCGCCGGCACGGTCACGAGGATGCCGCTGTAGTCGTTCTGGGTCCCGTCGCTCAGGAAGTAGCCGTCGAGGCCGTTGCCGCTCGTGCTGACGACGATCTTGGCGGAGGCGATGACGCCCTCGAGCTCGAGGCCGCTGGTGAGGTTCTGGATGGAGCTCGCGGTGCAGGCGGTGCTGTCGCTGCTGCCCTGGATGTCGGTGATCGCCGACGCCGTGCCGCCGCCCTGCTTCTTCAGGTCCGCCGCGGTGCGCGGGCGGAGCTGGAACTCGCCGTAGGCGTAGTTGACGACGCCGGTCACGTCGTAGGTGGCGCCCACGTCCATCGACGTGAAGAAGGTGAGCCCGAAGCCGATCTTGAGGCCGTCGGTGACGAGGTATCCGCCGGTCACCTTCTCGCTGACCGTCACGCCCTCGACCTTCACGAGCATCCCCTCGTGGGCCTCGGTGCCGACCTCGGCCGCCGCCACCACGAGGGGCTCCGGCGCCGCGATCGTGCTCTTGACGGTCGGGACCGTCGTCGCCTCGATCTGCGTGTTGCAGTAGTACTCGACCAGCTGGCCCGCCACGTCGATGACGTCGCCCGGCTTGAAGTCGGTCGCGCCGTCGCGCGCCACGACGAGCACCATGCCCGAGTAGTCCCCGCCGTCCTGGTCGGCCACGAAGTAGCCGTCGAGGCCCGTGCCGGTGCTGTTGTCGTCGGGGGTGTAGGCGTCGTACTTCGGCGTGGTCACGACCACGTCCGTCAGCGTCACCTCGGGGTTGATGGTGAGGATCTTCGTGCCGTCACAGCCGGCCACGAGCGCCTCGCCCTGGAGCGCCTTCACCGTGCCCGCGGTCATCGGGATGTCGGGCAGGTCGGTGTCGGCGATCGCCGTGTCGCCGGCGAGGGAGTCCGTGGTGGTGGTGTCGCCCACGACGGTCGTGTCGGTCGTGGTCGAGGTGTCGGAGTCGTTCGACCCGCTGTCGCTGGAGCACGCTCCGAACGAACCGGCGAGGACGAGAGCGGCGGCGATCGTGGTGATGCGTCTCATGGTGTCACTCGAAGATGTCGATGATGGACGGATTCTCGGGACGAACCTGGAGCAGGCTCGCCCGTTTCGCGGAGGCGTCGAGCTGCATGACCTGCCTGCGCAGGCCGAAGATTCCCGTCCGCACCCCGAGATCGCTGTTCGACACTGCCAGCGTCGAGGCCTCGTGCGGACCGGTCAAGGTGAAGGTCCACTGCGTGTCCTGTTGGGACGGGACCTGGATGATGGAGCCGTCGTCGAGGCGCTCGCATCCGGGCAGGATGTCGACCGCGAAGCTCGGGTTCTCGAACCGCGCGTCGGCCGGGGTGAGGTTCTCGATCGTGTCGTAGCGCAGCAGATCCGCCGAGGGCGGGCAGGTCTGGTACTGCGTCACCGCCACCGTCGCCTCGGCGTGCCGCCCGGTCAGCCGCGGGTCGAGCGTCTCGTCCACCACGCAGGTGCCGGTCTCCCGGTCCCAGCGCTGGCGGTGCAGGAAGCCGCTCTCCGCGCCCACGAGGGTCCAGGCGTCGCCGACGCGCACGCTGTAGGTGAAGCGCGCGGGGAGGGCCGAGGCGGCGAAGGCGTCGGTGTCCGTCAGGTACTCCGGGAGCCCGAGCCGGTCGTCGAGGGTCTCGCGCGCCGTCTTGCACGCGCGCAGCGAGTGACCGCCGGCGGCGATCGCGTCCTCGTCCAGGGTCGCCAGCCGCGGGCGGAGCCGCGCCGTCGCCGGATCCACCGCGAGCTCGCTCATCCCGACCTGGGTGACCCGCACCTCGACGATCATCTGGTCGATGGGCAGGACCGGGCAGGTGTCGCCGAGGTCGGTCACGATGTCGACGCTCGCGTGCAGGGCCGGGTCCGAGCTCTCGGTCGGCACGATCAGCGCCACCCAGTCCCCGACCGCGACGCCGTCCTCGCAGAAGGTCGCCGCCGGGTCCACCAGCGTCGTGTCCGAGGTCATCCGTCCCAGCGCCCCGGAGGCCCCGGGGATACGGCCCTCGTAGGTCACGGTCCAGGCCTCGGACGGCGCCTCTTCGAGGTCCGCCGGCGGCCACACGCCGTAGCGCCGGATGCGCGCCGACGACTCGTCGTCCACGGCGGCCTCGAGCTCCTCCTCGAGCCCGGCGCCGATGAACGCGTAGCCCGCCTGGGGCTCGCCGCGGCCGGCGATGAAGCGACCCCGGAGGTAGAGCTTCGGCGCGCTCACCGTCAGCCCGCGGTCGGCGGGGTTCATCCGCCGCTCCACCACGCGGTGCGAGGGCACCCCGCGGCGGATCACCTCGATCTGCCCGATGCGGCCGTCGAGGCGCGGCGCGAAGGCGTACCAGGTCTCGTCGTCGCCCTCGGGCTGGACGCACGCGTCCGTGCTGCCCACGGCGCACCACGACGGCGTCCACTGCGCGTCCGCGAGGCCGAAGGGCACGCTCGGGCGCTCGCCGGCGGCCTCGGGCGCGATGATGCGGTCCCACAGCTCGCCCCGGAGGCGGGTCGAGGCCAGCGAGACGGCGGGCGTGTTGCCGAGGAGGATGTTCTTGCGGTGCTGGCGCGCGTACGCCGGCGAGCGCGTCGGCGGCAGCAGCGGGCCGACCGTCGGCTCGTCGGTCGGCGAGTCGAAGGGCACCGACACGAGGTCGGGGATGGCCGGGGTGCTCGCGTGGACGTCGACCCGGTCGAAGCCACCGTCTTCGCGCGGCGTGAACACGAGGATCTCGTTCTGCCGCTCGTCGAGGACGTAGAGGAAGACGCCGGCGTCGCCGCCGTCGATGACCTCGGGGTGGTAGGGGCCGTCCACCGGGAGCCGCCGCTCGACCGCCGTCTCCGGCCCGTAGCAGGACGGATCCGCCAGCGCGGGGTCGCCGCCGCCGTCGAAGTCGAAGCGGCCGTCGCCGTCGTCGTCGACGCCGTTGGCGCAG
>SBGO01000679.1 GCA_006226565.1 Deltaproteobacteria bacterium | reverse complement strand
CGGGGACGGCGCGCAGGTCGAGGCGGCAGTGGCGCGTGGTGCGGTGGCTGCGGGGCGCGTCGGCGGTGGCGAGCAGGGCGGGGTGGGTCACGGCGCGTCTCCAGGGTCGAGGGGCGTGTCTCTCACGCTCCCTGGCTCCCAGAGCAAGAGCGATGCCAGGTCGCGGCGATGGTCCGATGCGCCAGTTATTCCCGGCGTCTTCGCTGTTTGCAGCGCTTCGGGGCCGCGTCCCTATCGTGGCACGGCGGCCACGCGCCGTGCCTCGGGGTGTGGCTCTTCTGACACGGCGCCGAGCGCCGGGTGTGTCCCGTGCGACGCGGCTAGGGCGCGAGCGTCACGTCCCGGTGGTCGCCGATCGCCTTGTCGTCCAGGTCGATGACGGCGGTGGCGCGGAACGGGTAGACCTCGATCACCTCGAAGCGGTGGCCGCGGACGCCGGTGATGGTGCCGGTGCCGCCGACCTTGACCCCCTGCTTGGCGCCCTTGTCGAGGACGAGGCGCGTCCGGGCGCCGTCGGGGACGAGCTGGATGATGCGGCCCGGCAGCGGCTCGCGCCGGGTCTCGTTCAGGATCGTCCGCTTGACGCAGCTCGTGTTGTAGCAGACCTCGTCGGCCGCGCAGGGCGGGTCGCAGCGGGTCGCGTTCGGTCCCGCCTCGGCGCCGCCCTCCGCGCTGGGGCCGGTCGCCGCCGCGTCCCGTGGCGGGTGGGTGTAGAGCCGCAGCGCGGTGTCCGCGGCCTCGCGCGCGGGCACGACGTCGGCCGCCTCCGGCTGGCTCTGACACCCCGCCAGCACGAGGAGCGCGGTGAGCGCGACGCCCGCCAGACGGGTCGCGCGGCGTGCCTGCTCGTGACGACAGCTCGGGCCCACGGCCGGGACGGCGTCCATGTCCGACACTCCTGTTCGGGGGAGCCGCCAGCTTAACACGAAGCGCCGCGTGGTGAGCGCTGCGGTCCGCGCGTCGGGGCCGATCAGCGGACGGCGGGGAGGCGCAGCCGGAGCGGGCCCAGGACGTCGCGCTCGAGGGCGGCCAGGGCCTCCTCGTCGGCCCCGCGCCAGCGGAGGTCGTCGCGGGACTCCGCCAACGGCACGTCGGTCCGCAGCGTCGCCAGCGTCCGATACAGCTCGGCGTCGGCGCGCCGCTCGGCGAGGACGGCGGCCAGGGTGGCCGCGCCGCGCACCGCGATGTCCCACGCCCCCGCATCGTCCGGGATGTCCTCGAGGTGTGGGTAGCGCGTCAGCACCGCCGCCGTGGACTTGGCGCCCCAGCGCGGGAGCCCCGGGATGCCGTCGGCGGTGTCTCCGACCAGCGCCAGGTAGTCCGGGATCGAGGCCGGCGCGACCCCCATCTTCTCGCGCACCCCGGCGGCGTCGTAGTCCTTCCGTCGCATCCGGTCGCGCTGGATCACCCGCTCGCCCACGACCGCCTGGCCGAGGTCCTTGTCGGGCGAGCACAGGACGATCTGCGCGACCGCGGCGTCGTCGGCGAAGCGCGCGGCGGCCGTCGCCAGGGCGTCGTCGGCCTCGAACTCCACCATCGGCCACACGACCAGCCCGAGGGCGCGGCAGCCGGCCTCGGCCAGCTCGAACTGCCCGCGCAGCAGCGGGTCGATGCCGTCGCCGGTCTTGTAGCCGGCGAAGAGGTCGTTGCGGAACGACTCGATGACGTGGTCGAAGGCGACCGCGACGTGGCTGACGTCGTCCTCGGCCAGGAGCGACGCCATCGAGCGCACCAGCGCGCGGGTCGCCCCGACCTCGCGCCCGTCCGGGCCCAGACGCCCGGGGGCGCCGTAGAACGCGCGGAAGAGCTCGAAGGTGCCGTCGACGAGGTGGATCTTCATGGCGCCACCCTAGCAGGGATGGCCCCGGACCGCCTCTCGGACGGGGGGGCGGCGAACCGGCCTTGCTGCGGTGCAACCGGGCCGGGCGAGCGCAGATCTGTAACCGAGCGCGGGGAGAGCCGCCGAGGCTCACGACCACAGCCTGGTCGCCCTGCGTCTTGCGTCTGCGGGGTGTGCGATGCACACTCGCCGCGCGTGTCGTCGTGCGCGCTCCCTTCGGTCCGCGAACCTCCCCGGATAGCTCCATGCGAACTCCCGTCGTCCTCGCGGCGCTCCTCCTCATCGGCTGCGCCGACGCTCCGGCCCCGCCGGGCGCCCGCGTCTCGGTGACCGCCGCCCCGCTGTCCCTCAGCGGCCTCAGCGACGCGACCTACCGCCTGCGCGTCCTGAACTCGGGCGACGAGACGGTCTGGGAGAAGGACGTCTCGTCGACGGGCTACGGCGACGGCGCCGGCGCGATCGCCTACGTCGGCCCGTGTGACGCCGACGCCACGCCGAACCGGGTCGAGCTCGAGGTCGTCTCCCTCGAGGACGCGGCCGGCGCGCTCGTCGCCGGCGTCGACTACATGAACCCGGCGCCCGTCGGGAGCCCGGTCAGCCTGACCGTGGACTGCCAGGCCGACGCCGACACCGAGGTCCACTTCGACGTCACCTTCGCCCGCGCCGCGCAGCAGGGCTTCTTCGACGTCGCCGTGACCTTCGACGACATCTTCTGCTCGGCCAAGCTCGACTGCCAGGACGCCTCCGGGCAGCCGCTGCGGCTCCTCCACGACGCGAACGGCGATCGCGCGGCGACGGCCGTCCTGGCCTTCGCCTGCACCGCCGGCGACGGCGCCGACACCCACCTCTACCTCTCCGACGTCGCCATCGCCTGCGGCGACGGCACCCTCACCCTCGACCCCGCCCTCGGCCCCGGCCGCCTCGCGCCGCTCGGCACGACGGGGCTCCCGACGAGCCACATCTTCGACGTGCTCGTCACGCGCGGCGCCGAGCAGCTCGGCGCGTGGAACAAGCTCTACTGGAACCTCGCCTTCGGCCTCGCCGACGTCACCGGCTGCACGCTCAGCGCGACCGGCACCGCCTCGGACGGCCTCTTCGCCGAGGGCGCGACCCCGGTCGGCGGCACCTGGCCCTACCTCGCCTGGACGGCGCCCCTCGACAGCTGCACCCGCCACGGCCTCGACAGCGGCGACGGCGTCGTCGAGACCCGCTACGCGCTGCCGCCCGGCACGAGCTTCCCCCACGTCTACGATGGCACGACCGCCGGCGGCTTCACCGTCTTCCTCGCCGGCAGCTTCGCCCCGGGGCTCCCCGGCCACTACGCCGACGGCAGCGTCGCCGCGACCTGCGACGCCTATCGCAACCCCGGCGACGGCTTCGAGGCGGCGACCACCAGCGGCGTCTACACCATCGATCCCGACGGGGGCAGCGCCACCAACGCCTACGACGTCTACTGCGACATGACCACCGACGGCGGCGGCTGGACCCGGGTCTTCCAGGTCAAGACCACGGCGCTCACCAGCAGCACCGCTTCCATCTCGCCGACGCTGCTGCTCGACAGTGCCTCGGCGGGCAACGCCAAGCTCGCCGACAGCGACATCCGCGCCCTCGCGCTCGCCGGGCGGCGCGAGTTCATGGTCACCGAGACGGGCGGCTCGTCGACCTACATCATGCGCGCCAGCGACACCGAGTGGGCCGCCTACGCCACCAACGGCTGGACCAACACCCCGGTCGACGTCATGGACAGCGGCGGCACCTGGCACCCGGACGAGTGCAACGGCCACTACAACAACCGCGGCTTCTCGACCTGGGACGACACGCCGTACCAGGTCTGCCAGGTCGTCTACGCCGGCGGGACCCGCTACATGTGCCCTTACCACACCAGCGGCTCCTCCACCGGCAACCCCTTCTGGGTGTACGTCCGCTGAGGGTGCGCCGCGTGATGGCGCGGTAGAACCCGCTCCGGGGCTCGAGCGTTGAACCCGTTGGCGCACTTGTCCGCGCGCGAATTGGTTCATAATCGAGTCGCTCACCCGTCTCCGGAGCGTATGGCCCTCACCCACCTCAGCTCGGAACAACGTCGGCGGCGCACGGGTTGCGTTGGCACCGAAGGCGCGGAATGCTCGCGAGGATTCTGCGACGACTGGGCCCGGCGACGTGGGGTGAGATGAACGTAGCAGCGAGCAAGCGGCCGGCGCGCCGGCGGTCGGGGGGACGCCCCGCGGGAGTCCTGCGCGACCTCCGCCAGGCGATCGCCCCGCTCGTCCGCGCGTGGTCCCCGGTGCCGCCCACCTTCCTCGGGCTCACGCTGGTCGCGGTCGCGCTCTGGGCCTTCTTCGCCATCGGCAAGGACGACGCCGATCACGTCGTCTACGCCCTCAGCGCCGTCGCGCTGGCCATGGTGGCGCTCTCGAACGTCGTCGTCGGCGCCGCCGCCTTCTTCCTGTGGCGCGCCCTCCGCGCCCGCCCGAGCGGCGTCCCCGAGACGCTGATGGCCGGCACCGAGGCCACCACCTACTTTGCCTGCCCGTCGCTGCGCTTCTGGCCGTTGGTCCAGGTCGCCGTCGCCTGGGGCGATCCCGACACCGCCGCCGTCACCCTCGAGCCCGACGGCGCCACCTTCATCGAGCGCGTCACCCCGTCCGAGCGCGGCCGCTACGCCCACGTGACGCGGCGCTTCACCGTCCGCGACATCTTCGGCTTCGCCTCGCTCACCTTCAGCCGCACCTGGGACCAGCCGCTCCGGGTGGTGCCGGCGGTGGGCCGCGCCGACACGACGCTCGCCGTCCGCCGCGCGACCAGCGACGGCTACTCGCACCCGTCGGGGCAGCCCATCGGCGAGATGGTCGAGATGCGGCGCTACGTCTACGGCGACCCGATGCGCCACGTGATCTGGAAGACCTTCGCCCGCGACCGCCAGCTCATGGTGCGCGAGCCCGAGCGCGCCATCGCCCCGCGCCCGGCGATGGTCGCCTTCTTCGTCGCCGGCGAGCACGACGAGCCGTCGGCCTCGACCGCGCGGGTCTTCCTCGAGCAGGGCCTCCTCGGGGCCGACTTCGTCTTCGCCGCCGAGGGCGCGCCGCGCCCGACCCACGACCGCGGCGAGGCGCTCGAGCAGGTCATCCGCTCCCGCGCCCACCGCGACACCCAGGCCGACGGCCTGATCTCGCTCTTCCGCGCCGTCGACCGCGCGCGCCTCGACAACCTCGTCATCTTCGTCCCGGCGAGCGACGGGCCGTGGATCGACAAGGTCCTGACGGCGTCGCGGCGGCTGCCCCTGCCGCCGATGCTGGTGCTGACCGTCGACGGCGAACTCGAGTCCGCCACGCGCAGCCGCGCCCAGCGCTTCCTCTGGGAGCACGAGGACCACTCCGACCCGACGCTCCGCGACCTGCCCGCCGTCTACGACCGCCTCCGCGCCGCCAACGCCGACGTCCGCGTCATCCACCGCGCCTCGGGCCGGCGGCTCGAGGCCACCCAGATCGACGCGCTGAGGGCCCTATGAGCCGCGACGCGCGCCACCTCGGAGCCGAGGCGATCCCCGTCCAGATCGTCAAGGTCATCGTCTACCTCGGCGCCGGCTGGCTGATCCTCGCGCCGCTGGCCACCCCGGTCGGCATCGGCGCCGCCGGCGTCGCGGTCGTCATCGCCAGCGTGCTCGCGGGCGTGGCCGTCCGCAAGCGCCTGCGCCCGCGCGCCGCGCTCACCCTGGGCGCGGGGGCGTTCGCCGTCGGCTGGCTGGCGTCGTCGCTCGTCCGCAACAGCGCGACCCTCGCCGGCGGGCTCGGCGTCGAGGGCACGGTCTGGACCTCGGACGCCCTCTTCTTCGGCGTCGCGCTCCTCGGCGCGCTCTTCAGCGTGCGCTACCTGGCCCAGCGAAGTCGCCTCGTGAGCGTCCTCGAGGCGGCCATCGCGGTCTTCAGCGTGGTCTACACCTTCGCCTCGCACCGCTATTGCCAGCTCAACCAGCCGCGGGACCTCGTCGACTGGCTCCTCGAGCAGGGGATCAGCGACCCGCAGCCGGTGCTCTACGGCATCGGCACCGCGGTGATGCTCCTGGCCATCGTCATGTTCATGCGCCGCCAGAGCGCGTGGAAGACGCTCTTCTCGATGGCGGTCGCCATCGGCGTGGGCGTGGGCGTCTACTTCTTCATCGAGACCGACAACCTCTGCAACTCGCCGAAGCCGCCGCCGTGGGCCCAGAAGATCGGCGACGAGGGCGAGGAGAAGAGCGCCAAGGACGACCAGGACGGCGACCCCGCCGGCGGCCAGGACAAGGACGGCGACGGCAAGCCCGACAAGGACCAGAACGGCGGCGGGGGCGGCAAGGGCGACAAGGACAAGGACAAGGACGACAAGGGCGGCAAGGGCCAGGGCGGCGGCGACGGCCGCGACGGGCCCCAGGGCGGCGGCGGCAGCGGCGACGGCGACAGCCCCTACGGCAAGCCCCCGCCGAACAGCCCCCAGCCGGTCGCCGTGGTCGCCTTCCACGACGACTACGACGCCAAGGATCAGGTCCTCTACTTCCGCCAGCAGGTGCAGTCGCGCTTCGACCAGACGCACCTCTCGGTGGACTCGAGCGGCAAGTACGACAAGGACGTCATCACGACCTACCCGACGACGGGGCCCGTCACCGCCGGGCCGGGCGAGAACCCGGACCTGTTCACGACGCTCCCGACGTCCGTCTACCTGCTCGCCGACCACCCGCAGCCGATCTCGCTCGGCCAGGCCGCGGAGCTGCGCCCGCTCGACAACCCCAACCCCGACCTCTTCGTCGCCTCCTACGACGTCACGTCCTACGTGCTGCCCGAGCGCCTCGACCGCCTCCTCGGGCGCAAGTCCGTCCCCGACGACTGGGACGAGGCGACCGCAGAGCACTACACCGAGATCCCCGACGACCCGCGCTACCGCGCGCTCTCCGACGAGATCCTGCGCGACATCGACCTCCGCTTCTACGACGACGACCTGATGAAGGCGCTCCTCATCAAGGAGTGGCTCGAGAAGCACGGCTACTACACGCTCAAGGAGACGCACACCGACGCGACCGACCCGACGGCCTCGTTCCTCTTCGGGACGCTCCGCGGCTACTGCGTCCACTTCGCCAACGCCGCCGTCTTCCTCTTCCGGAGCCAGGGCATCGCCGCCCGCGTCGCCGTCGGCTACGGCGTGGACACGAGCAAGCGCGCCGGCGGCTCGAACCTCCTCATCCTCGGCAACATGGCCCACGCCTGGCCCGAGATTCACCTCGAGGGCGTCGGCTGGATCACCTTCGACGTCTACCCCGAGCAGAGCGACGAGCCGCCCCAGCAGATCGTCGACCAGAGCCTCGAGTCGATGCTCGGCGAGATCGCGCGCAAGGACCCGACCGGCGGCCGCGCCGACGATCCCGACGCGGCGGCCTTCCCCTTCGGCGCGATCCTGCTGGTGCTGGGGCTCCTCGCCGCGGCGCTGGGGGTCGCCCTCTACGGCGTGAAGGTCTTCCGCCGCCTCGCCCCGCTGCTGACGGGCGAGCGCGACAAGCACCGCTGGGCGATGCGCGCCATCCTCGACACCTTCGCCGACGTCGGCGTCGTGCGGCAGCGCGGCGAGACGCGCGAGGCGTTCGCCCGGCGCGTGGCCGACGTCACCCCGACCTTCGACGCCCTGACCATGGCGCACCTCCGCGCCGCCCTCGGGCACCCGGGCGCGAGCGCCGCCCCCGGGGCCACCGTCCGCGACCTCTACCGCCAGGTGCGGGCCGAGTACCGCCACAAGGTGCCGCTGTACCGCCGCCTCTACGGCGCCCTGAACCCCATCGGCTGGCTGATGGTCCGCTGAGACGACCGTCCGCCCCGCCCTCGAGCAAGGAGAGCCCCGTGTCCTTCGCCCCCGAATCCGAGCCCGCGCCCGACGCCTCCGACGCCCTCGCGGCCCCGCCCGCCGTCGCCGCGGCGGCCCCGACGCCGACCGCCGCCGGGATCCACGGCCTCACCGACGTGCGCGCCCTCGCCGAGCGCCTGCGGGGCTGGATGCGCGCCTCGGTGATGGGCCGTGACGACGTCATCGAGCTCATCCTCATCGCCGTCCTCGGCGACGGCCACGTGCTGCTCGAGGACTACCCGGGCAGCGGCAAGACGACGCTGGCCAACGCCCTCGGCAACAGCATCTTCGACGACGCGCCCGACGACGGCATCCCCGAGTTCCGGCGCCTCCAGTTCACGCCCGATCTGCTGCCGTCGGACGTGACCGGCGTGATGGTCTTCGACATCGAGTCGAACACCTTCCACTTCCGCCGCGGCCCGGTCTTCGCCTACGTCGTGCTCGTCGACGAGATCAACCGGACGACGCCGAAGGTGCAGGCGGCGCTCCTCGAGGCGATGGCCGAGAAGCAGGTCACCGTCGACAACATCTCGCACAAGCTCGACGAGCTCTTCTTCGTCATCGCGACGCAGAACCCGCTGGATGCCGTCGGGACCTACCCGCTGCCGCTCGCGCAGCTCGACCGCTTCCTCTTCAAGATCCGGATGAAGCACATCGACCGCGACTCCGAGCTGGAGGTGCTGCGGACCTGGGGCCTCCCCCGCGAGAAGAAGGCGCTGCCGAAGGTCAGCCGCTCGGACGTCCTGAGCGCGCGCCGCATCATCCGCGACCAGGTCTTCGTCTCGCAGCCGGTCCAGGAGTGCCTCGTCGACATCGCGCGGGCGCTGCGCGAGGACCGGCGCGTGCTGCAGGGGGTCTCGACGCGCTCGCTGGTGCTCGCCATCCCGGCGCTCCAGACGCTGGCGATGCTGCGCGGCCGCGACTTCGTCACGCCCGAGGACATCTCGCGCCTCGTGGTCCCCATCTTCCAGCACCGCATGGAGCTCGTCCCCGGCGTCGAGGACGTGGAGCTCGTCATCCGCGAGAACGTCAAGGGGCCGCTCGACGCGCTCGCGCGGGCCACGCTGCGGGGCGCATGAGGGGCCTCCGTCCCAGGAGCGCGCTGGGCGCGCTGCTCGCCCTCGGGCTCGCCGCCGGGACCGCCCTGGCCGCGGCGCCGGGCGGCTTCGGCGTCGGGGCGCTCGGCGACGCGCGCCTCCTCGGCACCCCGGAGGAGCAGGAGGCGCTCCAGAGCGACGAGGCGGGCAAGTACATCCGCGCGCGCGAGCAGGCCGAGAAGATCCTCGCCACCGACCCGCGCTCCATCATCGCGACCTGGGTGCTCGCCGACGTCTTCCACGAGGAGGAGGCGAACCACGCGCGCGCGCTCTTCCTGGTGCGCAAGGCGCGGCGGCTCCTGACCGACGCCTACGGCGAGGCGCCGACCGACGCGCAGGCGCAGATCTGGCACAAGCGCATCATGATGAAGGAGATCTGGATCCTCGGGGAGATGGACCGGAAGGAGGTCCAGCTCCGGGCGATCGACGCCTACGACCGGCTCTACGCGCCGAAGCTGACGCGGCTCCGCATCTGGCCGCTGATGAAGCTCGGGCGCTACGACGAGGCGCGCGAGGTGGGGCTCGAGCTGACGCGCTCGGCCGACGCCGACGAGCGCGTCTCGGCCTACAACGGCCTGATGGCGCTCGAGGACGAGCTGCTCGACCGGACCGCCAGCTACACCTGGGGCAAGGCCGGCATCGACAGCGTCCAGGGGACGAGCTGCATCCTCTTCCACAACACCGCCCAGGCGGCCATCGCCCGCTTCCGCTTCGAGGAGGGCGAGGAGCTCGCGCGCAAGGCCATCCGCGCCGAGCGCAACGACTGCCCGAACTCGAGCTACGAGCACCTCGCCAACCTCTACCTCGTCGAGGGCGCCTTCCAGAAGACCATCTCGGCCTTCAAGAAGCTCGTCCGGGCGCCGATCGACCGCCGCTACCGGCCGCAGTTCGTGATGGGCAACCGCGCCATCCTGGTCGAGCTCCTCTACGCCCTCGGGCGCGGCGCCGACGGGCTGCCCTTCGCCAAGCAGGTCTTCAACGCGCCCGACCGGACCGGCATGACCAGCGTGTCGAAGGACGACATCCGCTTCGGCCACGCGGTGGCGCTGTGGCAGATGCTCGATCTGCGCATCCAGGAGGTCCTCGAGCAGAGCTCGGTCCGCGGGCTGTTCTCGGCCGGCGACCTGGCGATGGACGCGCGCGACATGCGCCTCGAGCAGTGGGAGCTCGAGCGCATCCTCCTGACCCTGAGCCTACGCGACGAGATCCTGGTGACGAACCTCCGGCCGTACCTCCGCGGCGTGAAGCCGTGGTACGCCGGCAACCTCGCGCGCATCCTCGGCCCGGGGCTGGTCGAGGCGGCGCTCGAGCGCGCGCGCAAGCTCGACGCGCCCCAGGTCGGGACCGAGGCCGCCGGCTACTACGACGCCATGCTCGGCGAGCTGCGCCACCTCTCGGGCGACCGCGAGGAGGCCGTGCGCCTCGGCCGCAAGGCGCTCGAGGCGATGCCGAAGGAGACGCGGCTCCTGCGCTGGCGCACGGTCACCTGGCTCGGCGTCGACGAGCTGGCCCTCGGCGAGACCGCGGCCGGGCTCGGGCACCTGCGCGAGGCCCTCCAGCAGTACCCGTCGGCCTTCAAGCAGCTCGATCTGCGCGTCCCGGTCGCCATCTACCACGACGAGCAGCCGTTCTCGCGCGCGGTGGCCGAGCGGCTCGCCGAGTCGCGCCGGCTCGAGCCCGGCCGGGACGACGCCTTCCGGGTGGACGTGTCCTTCGGCGACGCCGAGGTGAAGGTCTGCCTGGCCGCGAGCGACGGCTTCCGCTTCGGCTGCGCCACGGCGCCCGTCGACAAGGCCGGCGAGGACGACGTCGTCGCCGCCTGCGACGCCTTCCACGGCGAGCTCTTCTCGCCGAAGGTCGAGCTCACCTCGAGCGACATCAACAGCCTCGACGGCAGCACCGTGCGCGTGAACGCCGGGCAGGTGCTCGACGGCCTGCTCGGCCGGCCGAAGAAGGACGGGGAGGAGGACGAGTGATGGCGCGGCGCTGGAACACGGCCCTCGCGGCGCTCCTCGCGGCCGCGCTCCTCGCGCCGGCGGGGTCGGCGCTCGCGGGCGGAGAGGCGCCGGAGATCGCCACGCTCTTCCCGGGGCAGATCGTGGACGCCGCCGGCTGCCGCGCGGCCGGCGGGCGCTGGACGCGGCGCGCCCAGGGCGAGGGCTGCGTCATCAAGCACAAGAACGAGGGCGTCTGGCGGGTCTACGACGACAACGGCGCCCTCGACGCGGCCATCACCTGGAAGGACAACGTCCTCGAGGGCAAGGCGGTGTTCTTCGGCGACGACGGGAGCATCTCCCAGGAGGGGCAGTTCGCGGCCGGGGCGCGGACGGGGCTGTGGCGCGGCACGTACGAGAGCGGCGCGCCGCGCTTCGAGGAGACCTACGTCGACGATCAGCTCGACGGCGAGGTCCGGCGCTGGTTCGCGAGCGGGCAGGTGCAGCTCGAGGCGGGCTACGTCAAGGGCGACCTCGACGGGCACTTCGTCGCCTTCCACCCGACCTGCTTCAAGCAGGCCGAGGGGGACTACGCCGCGGGCAAGAAGGTCGGCCCGTGGAAGACCTGGACCGAGAAGGGCTACCTCGCCTCCGAGGGGAGCTACGAGGACGGGCGCGAGACCGGCGAGTGGACCTTCTACCACCCCGAGGGGCCGAAGGTGGAGCAGGGCGCCTACGTCGGGGGCCAGCGCGACGGCGTCTGGACGGAGTGGTTCACCAACGGGCAGGAGTTCCGCAAGGTCCACTACGTCGCCGGGATGCGCGAGGGCGAGGGGCCGGCGCAGTGCCGCGCCGACAGCGGCGAGTGGCAGGTCGACTTCAAGGAGCGCACCGAGGGCTGCGTCGTCGGCGCGGAGACGGGCTTCCCGCGGCGGAGCGGGCCGTGGACCGGCTACTTCGAGGACGGCAAGCCCATGTGGATGCGGACCTTCGTCGACGACCGCGAGGACGGGCCGGCGACGGACTGGCACCCGACCGGCGAGGTCATGCGCGAGGGGACGTACAAGGCCGGGGCGCCCGAGGGGCTCCACGTCTTCCTGGGGCCGGACAAGCGCGAGTACGGCCGCTCGGAGGTCCACGACGGCAACGGCCGCTGGGTGATGTTCTGGGCCAACGGCAACCGCCGCGAGGAGGGGACCTACCGGGGCGGCGTGCAGGACGGCCTGTGGACCACGTGGTTCGACAACGGCAACAAGGACACCGAGCTCGAGCTCTCGCTGGGCGTCCGCAACGGGGCGGTCAAGAAGTGGTTCGAGACCGGCGAGCCCAAGGTCGTCGGCGCCTACGCGATGAACACCCGGAGCGGCTTCTGGATCGCGTACTACACCAACGGGCGCAAGGCCTGGGAGGGCGAGTACGTCGACGGCGACCGCACCGGCGTGTGGAAGAACTATTACTGGGAGGGGCCGCTCAAGTCGACCGGGCCGCACGTCGCGGATCTCGAGGACGGCGAGTGGACCGAGTACTACGACAACGGGCAGAAGCTCGGGGTCGGGCCCTACGTCGGCGGGCGCAAGCACGGCATCTGGACGATGTGGTGGCGCTCGGGCGAGCTGTGGCGCGAGGTCGAGTACGTCGACGGCGTCGAGGTCGGGACCGGGCGCGCCGAGTGCGACCAGATCCGCGGGGAGTGGCTCGTCAACAGCGATGGGCGCTTCACGGGCTGCCAGGTGTGTCGGTGGCACGAGCCGGAGGCGGTCGACGGCAACCCGCCCGACGCGGACGTCGCGCAGAAGGGCGAGGTGGTCAAGGAGGGCGAGCGCGTCTGGACCTTCTGGCATGCCAACGGGAAGAAGGAGAAGGAGGGGCGGCTCGTCGACGGCGAGCTGACCGGCCCGTGGACGTATTGGTTCGACGACGGCACGCCGATGCTCGAGGGCGAGTTCGTCAAGGGGCAGCCCGACGGCAAGTGGACGGGCTGGTACAAGGGCGGCAAGAAGCGCTTCGAGGGGCACTACGCGCTCGGCACCGAGACCGGGGCCTGGCAGGTCTGGGACAAGGCGGGGAACCCGCGGATCTCGGGCCGCTACGACGGCGAGGGGCGCAAGGACGGCACCTGGACGTGGTTCTATCCCGGCGGCGCGGTGCGCGAGCGCGGCGAGATGAAGGCCGGCGAGGAGAGCGGCGCCTGGACCAGCTTCTATCCCGGCGGCGCCAAGAAGAGCGAGGGCGCCTACGAGGCGGGCGCGCGATCGGGGCACTGGACCTGGTGGCGCGAGGACGGGCGGGTCTGGCGCGAGGCCGACTACGCCGACGGCAAAGAGGTAACTCCGAAGTCGGCCGCCCCGTAGAAGCGCCTGGTGCTTCACAAACCTCGCGGTTTGGTGCACAACGTGACGCGATGAATCGGACTCCAGCAGTCCTATTAACCATCGGAGGATGCGCATGAGCGCAGAGACAGCCATCCACCAGCAGATCGACCAGCTGGTGAAGTCGAACGACGTGATCGTGTTCATGAAGGGCACGCGGCGCTTCCCGCAGTGCGGCTTCTCGGCGACCGTGGTGCAGATCCTCGACGAGCTCGTCGACGACTACGAGACGATCAACGTGCTGGCCGACGCCGACATGCGCTCGGGGATCAAGTCCTACAGCGACTGGCCGACCATCCCGCAGGTCTACATCCGCGGGGAGTTCATCGGCGGTTCGGACATCGTGCGGTCGCTCTTCGCCTCCGGCGAGCTCCACCAGAAGCTCGGGGTGAAGCTCGAGGCGGTGGCCGCGCCGACGCTCCACGTGACCGAGGCGGCGGCGGCGATCCTGCGCGACGCGGCGGCGAACGAGCGCCACAAGAGCCTGCGGCTCCAGGTGAGCGCGAGCTTCCAGTACGGCCTCAGCTTCGGGCCCGAGCAGCCCGGGGACCTGGTGATCGAGGTGGCCGGCCTGACCTTCCTGGTCGACCGCGGGACCGCCAAGCGCACCGACGGGATGACGCTCGACTACGACGAGGCGAAGAACGGGTTCCACATCGACAACCCGAACGAGCCGCCGACGGTCAAGCAGATCACGGTGCACGAGCTGAAGGCGGCGATGGACGCCGACCCGAACATCCGGCTCATCGACACGCGCGAGTCGGACGAGCGCGCGCGGGGCATCATCCCCGGCTCGGTGCAGGCCACCTCGGCGCTGGTCGAGGAGCTGATGGCGCTCCCGAAGGACACGCCGCTCTACTTCACGTGCCGCTCGGGCGCGCGGAGCAACCGCATGGGCGAGGACTTCATCGCCGCGGGCTTCACCAAGGTCTTCAACGTCCAGGGCGGGATCCTCGCCTGGGGCCGCGAGTACGACCCGTCCCTGGAGCCGTACTGATGGGGTTTGCGACCTTCGATGACGCGGTGACCGGCGGGATGCAGGTGGCCATCTCCGAGGCCATCCCGGGCGCCGAGGTGGAGGTGACCCACGGCAGCGGCGGGCACTACGCGGTGCGCGTGGTGTCGGCGAGCTTCGCCGGCAAGTCCCTCGTGGAGAAGCAGCGGATGGTCTACCGGGCCATCGCCCCCTTCATGGAGGGGCCCGACGCCCCGGTGCACGCCATCGACCGGCTCGAGACCGTCATCGCCTAGCGCGCCGACGGCCCGATGAGCACGACGCGACCGTGGCCTGCGCCGCGGTCGCGTCGTCGTTTCGGGGTCAGAGCGTCTTCAGGAAGGCGATGAGGTCGGCGCGCTCGGCGGCGTCGAAGCGCGGCTGGCCGGCGCTGTCCACGAGCCAGTCGTCGTGGCCGCCGTTCGAGAGGCCGGGCAGGGTGGCGTCGAAGAAGGCGTGGGCGTCGTCCTTCCAGCCGGCGGGGACGGCGTCGCCGACGGGGTAGCCGACGCAGTTCGCGTCGAAGTCGGTCGCGGCGTCGTCCGAGGGCCCCATCCAGAAGCTCGTCGGCCGCTCGGAGGCGGGCGAGAGCATCGCGCACAGGGTCGGGACGCTCTGGTTGTGGAGGTAGGGGTAGCGCGCCCAGATCCCCTCGAGCGGCGGCGGGACGTAGCCCTCCTGGACCTCGACCACGGTGCCCATCCGCGCGGAGATCTCGAGGGCGTTGAGGCGGTCGGCGAAGGTCGCCATGCCGCGGGCGCGCTGGGGATCGGTGCCGACGTCGAAGACCGGCGTGCGCTCGTGGTAGTGGACGCGCGTCGTCTGGAGCAGCGCCTCCGGTGAGCGCGTCGCCGCGTCCGCGGCCTCCCAGCCCTTGTCGTAGGTGCCGTGGCAGCGGGCGCAGGTGTCGTCGAAGAGCGCCTTGCCGCGCCGCGCCGCGTCGAGGTCGATGGACTCGGCGCCGAAGTAGTCGGCCCAGCGCGGGGGCTCGGTGGCGAAGACCAGGGCGGTCAGCTCGTCGACGACGGCGCGATTGTCGGCGAGCCAGCCCTCGAGCTCGTGGAGGTCGACCCCGCGGCCGAGCTCGTTCCAGAGGAAGTTGGTGAAGACGGGGTTGCCCGACACGATCGAGCCGTCGGCGAGCCAGCGCGTCTTGTACTTGAGCGACCACCAGACGGCGGGCTTGCTGTCGGCGACGTAGGTCGCCAGCAGGTTGTCGCGGGGGCTCGCCTCGAGGGCGGGGTCGCGGGTGGCCCAGGCGTCCTCGGCGCGCCGCGCCAGGCTCAGCGACACCTGGGCCAGGGAGGTGTCGAGGCCGAGCACCTGCGGCACCCGCGTGCCGATCGCCCGGAGGTTGCCCTGGGCGCGCACGAAGAGGGCGAGCTCGGCGTCGTCGGCGCCGGTGATGTCGGCGAAGACCTCGGAGGTGAGCTCGGGGAAGAAGCGGGCGGCCTCGTGGAAGAACTCGTTGGCCTTGGCGCGGCGGTTGGTGAGGCCGACGACGGTGCGGCCGAAGAGGTTGGCCGTGTGGCAGGTCGCGCACGAGAAGCTGAGCGCGTCGCCCGACGGGGTCGTGACGCGGCCGGCGCCGAGGAAGTCGCCCGCCGCCACGTCGTCGGGCCAGGCGACGCCGGGGAAGGCCTCGGGGCGCCCGTCGGCGGTGGGCAGGCCGAGCCAGCCGTACATCTCGCGCAGCGTGCCGAAGCCGAGGGTGCTCCGCGCGACGGCCTGGAGGGAGAGCGTCTGCGCGTCGTCGGTGTCGTTGGCGAAGAGCGTCGCCATCGGTCGCCACGGCAGCAGGACGCCGCTGACCGTGACCGGCCACGAGAGGGTGTGGCGGAGGCCGCGGCTCGCGACCTCGGGGAGGGCGTCGCCGAGGCCGTAGATGTCGCGCCGGTCGCCCGACGGCGGCAGCGTCGCCTCGCGGCTCCAGTCGGCGTCGTCGCGGTCGCAGTAGCCGTCGCCGTCGCTGTCGACGCCGTCGTCGCAGCCGGGGCCGAGCGCGGTCGCGCCGTCGCAGCCGAGCGCGGCCCAG
>SBGO01000011.1 GCA_006226565.1 Deltaproteobacteria bacterium | reverse complement strand
CCAGGAGAAGGCCTTCGGCCAGCTCGCGGAGGTCGCGGCCGCCCGCGCGCGCGGCGACGCCGTGGAGGACGTGCGCTGGGTCGGCCTCGACGGCACCGCGCGCGGCCCGAAGGTCGGCCTCGAGCCGCTCGTGGCCGGCTTCCGCGAGCGGCTCGCGCTCATCACCGAGATGGTGTCCGCCGGGGCCTACTTCGGCGCCGGACCGGACGCACAGCGACTCGACGCCGGCGGCGCCTTCGCCGCCGACCGCGACGCCTGGGCGAGCTGGGAGGACGACGCGTGACCCCCATCGATCAAGCGACCCGGGACCTGGCCACCGGCGCGGTGGAGCAGTCGATGGCGCTCAGCGCCGGGGCCGGCTCGGGCAAGACGTCGGTCCTGACCGAGCGCCTCGTCAACGTGCTCGCCAGCGGCGTGGCGCCGAGCCGCGTGGCGGCCATCACCTTCACCGAGAAGGCGGCCGGCGAGCTCCAGCGCCGGGTCCGCGACGCCCTCGAGGCGCGCCTCCACGAGGCGCCGGGCGACGCGACCCTGCGCCGCCAGCTCGAGCGCTTCCACGAGCTCACCCTGTCGACGATCCACAGCTTCTGCCGCGGCCTCCTCGCGACCGAGCCGCTCGCCTCGCGGTGGACGCCGGGCACCGAGATCGCCGAGCGCGACGGCCGCGGGCTGAGCCTCGGGCTGAGCCGCTGGCGCCGCCACCTCGCCGCCGGGGATCCGCTGTTGCTCGGCCTCTTCGACCTGCTGCTGGCGCCCCGGTCCCTGCTCGAGGGCGTCCGCGAGCTGATCGGCCACCGCGACCTGACGCCGCGCCTCGCCGCCGCCGGGATGGACTGGGACGCCGCCCACGCCGAGCTGCGCGCGGTCCACGGCGCGGTCGAGGCGGCCGCCGCCGTCTGCGGAGCGCCCCGGACCGACAAGCTCCTCTCCAACAACGTCGAGCTCCGCGCCCGCCTCGCGTCCTGGGCGAGCCAACCCGCCGGCGAGGCGACCCTCGACGCCCTGGTGTCCGACGCCAGGGTGAAGCGCACCGGCGGGACCAAGAAGGACTGGGGCCCCGACGGCAAGGAGGCGTTCATCGCCGCCGGCGAGGGCTTCGACGCGTGGAAGGCCGCGTGGCTCGCCCGGGCGCACCGCGACCTCGTCGCCTCCCTGCACGGCCTGGTGGTCCCGGCGGTGATCGACGCGCGGACGTCCGACGCCGTCGCGACCTTCGAGGACCTCCTCTTCCGGGCGGCCGAGCTCCTGCGCCAGCCGGCGGTCCGGGCCCGCCTCGCCGAGCGCTACGACGCGCTCCTCATCGACGAGGTGCAGGACACCGACCCCATCCAGGCCGAGTGCGCCGTGCTGCTCGCCCGCGACCCCGCCGCCGACGGCCCCTGGCTCGTGACCCCGCCGATCCCGGGCCGCCTCTTCGCGGTCGGCGACCCGAAGCAGTCCATCTACCGCTTCCGCCGCGCGGACGTGACGGTCTGGAGCGACCTCGAGCAGCTCATCGCGGCCGACGGCCACAAGGCCTCGCTCGTCCAGAACTTCCGCTCCGTCCCGGGCCTCGTCGACTGGGTCACCCACGTCTTCGCCGACATGGCCGACTTCGAGGCCCAGGAGGCCGCGCGCGGGCCCGCCGCCCTCGACCCCGTCGTGCTCGTGGACTCCGACGTCGACCACCAGATCGAGCACGCGCTGAGCCACCTCTGGGCGCTCAAGGCCGGCGGCGCGCAGGTCGTCGACCGCGAGTCGCGCGCGCTCCGGCCGCTCCGCTGGGGCGACGTCATGATCCTGCTGCCGCGCTGGGCCTCCGCCGACGCCATCGCGGAGCGCTTCGGCGCCGCCGGGATCGAGGCCGTCGTCGAGGGCGGCGCCGCCTTCTTCAAGGGCGAGGAGGTCCGCCTCGGGCTGAGCGCGCTCCGCGCCCTCGACGAGCCGGGGGACGCCGAGGCCGTCGTCCACGCCCTGCGCGGGCTCTTCGGCCTCACCTTCGAGGACCTCGCCCGCCACGTCGCCGCCGGCGGGAGCTTCCGCACCACCATCCCCGACCAGCCCGGCGGCCCGGTGCGGGACGCGCTCGAGCTCCTCCGCGACCTCCGGGCCGCGCGCGTCGACTCGTGGGTGCCGGTCCTCGACCGCCTCCTCGAGGAGACCCGGGCGAGCGCGGTCTGGGCGCTGCTCGCCGACGGCGCCTCGCGCCTCGCGAACCTCGACAAGCTGCGCGCGATGATCCGCGAGCTCGAGCTGACGGCGCGCTCGCCGTCGGCCGTCGTGAACGAGCTCGTCGCGATGGCGGGCCAGGACGGCGAGGAGGACCTCTCGCGGGCCGACGCCGACGCCGACGCGGTGCGGATCACCTCCTTCTTCAAGGCGAAGGGGCTCGAGGCGCCGGTCGTCGTCCTGCTCGACCTGTCGCGGGCGAAGCCGACCCCGAGCGTGGTCCCGCACCGCGCGGAGCAGCAGGTGAGCCTGAAGGTCGGCGCCAGCTTCGCGCCGCCCGACTGGGACGCCGCCTACGCCGCCGAGGTCGCCGCGTTCAACGAGGAGCGGCGCCGCTGGATGTACGTCGCCTGCACCCGCGCCCGCGACCAGCTCGTCCTGGTCCGGCACGAGAAGGCGAACCTGCTCGACCTGGTCGCCGGCGGCTTCGACCCCGAGGGGATCAGCGACGGCGCGGTCCAGGCCCTCGCCCCGGGCGTGACGGTCCGGGTGCGCGTCGGCGCCGCGCTGCCGCCGGCGCCGCGGACGACGGAGACCTTCCCCGGACGCGACGCGGCGGCGGACGCGCTCCTCGCCGCCCCGGCCAGGCTCG
>SBGO01000153.1 GCA_006226565.1 Deltaproteobacteria bacterium | reverse complement strand
CGCGACGAGGGCCGCGGCGCGGCGGTGCCGCCCGGGCGTCCGGGTCAGGGTTGGGCTCGTGCGGGCCATGACACCTCCAGCGGCAGCCGCCCCTCGGTCCGGCTTCGAGGAGTACCACAGGGGGCCTGCGCTGTCGTCACGCCGTCAGCGCCACGGATCCCAGGCCTCGCCGCCGCCGTCGTCGCCCTCGTCCTCGGCCGGGTCGCGCGTGCGGGGAGGCGGGGGCGGCACCTCGCCGCTGCCGGGGCGGCGGAAGTGCGGCTGGAAGCCCTCGGCCTCGAAGGCGGCGATCTGCTCGGCGGTCACGACGTCGGAGCGCGCGGCGACCATGCCGAGGACGTGCTTGACGCGGCGCACCCACCACGGCTTGAGCGAGCCGGCGAGCCACTGCTTGTAGCCCTGGGCGGGGTAGGGCTTGAGCCCCATGATGAAGGCGACCTCGAGGGCGTCGAGGTCCTCGACGCGCTTGCCGAAGTAGAAGCTCGCGGCGCGGCGGACGCCGTAGACGTCGGGGCCGTACTCGATGACGTTGACGTAGATGGTGAGGATCTCGTCCTTCGACAGCACCCGCTCCATCTGCCAGGCGATGATCGCCTCCTCGAGCTTGCGGGCGAGGCTCTTGCCGCGGTCGAGGTAGAGGTTCTTAACGAGCTGCTGGGTCACGGTGCTGCCGCCGTAGACGAAGCGCTCGTGCTCGAGGTCCATCTTGAGGGCGCGCTCGATGAGGTCCCAGCGGACGCCGCCGTGGTCGAAGTAGCGGCGGTCCTCGGTCACCCAGGCGGTCGCCTTGACCAGCTCGGGGAGGTCCTCGGAGGCGATCCACTCGCGCGTCCCGCGGCCGACGCGGACGTCGTCGAGGCGCCCGCGCTCGGGCTCGACCGGGTGGTGGACGAAGTCGCCCTGGAGTCGGTTGAGGTTGACCCCGGGCCCGAGGCTCGTGACCTCGCAGGCGTCGAGGTCGCCCTTCACCTTGAGCTCGAGGCCGTAGGGGTCGGCCATGTCGAGGCTGAGGCGGGCGTCGAACCACATGCGGCCGTGGGCGCGCAGGGTCGAGAGGCGCGGGATGAGGGCCCGCGGGATCGAGCGCGCGACGGCGCCGCAGTCCTGGGAGGGCATCTTCAGACGGGCGTCGAAGCGCGGCTGGCCGCCCTTGGGCAGGGTCACGTCGAGGGAGGCCTCGAGGTGCGCCTCCCCGAAGGCGATCGACGGGAGCTCGAGCACGACGCGGCGCTCCTTCCGATAGAAGGCCAGGTCGAAGCTCACCTCGCCCTCGAGGTCCTTCACCTCGGCGTCGGCGACGCGCCAGTACTGGAAGGTGAAGCGGCTCAGGCGCGCGCGGCCGGTGACCCGGTGCGGGGCCGCGGGGTCGATGGGGCGCTGGTAGTGGAAGCCGATGTCGACGAAGGCGTCGGGCTGCACCGTCACGTGGGAGGCGAAGCGCGCGACCTGGTGGGCGAGGTCCTTGCCGCTGATGCTGCCGTTCGCGTAGACGAGGCCGCCCGCTTCGTCGAAGCCCGCCGCGGCGTCGACCTTGCCGGTCTCCTCGCCGCCGCGCTCGACGGCGGCGCGCACGCCGACCTCGAGGAGCCCCTCGCCGACGGCGCGGGTCTTCATCCCGAAGTCCTCGAGGACGAGCAGCGGGGTGCCGTCCGGGCCGTGGATGTCGATGGTGCCGTCCTCGACCGCGAGCTGCCAGGCCCGGAGGCGGGCGATGAGCCGCTTGAGCCGCCCCGGGGACCCGCCGCCGGTGGGGGCGGCCGCGGGCCCCTCGGCCGAGGCCTCGGCCGTGAGGCCCTCGCCGCCGTTGCCGAAGAGGCGCGACACGATCGTCGCCGGGCTCGCCCCGATCTCGTCCCCGTCGCCGCCGACGGTCGCCGTCAGCCGCGGGCGGGCGAGGGTGACCGTCTCGATGGCCTGGAGCGGGCGGCCCGCCGCCAGCGCGCCGTAGAGGCCGCTCAGCGTGACCGTCGCCTCGCCGAAGGTCCCCTTGACGGCGCGGTTGGGCGTCTCGACGCCGATGTCCTGGGCGCGGACCTCGCGGGGGACGGGGCGGCCGTCGGCGTCCGGCGCGCCCATCCGGATCGTGGCCCGCCCGGCGACGACGCGCGAGCCGCCGTGCTCGGCCGCCGCGTCCTCGAAGGCGATGACGTCCACCGTGGCGGGGGCGGGGACGAGCCCGGCGCCGTGATCGTCGACCACGACGCGCGTCGCCGTGGCGCGATCCTCGCCGAGCTGCACGCCGACGCCGAGGAGCTCCGTGCGGCCGGCGGACGGGTCGCGTCGCGCCGCCCGGAGCGCGACCCAGAGCGGCCCACGCGGCGTCGCCGCGCCGATCTGGAGGGCGTCGTCGAGGTCGAGGGTCACCGCCCCCTCGGCGTCGAGCCCGAGGCGTCCGCGGGTCTGGCGGTCCCCGACCGCGATCCGCGCCGTCCCCGACATCGTCAGCCGGCGATCCGCGGTGCGCTGGAGCGCGCCGGCGAGATCGTCGAGGCGGACCCGCTCGACCGCGACCCCGAAGCCCTCGACGTCGAGGGTCACCTGGCCGCCCGCGATCGTGATCGCGAGGGGCTGGGTCGGCCCGGTCGGGGCGGCGGTCGGCGCGTCGCGGCCGGCGAGGCCGTCGAAGCCGGCGAGCTTCCCGTCCACGACGCTGAGCTGCGCGGCGACCCCGCGGAGGACGACGGCGTCCGGGCGGCGCTTCCCGGCGAGGGCCCCGAGCAGGGAGACGTCGGTCTCGACCGCGTCGACGGTCGCGAGGACGCGGCCGCTCGTGGCGTCGGCGACGCGCAGCCCGTGGACCG
>SBGO01000500.1 GCA_006226565.1 Deltaproteobacteria bacterium | reverse complement strand
GGCGACCACGATTTGTAGCGCTTCCGACCCATGTCGGCAGTAGATCATCGCGCCGACGCCGTGTCGATCGCGGCTATGCGCTACAGGCTCCTAGCGGCGGTCGGCCAGCCACTGCTTCCAGCGCCGGGCGTCGGCGCCGAAGTCCTGGTCGGTCTGGTAGCGGAGCGCGCGCACGACGGCCTGGACCGTGCGATCGTCCTTGTCGTCGAGCAGCGCCACCAGCTCGTCGATGGCCCCCGGGTGCTTGATGAGCCCGAGGCCCTCGGCGGCGGCCCGCCGGACCTTCGGATCCGCGTCGGTGAGCCCCTTCTCGAGGGGGCTCGCGGCGCGCGCGTTGCCCGAGAAGCCGAGCCCGAAGAGCACCTCGACGCGGACCGAGGGCGACGGATCGTCGGCCAGCCTCAGGAGCGTCCCGAAGATCGGGGCGTCGCCCTTGTACATGTGGTTCGAGAGGCCGCGCACGGCGGCGACGCGCACGATGTCGGCCTTGTCGCGGGTGGCGCGGGTCAGGAGCTGCACGATCCGCGGGTAGCGCCGGGAGCCGAGGCTGTCGAGGGCCAGCGCGCGCACGGTGGCGTGCGCCCGGCGGTCCTTCGAGATGCTCACGAGGAGGTCGGTCGCGCGTGCGCCCTCGTTGCCGTCGACCACGCCGAGGGCGAGCAGCTGCGCGTCGGAGGGCAGGGCCCAGAAGCGGCGCTGGAGCTGGGGCAGCGCCTCGTCCTCGAGCAGCGCCAGGCGCGCCGCGGCGACCAGGCAGGCCTGATCCGCGATGCTGTGGCAGGTCGTGAGCTTGTCGATCAGGACGTCCGCCTCGGCGCCCTTCGAGCTCGTGATCCCGAGGGCGACGAGCGCTATCCAACCGATGTGCATCATGTCTCTTTCCTCCGCGCTGCCGGTTGGGACGAGGGCTCGGCCGCTTCTAGTCATACCAAGGGAGCGGGACGGGCGTCACCTGCCCGGCCGGGCCGCGCCGGCCGGGGCGCGACGGCGATTGCCTCCCGGCGCCGGATGCCTGTAGCGTGCGGCCACTCCGGGCGCCTGGCGCGGCCGGGTCCCCAGCACGACGGTCGAGGCGATCATGGCGCGACGCGAGGAGAACCGGCTCATCTGGCCCCTGGGCGCGGCGGTGGCGTGCTTCGCGCTGGCGGTGGGATCGCCGGTCGTCTTCCACGAGGCCTGGGACGCCGGCTTCGTGGTCGGGGGCCTGGCGCTGCTCGTGGGCGTCGTCTTCGCCTTCATCGGCCGCGTCGGGCGGGCGCCGACCGCCGGCGCCAAGGCGCTGCGTCCGGGGCAGACGCTCTGGTGGCCTTTCGCCGTCGCCATGGGCTTCTTCGGGATCGCCGTCACGGCGCCCTTCCCGTACCGCACGACCTGGCTCGCGGGGCTCCTCGTCGCGGTCCTCGCGACCGTCGGCGCCGTCGCGATGATGTACCTCGGCAAGCTCCTCATGCGCGCGCGGCGGGGTGGTCCGCCGCGCGGCTGACGGCTCAGTCGGTCGCCTCGCGCGCGGCGGCCCGCACCTCGCGCACGAACTCGGCCATCAGCTCGCGGTTCTTGTGCCCGGGGCGCACCTCGATGCCGCTCGCGACGTCGACGCCGTAGGGCTGGAGCATCCGCACCGCCTCGCGCACGTTGCTCGGGGCCAGCCCGCCGGCGAGGAAGCCGCGCGGTTGCGCGAGCGCGGCCTTGGCGAAGGAGTAGCTCAGCACCTTGCCGGTGCCGCCGTAGTCCGTCGGGCTGAAGGCCTCGACGAGGAAGCCGACCGCGTAGCCGCCCATGAAGTCGCCGATGGTGTCCGCGTCGGCGATCGATTTCATCCGGAACGCCCGCATGAAGGGGTGGCGGAAGTAGCGGCAGAAGTGGGGCGGCTCGTCGCCGTGGAACTGCAGGATGTCGGGGTTGACGTGGGACAGCACGCCCAGGACGTGCTCGACGTCGGGGTTCACGAGGACGGCGACGGTGCGCGCGGGGCGCTTCGCCTTCCGCTCCGCCGAGGCCCGGTGGACGGCGTCCTGGATCTTGGCCGCGAGCCCGAAGCTGACCGCGCGCGGCGACTCCGCGTAGAAGTTGAGGCCGATGAGGTCGGCCCCGAGCATCACCGCCGTCCGCGCCTCCTCGGGTCGCGTGAAGCCGCACATCTTGATGTAGGGGACCCTCACGCCGCCGCCTCCGCGCCGAGCAGCGCCGCGAGCGCCGCCGCGGGGTCCGCCGCCCGCATGAGCGCCGTCCCGACCAGGAACACGTCGTAGCCCGAAGCTCGGAGCCGCGACACGTCGGCGGGGCCGTTCACGCCGCTCTCGGCGATCGCGACCACGCCGGGGGGGATCCGCGAGCGGAGCCGCTCGCAGGTCGCCAGATCGATGCTGAAGGTGCGCAGATCGCGGTTGTTCACGCCGATGATGCGGGCGCCCGACGCCACCGCGCGGTCGACCTCCTCGGCGTCGTGGGCCTCGACCAGGGCGTGCATCCCGAGGGCCTCGGCGGCCTCCCGGAGCGCGCGCAGCTCGGCGTCGTCGAGGATCGCGACGATGAGGAGCACCAGCGAGGCGCCCGCGACGCGCGCCTCGAGCAGCTGCCGCTGCGAGACGATGAAGTCCTTTCGGAGGCACGGCGCGGAGACCGCCGCCGCGACCGCCTCGAGGTCGGAGAGCGCGCCGCCGAAGTGGGCGGGCTCGGTCAGGACGCTGATCGCGGCGGCCCCGCCGGCCGTGTACGCGCGCGCCTGCGCGACCGGATCCGCCGCGGCCTGGATGTCGCCGGCGCTGGGGCTCCGCCGCTTCACCTCGGCGATGACGCGGACCCC
>SBGO01000320.1 GCA_006226565.1 Deltaproteobacteria bacterium | reverse complement strand
GCACCGCCCGAGGTCGTCGCGCTCCCCGAGGACAGCGCTCCGCCGGCCGTCGACCGCGCCCCCGACGGCGGGCTCGCCTTCGGCTTCGGGCTCAGCGGCTTCG
The DNA here is from genome assembly GCA_006226565.1 of Deltaproteobacteria bacterium. Taxonomy (GTDB): domain Bacteria; phylum Myxococcota_A; class UBA9042; order PHBI01; family PHBI01; genus PHBI01. The sequence continues at coordinate 2,705 of SBGO01000320.1, read as the reverse complement.
GCCACCCCGCCCCGGCGCGCGCCACCGGTGTGCCCGAGGGGATGAGCGCGTCCTACGCCAGCGACATCCTCCGCGCCGACGCCGGCGGCCTGCGGCGCGCGGTCGAGTACGGCGGCTTCTGGCACTGGTGCCTCGAGCGCCCGGATCGCGACGCAGCCGGGGTCCTCTGCATCGAGCACGACCCGCTCGACCACGTCGCCACCTGGACCAGCGGCGCCGTTCAGCGCGACGACGTCGTGACGGTCCAGTGGGATCCGGCCGGGCCGGTGCTGCTCCCGGCGTCCGCCGGCGGCGCCTGGCTCCTCGACGCCAGCCACACGGCCCTCGACGGGCGGGTCTACCTGCGGCTCGACCCCGACACCCTCGATCGCCTCGACCCCCTCGGCGTGGGCGAGCGCCTCGACCGCGTCCGGCCCGGCACCTACGCCGAGCTCGAGGCGCTGATGGCGACCGGAGGCCCGCACGGCGCCTCGGTCCCGAGCGATCCGGAGGACGTCCCGAGCGCCCTCTTCTGGGCCACCGTGGCGCTCCCCCTCGGGCTCTTCGGCTTCCCCGCGCTGCTCGTCCTCGGCCTGGTCGTGCAGACCGCGCGCCGCCGGCGCCCGCTCGTCCTGAGCCTGCCGGTCGCCCTCGGCGCGGGGCTCTACCTGCTCGTGGCGCTCTTCGAGGGGGCGCGCTTCGTCAGCGTGGTGTCGTGGCTCTGACCCGGTCGAGCCGGTACGACGGGTGGTCGAGCCCGGTCTGGGGGTAGTGGTCGGCGCCGTCCCGGACGAAGCCCAGGGACAGGATGAGCGCGCGCGAGCCGGCGTTGTCGGGGTGGTGGCCGGTGAAGAGGGCGCGGGCGCCGAGGTCCTCGAAGGCGTGGCGCACGACGCGCGCGGCGGCCTCGCGGCCGAAGCCCTGCCGCCAGTACGCCGCGTGGAGGTGGAAGCCGAGCTCGGGGACGTCGGGCGCGTGGTGGGGCCGGAGCCCGCAGCAGCCGACGTGGGCGCCGCTCTCGCGCAGGAAGACGGGCCAGTACTGGATGGCGTGCGCCGCCTGGGTGGCGCGCTCGCGCGCGATCCGGGCGGCGACGGTCGCGCGGTCGAAGGGGCCGCCGATGAGGCGCGTGACCTCGGGGTCCCCCCAGAGCGCGAGCGCCAGCGGGAGGTCGTCCTCGCCCCAGGTCCCGAAGCCGAGGCGCTCTGTGGTCATGAAGTAGGGTCGCACGGGGCCTCCGTTCACGGGGTGGCGCGGGCGCTCCGGGCCGCCCGGCGGCGCGCCCAGTCGACCAGGCGCACGAGGAAGAGCACGCCCAGGACCGCGCCGTAGGCGAGCGGCTCGGTGGCGTCGGCCTTGACCCGGAGCAGGTAGTGGACGACGCCGAGGGCCCCGGCGAGGTAGGCGAGCCGGTGGAGGCGCTGCCAGCGGCGGGCGCCGAGGCGCTTGAGGCTGCCCCTGGTCGAGGTCACCGCCAGGGGCACCATCAGGACGAGCCCGGCCAGGCCGACGGTGATGAAGGGGCGCTCGCCGACGTCGCGCAGGACCGCCGCGAGGTCGAGCTGCTGGTCGAAGACGAGGTAGACGACGAAGTGGAAGAGCAGCGTGAAGAAGGCGAAGAGGCCGAGGGTGCGCCGGACGGCCACCGGCCACTTCCAGCCGAAGGCGATCTTCAACGGGGTGCACGCCAGCGAGGCCACGAGGAAGACCAGCCCGAGGAGGCCGAGCTGGTTGAGGACCTCGGCGATGGGGTTGGCGCCGAGGCGGTCGGTCAGCGCGCGCACGGCGAGGAGCACGAGGGGCACGAGCGAGCCGTAGTACACGGCCGGGCGCACCCAGTCCTGGGTCTTGAGGCGGCGCGGGCGCGCGGCGGTCCCGGGGGCCATCAGAAGAGCCTCCGCAGGTCCATGCCGGCGTAGAGGTCGGCGACCTCCTCCGCGTAGCCGTTGAAGGGGAGCGTCTCGCGGCGGCCCAGCTCGCCGATGCGCCGCTCGGTCGCCTGGCTCCAGCGCGGGTGGTCGACGGCCGGGTTCACGTTGGCGAAGAAGCCGTACTCGTGGGGCGCGGCGTTGTTCCAGGTCGTGGGCGGCTGGCGGTCGCTGAAGTGGATGCGCACGATCGACTTGGCGCCCTTGAAGCCGTACTTCCACGGCACGACCAGGCGGATCGGCGCGCCGTTCTGCCCGAGGAGCGCCTTGCCGTAGAGCCCGACGGCCATGAAGGAGAGCGGGTGCAGGGCCTCGTCGAGGCGGAGCCCCTCGCCGTAGGGCCACGGCAGCACCTCGTGCTTCTGCCCCGGGAGCTGCTCGTCGTCGAGGAGCGTGTCGAAGGCCACGTAGCGCGCGGTCGACAGCGGCTCGAGGCGCTTGACGAGCGCGGCGAGCGGGAAGCCGAGCCACGGGATGACCATCGACCACGCCTCGACGCAGCGCATCCGATAGACGCGCTCCTCGAGCGGGAACCAGCGGAGCAGGTCGTCGAGGTCGAGGGTGCGCGGCTTCGCGGTGAGCCCGGTCACCGCGATCGTCCACGGGCGCGGGCGGAGGTGCTCGGCGTGGCGCGCCGGGTCGCTCTTGCGCGTCCCGAGCTCGTAGAAGTTGTTGTAGGTCGTGACGTCCTCGAAGGGCGTCGCCGCCTCGTCGACGGTCCACGTCCGCCCGGCGCGCGGCAGCCCCGCGAGCGGGTCGGGCCCGGTCGGCAGCGCGACCTCGGGCCGCTCGGCCGCC
>SBGO01000535.1 GCA_006226565.1 Deltaproteobacteria bacterium | reverse complement strand
GCGGGGTGTCCGGGTCGAGGTCGGCGTCGCGCACGCCGTCGGCCGAGCCGAGGTCGACGCCGTAGCGGCCGGCGACGAGATCGAGGACGCCGCTGGTGCCCTCGACGCCGGCGAGGAAGGCGACGAGGTGGCCGCGGAGCGCCTCGACCGAGGGCACGACGACGGCGACGGCGGCGTCGGCGGGGACGACGCGGCGGGCGTCGCCGCCGGGCTCGCTGCCGCAGGCGAGGAGGGCGACCGTGGCCGCGAGGGGGACGAGCCTGAGCTTGTGAGTGCCGAGGATAGCGATGCTCCCGTGCGATGTGCGCCAGTTCGGATCGTCGGGGGATCAAGACCACGCGGGCGCCGAGGGTGTCAATCGCGTCGGCGACGACTCCAGTGGTTGCCGGTGTTGCCATCTGCTATGACGCTCGCGCCAGCGCGCGGCGCCTGTTGCGGTGCAGCATGGGCGCGGAACACGTCACGACCAGGAGCACAGCGTCGATGAGCCCGAGCGACGACACCAAGCAGACCGAGGCGCCCGTGGGCGTGAAGCAGACCGCCGGGCTCGGGACCCGGGCGATTCACGCCGGGCAGCAGCCCGACCCGACGACCGGCGCGATCATGACGCCGGTGTACCTGACGAGCACCTACGTGCAGGCGGCGCCGGGCGACCACAAGGGCTACGAGTACAGCCGCACGGGCAACCCGACGCGCGCGGCGCTCGAGGCGTGCATCGCGTCGCTCGAGGGGTCGGAGCACGGGCTGGCGTTCGCCAGCGGGTGCGCGGCGTCGTCGACGGTCATGCACCTGCTCGACGCGGGCGACCACGTGATCTGCGGTGATGACGTGTACGGGGGCACGTTCCGGCTGTTCGACGCAGTGTGGCGGCGGGCGGGGATCGACTACACGTTCGTGGATCTGACCGATCCGGACGCGGTGCTCGCGGCGAAGAAGCCGAACACGAAGCTCGTGTGGATGGAGACGCCGACCAACCCGCTGCTGAAGCTGGCGGACATCGCGGCCATCGCCGAGCGGGCGCACGCGCACGGGCTCCTGCTGGCGGTCGACAACACCTTCTCGACGCCGTTCAACCAGCAGCCGCTGGCGCTCGGGGCGGACATCGTCGTGCACTCGACGACGAAGTACCTCAACGGGCACAGCGACGTCGTCGGTGGGGCGATCGCGACGAAGGACAAGGCGCTGCGGGACCGGCTGGCGTACCTGCAGAACGCGGTCGGGGCGATCCCGGGGCCGATGGACGCGTTCCTGACGCTGCGTGGGCTGAAGACGCTGCACGTGCGGATGGAGCGGCACGCGCAGAACGCCGATCGGCTGGCGCGCTGGCTCGAGGCGCATCCGGCGGTCGAGCGGGTGCTCTACCCGGGGCTGGAGAGCCACCCGCAGCACGCGCTCGCGAAGCGGCAGATGCGGGGCTTCGGGGGGATGATCACGATCTTCCTGAAGGGCGGGCTCGCGGCGGCGCGGCAGATGCTGTCGCGGACGCACCTGTTCGCGTGCGCCGAGAGCCTGGGCGGCGTGGAGTCGCTCATCGAGCATCCGGCGATCATGACCCACGCGTCGATTCCGTTTGAGACGCGGCAGGCGTTGGGGATCACGGACGGGCTCGTGCGGCTGTCGGTCGGGATCGAGGACGTCGAGGATCTGCAGGCGGATCTGGAGCGGGCGCTCGACGGGCTCTGAGCCGGATCGAAACGGGATCGGTTTGGGACTGGACCGGTGTTCAGGGGTTTCTAACCTCCACCGGTCGTGGGTGCAGACGGGCGAGAGTGGCCTGCGGGGCTTCGGGACGCCGATCGCGAGCTGGTGAGGCTCGCGCGCGGCGCCGGGGCCCTGCGCCTTGCGCTGGGCGAGGGGTTGGTCGTGCTGCGGCGGACCGGGGGCGTCGCCGAGCTCGGCTTCCCGAACATCGGCGCGTATGCCTTCGAGCGGCTGGGGCGGCGGTGGCGGTTTGCCGAGGACGCCGCCCGCGTCGCCGAGCAGCTCGCGCTGTTGCCTGAGGTTCGGGGGGCGCTCGCGCGCGGTGAGATCGGCTGGTCCATGGCGGAGCTGCTGGGGCGGTCGGCGACGCCGGACAACGAGGCGGCGCTGCTGGCCGCGGCACGTGAGGGGACCGTTCGGGCGTTGCGGTCGCTGATCGCGGAGACGAAGGGTCGTGAGCCGGCGCCGACCGTCGAGCTCGAGGACGAGCGGCGAACGCTTCAGGTGAGCGTCCCGCGCGAGACGGCGTGGGCCTACGAGGCGACGCGGCGGCTGCTGTACGCGCAGATCGGCGCGTCGAGCGATGAGGCGGTGGTGGAGGCGCTGCTCGCCGAGGCGTCGGTCACGCTGTCAAATCGACACCCCGGGGTGCGGCCTTCGATGGAGGCGTGCGCGCAGGCGTCGGCGTGGGACGAGGAGCGGGCGCGCGAGCGGGACGCCGTCGAGGCGGAGGCCGAGGGGACGTTCGTGGCGCTCCGGGAGGCGACGAGGCTCGCCGCGCCGCTCGAGGACGTCGCGCCGCCGCTGGAGCCAGCCGCGCTCGACGCGCACCTGCGGGCGATCAACGCGCGGCTTCAGCGCCGCGACCGGCGGCTCGGGCAGGTGGCGCGGACGGTCTTCGACGCCGCGGGGTGGCGTCACTTCGGCTACGCGACCGCCGCGCAATATGCCCGCGAGCGGCTCGGGTGCTCGCTGGCATTCGTGAAAGCGCGAATGACGTTCGCGCGGCGCACCGAGATGCTGCCGGAGGTCACATTCGCGCTCGACGCGGGGACGATCGGGTTCGAGGCGGCGTGCCTCGTGTCGCGGGTGGCGGACCCGGACACCGTCGGGGCGTGGCTCGGTCGCGCCGGCGAGCGGACGGTGAAGCATCTGAAGGAAGAGGTCGAGGTCGTCGAGAGCATCGCGCGCGCCGACGGGGTGGAGCGTGCGTCGCTCGCGCCGCCGAGCGAGGAGACGGTTCAGGGATACCTCGCGATGGAGCGGGCGATGCTCGATGGGACCTTGGCGAAGGAGGTCCTCCGCGGGGAGCGCTTGCCTGCGATCGCGCCGGCACAGCTTTCCTCCGCGGCCATGAGCCAGATGTCCGGGGAAGACACGAGCCAGATGTCCGGGGAAGACATGAGCCAGATGTCCGGAGCGCGACCGGAGGTGACGATCGGGGTAGGGCGGCCGCTCGATGCGCGCGCGGGACGGGTCACGCTGCGGTTGCGGCTGACCGCGGATCTCGTGGCGTTCTGGCACGATGTGGTCCGAATGTTCCACGAGGCCGGTGAGGTTGGGGAGTTCCTGGACTTCCTGGTGCGGGTGTTCTGGCGCGAGTGGCTCGTGCAAGACACATCCGAGCGCGTCGCCTACCAGGACGTCTACGAGCGAGAGCGGTACCGATGCGCCTCGCCAGTCTGCTCCGGGCGGGATCTGACCCCGCACCACATTGTCTTCCGGAGCCGAGGAGGGGGCGAGGAGCGGTCGAATCTGGTCGGCCTCTGTGTGTCGTGTCACCTCGATCTGCTCCACACGGGGCGGCTTCGTGCGGAGCCGCCCGCCGACGACGTCCGGTGGACGCTCGGGCGTGAAGGGCTGTTGGTCGTACAGGGGAGGACCGTCGTCCAGCGCGCGGCGTAGCCGGCGTGCGGTCGATGCACGGGCCGAGATCCGCAAATCGCAAAGACGTTCCGGCGCTGTGGGGGAGGGGCGAGCGCGTCGAGAGAGAGAATGCCGGTCGCGCCATCGGGGACCTGTCGTCACCATCTTGTTGCTTGGCGGCCTCAGAGGGACTTGTTATGCCGAAAGCATCCCTGGCTCAGGAGTTGCCCCATGGACGGAGCTTCCGGACGTCCCCCGCGCGTTCTCGACGTCGCATACAGCGCTGACGGCCTGGACAACGGCGAGCTCGTTCACGAGTACGGCCCCGGCGTCCACATCCTGTCGGACCCGTACCACCTGTCGCTGCTGGCGCGCCTGAGCAGTGACGCGACCGTGCAGCCCCTGATCAATCACCTGGTCACGACGCTCTACCGCGACCTGGTCGCGGCCGTCGTGGCGCGCGAGTTCCCGACCTGCCATGTCGAGTCGGAGACGCGCATGATCGCGCACACTCCCGAGGGGGTGTTCGCTGGCGAGATCATCGACGCCACGACCCGGGTGGTGTGCGTCGACATCGCCCGTGCCGGCATGCTCCCGGCGTCGGTCTGCTTCGACGCGCTCAACCACGTCCTCGACCCCGCCGGGGTTCGCCAGGACCACCTCATCATGAACCGGGTCGTCGACGACGCCGGGCAGGTCGTCGGCGCCCGCATCTTCGGCGAGAAGACCGGCGGCGATATCGATGGCCGGGTGCTGATGTTCCCCGATCCGATGGGCGCCACCGGCTCGTCCCTGAAGAAGGCCATCAACTACTACCTGACCCACGCCGGGGGCACGCCGACGATGACGATCGCGATGAACCTCATCGTGACGCCGGAGTTCATCCGAAACGTGAAGGCCGAGCACCCCGACGCCATCATCTACGCCTTCCGCCTCGATCGCGGGCTCAGCCCGCCCGACGTGCTCGCCACCCGCCCCGGCACCCACCCGGACCGTGAGCGCGGGCTCAACGACACCCAGTACATCGTTCCGGGGGCTGGCGGCCTCGGTGAGGTCATCAACAACGTGTTCGTCTGAGTCGGGTTCGGCCCGATTCGCCGGGCCCGGACAGTGACGCGAACCGAATCCGAATCCCCGCACACGGGCCACGGGCCCGGGAGTGACAGCCCCCATGTTCAAGCGCAGTGATCTCGCCACCCTGATCGACTCCGAGACCCTGACCAAGCGCATCGGCGAGCTCGGCGAGGAGATCAGCCGCGACTACGAGGGCAAAGACCTCGCGGTCATTGGGATCCTGAAGGGGAGCTTCGTCTTCCTCGCCGACCTGGTGCGCGCCTTCGACATCGAGTGCACGGTCGACTTCCTCGGGCTGTCCAGCTACGGCTCGGCGACCACCTCATCGGGCGTCGTGAAGATCACGAGTGACCTCACGACGCCCATCGAGGGCCGTGACGTCCTCGTCGTCGAGGACATCATCGATACCGGGCTCACGATGCGCTACCTGCTCGACAACCTGCAGACGCGCCGCCCGAACAGCGTGCGCATCTGCACGCTCCTCCACAAGCCGGCCAACGCCCGCTGCGAGGTGCCGATTCATTACAAGGGCTTCACCATCGACGATCACTTCGTCGTGGGTTTCGGCCTCGATTATGCCGAGAAGTTCCGAAACGTCCCTTACATCGGCTACAAGCGCTGAGCGACTTCGCCGGCCGGTCAACTGTCAGAAGCGGAGCACCATCGCGCCCGTCCCGTCCTTGGTGAACGGGGGCGGGCCGGCGCCGTCCTGGGACAGCAGGATCGCGGCCGTGGTGCCGCCGGCGACCACGACGCCGACCGCCGTCCAGAACCACCACTGCTCGAGGATCCCGGGCTCCTCGATGTCGTCGCCGGTCTTGCCGCCGAGCACCGCGACCCAGTCGAAGTCGAGCAGCTTGTCGATGCTCGCCGCGATCGCCTTGCGGTTCCGGAAGCTCCAGTCGAGGCTCGCGATCTTCTCGGTCGCCACCAGCCGCTGCGACTCGGTGTGGAAGAGGTAGAGCTCGAGGGACTTCGTCTCACGCGCGCCCCCGACGCGCACGACGAGCGACGTCTCGGTCCGGAACAGGTCGCCGAGCTCCTTCACCGCGGTCCCGCCCGTCGGCGCCTCGCCGTGGGCCGTCGCGGTCGCCAGCGCCATCTTCGGCTTCAGCTCGTCGAGGAGCAGCGCGCGGCGCGCCGTGTCGAGCTTGATCTCCTGGTGCGCCATCTTCGTCGAGTTGACGTCGACGGTGACCGTGGGCCGCGTGTAGCCCTGCTTGTAGACGGTGATGATGTGCGGCCCCTCGATGAGCCCCGCTACCGCCTTCGGGCTGATGCCCTTGTAGCGCCCGTCGACGTAGATCTCGGCGTACACCGGATCGGTGTTCACTTGCACCGCGCCCAGCGCCATCGACTGGATGGAGGCCTCCGCCGCGGCGTAGGCGCGCTTGGCCCGCTCACTGAGGCCCGACGCGTCGGCCTTGGACGCCGCGGCCCGCCGGAACGCGCGGTCCGCCCCCTCCTTGTCGCCGGCCTCGAGGCGCGCCGAGCCCAGCCCGAGCAGCACCTCGTGGAGGACCTCCTGATCGTCCCCCTCGAGCACGCCGAGGCTGCCCTCGAGCAGCTTCAGCGCCGACATGTACTGATCGGTCGCGTCGTCGTAGTCCTTGGCGTCCATCGCGGCCCGGCCGGCGCCCAGGAGGCCCTTCACCGTGGCGGCGTTCTGCTGCTCCTGGACCTCACCACCCGCGTTCAGCGACGCGTGGGTCGTGACGACCACGTAGTCCCGCAGGCCCTTGGCGTCGACGTGCTGCTCGAGCGCGGCCCGCACCTCGTGCAGGATCTCCGCGTGCTCCTTCTCGTCGGGCGAGAGGTCGACGACCACGATCCGGCGCGCGTTGGCCGCGCGTCCGGGCTGCTCGGCGAAGGCCTGCGAGGAGGACCCTGCGGTCGCGGCGACTACCGCCACGCCGAGGGACAACGCCACCCAGGGGGCTCGCTTCGTGCTCGGTGCTCTGTTCATCGGCTCCGCCGCTCCGGTGGGACAGGGGATCGTGTTGGCCTGCGGCCTGTGTTCCGCTATCGTTCGCGAGCCGGACGATACCAGACGGTGTCGGGGCCGACAACGGCCCCGGGCTGGCCCTCCGCGCGGCTCTGACCGGCGTCCCGCGCCCGGCGACCCACGAGCGGTGAGCGCACCATGTCCGACCCCAGAATCCTGTCGTATCAAGGCGTCGTTCCGGTCATCGGCCCCGGCGTCTTCGTGGCCGACTCGGCGCGCGTCATCGGCGACGTCCAGCTCGGCGCCGAGGCGTCCGTGTGGTTCGGCACCGTCGTCCGCGGCGACGTTCACCCCATCCGCATCGGCGCCCGGACCAACGTCCAGGACCTCACCATGATCCACGTGACGTCGAAGCGCTGGTCGACGATCGTCGGCGACGACGTCACGATCGGCCACCGCGCCGTGCTCCACGGCTGCACGGTCCACGATCGCGTGCTCGTCGGCATGGGCGCCATCATCATGGACGGCGCCGTCATCGGCGAGGACGCCATGGTCGGCGCCGGCGCCCTCGTCACCCCGGGCACCGTCATTCCACCGCGCACCCTCGCGCTCGGAAGCCCCGCGCGCCCGGTGCGAGACCTCCGCGACGACGAGCTGGCCTATCTCCCCATCAGCGCGCGCCACTACGTCGGCCTCGCCGCCACCTACCTCGCCGCCGGGCACGGGCGGATCGCGTGAGCCGTATCCCTCTCCTGGTCGGAATCGTCGCGACCCTGCTGGGCCCGCTCCTGGTGGAGCGCGCCGCGACGGCGCGTGACGTGGACGTGGTCATCGACCTCGGCGGCGGCACCCTCCTGGCGTGGAACGCTCCCGAACAGGTCGGCAACGCCTTCGGGCTCGCCGCCTTCGTGGGGCTCGGCGCCTTCGAGGTCGGCGTCTCGGGAGCGCTCGTCCTGCCCGACAGCCGCGTTCAGGGCGACTTCGGCGCCTATTGGGTGGAGGGCCGCTGGTTTCCCCTCGAGCGCACGGGCCTCTGGTCGCCCTGGCTCGCCCTCGGGCTCGGCGTCGCCACCGACGACGGCCTCGACGCGCGCACAATCGACGCCATTCGCCCCATTCGATGGGTGACCGAGGGGCCCAGCGCTCTCGCGGTCGCCGCCATCGGGCTGCGATACGGGCGGCGATCCGGGCTCCACTTCTCGGTCGACTTGCGGGCTTACAATCATTCGCATGGTGGAATGAATCTGATCGTAGGATACGCCTTCTGAGGGTGATTCGACCCGCCTGGCTTACTCACGATCCCCTCCTGCACGCGATCATCCGCACAAATGAACGCTCTCGCGGCGGGCGCTCGCTTTCTGCCCGAATGACGCGTAATCCGCCGGACTTTTGCGCGGATTTACCCCGTGCGTCGTTCCGAATACGCGAAATCTACCTATCTGTTGAAATCGCCAAAGCGGCGCGGCCCAAAAGATTGCTTGATATCAGTGAATTGTGTCGCTCGTTCGACGAACGCGACAAATAGGCGCTCCTCGGCCAGTTGTGTGTGGTCGCCAAAATACCGTTTGGTGTGCTTGCGGAATGCGTAGTAGGCTGTTTGGCCAGTCCATGTCGGACGCTGAGCAACTTCTTGCTCCTCGAGATACGCCGTGCCCGCCGTCGATGCCCCCCATCGTCAGGGGCGCGCGATGGCGGCGACGCGAGCGCGGCGCTCGCAGGTAGAGTGACGGTTCATGTCGGGCGACCGAACCTACATCACCTTTTTGAGAAATGAAGGGAAGCCGGGGCTCTTGCTCTGGGGCAGTGAGAGCGACGCTCCGCCGAGGCTGCGCTCGTCATTTGCTCGAGGCCGCTGGCTGCGAACGGCGTCGCTTCTTGCGCCCGACGACCGTGGCACCCTCGGCCGCGCGACCGTGCAGGGCTGGTGGCTGCCCGCCGACCAGAGCGTCGAGGAGCTCGCGTCGATTCCCCTGACGTCGCTCCGGCGTTTCTCTCACGCCGCTCGGGTCTGGATTCTCGCCGCAAAGTGGGCGGTCTACACGATCGACCGCCAGCAGGTTGTCCCGTCCTTCGCCGGGGCGCAGGACGCCCAAGACTGGTGCGCCATCTGGCGCGTGGCCCCGGTCCAGCCCGACGACCGGACGCGCCTCGCGAGCCTCGCGGCCGCGATGCCGGGCGTCGCACGCTGCTGGCCGGTGGACGACGCCGACCGCGTCCTGACCCCGGGCGCGGCCCTGCAAGAGTACCTCGACGCCGCGGTCGACGGGCTCCTCCGGAGCAGCTCCTCCGCCACCATGCCGCTCCCCGGTCCGGGCCCCGACTGGGTCGTTCGCCTCGCGGAGCGCCTCGGCGGCCCCGAGCGCCGCTTCACGGCCAAGGGCCCGCACGAGCTCCACCTCGCCGACACCCTCAACCACTGGGTCGCCCCTGCGCTGCACCTGGGGGAGGGCGGCCGCCCGATGGTGGGCTTCCGGCTCTCCGAGCCGACCACGGCCACCGGCCACTGGGATCTGTCGTATCACCTCTTCGGCGGCGGCGGCTCTGACCGGGTCGCGGCCTCGGAGCTCGCGAGCGCCGCACCCGAGATCCGCGATCGCGTCCTCAAGATGGTCGCGCCCCAGGACACCCTCCTCGAGGCCCTCGGCCGCTGCGCGCGCGTCTTCTCCCCGATCGGGAGGTCCCTCACCCAGCGCCTCCCGGCGCAGGTGAAGGTCGACGCCCACGAGGCCTGGGAGTTCCTGACCCACGCCAGCCTGCAGCTCGAGCGCGCCGGCTACATGGTCGAGGTCCCCGCGGCGCTGAGCCGCGTCGGCCACCGCCGCGTCCGCGCCCGCATGCGCGTCGGCGTCGAGTCCGAGAGCGGCGGCGCCGCGACCGGCACCGGGCTCCTGCAGGGGATCGTCAACTTCCGCTGGGAGGCGTGCCTTGGCGACGACACCCTCACGGCCAAGGAGTTCCTCGACCTCGCCAGCACCAAGGCGCCCCTGGTCATGCACCGCGGCGAGTGGGTCGCCGTCGACCCGGAGGACGTCGCGCGCCTCCAGGCCCTCCTCGGCGAAGGCGAGGGCACCCTCGACGCCGCGGAGGCCCTGCGGCTCGCGCTCTCCGGCGAGATCGCGCTCTCCGACGGCGGCGAGATCAGCGCCGAGGTCGTCGGTGACGGCGTGGTCGCCCAGGCGCTCGAGGCCCTCCGCCAGGGCACCGAGGTCGAGCCGCGCGATCTGCCCCCTCCGGAGGGACTCCGCGCCGAGCTGCGGCCCTACCAGCAGCGCGGCTACGCCTGGCTCGCCAGCGTCACCTCGATCGGCTTCGGCGCCTGCCTCGCCGACGACATGGGCCTCGGCAAGACCGTCCAGCTGCTCGCCCTCGTCACCGCCATCAGCGCCGAGGCCGGCAAGCGCAAGAAGCCGCGCTACCTGGTCGTCTGCCCGACCTCCGTCATCGGCAACTGGCGTCGCGAGATCAACCGCTTTGCCCCCGGGCTCCGGGCGCACATCCATCACGGCCCGAGTCGCGCCCAGACCTTCAAGGATCTCGAGGACCGCGTGGGCGGCGACGATCCCCGCCGCCCGGCGGTGATCATCACCAGCTACGCCCTCGCGCGCCGCGACTGCGACCTCCTCCAGAGCTACGAGTTCGACTGCCTCGCCCTCGACGAGGCGCAGAACATCAAGAACCCCGAGGCCGCCCAGAGCCAGGCCGTGCGCCTGCTCCGCGCCAAGCGTCGGATCGCCCTGACCGGGACCCCGGTCGAGAACCGCCTCACCGAGCTCTGGTCCATCCTCGACTTCCTCAACCCGGGCCTCATCGGGGGACGGACGGCCTTCAAGAAGACCTTCGCCGTCCCGATCGAGCGCTTCGGCGACGAGGACGCCGCGGAGCTCCTGCGCAAGGTCACGGGCCCGTTCATCCTGCGCCGCGTCAAGACCGATCCGAACATCGCCCCGGAGCTCCCCGAGAAGGTCGAGTCGACCCGCTACTGCCCGCTCACGCGCGAGCAGGCGGCGCTCTACCAGGCCACGGTCGACGAGGCCTTCGCCGACATCGCCGAGCTCGAGGTCGGCATGAAGCGCCGCGGCCGCATCCTCGCGATGATCACCGCGATCAAGCAGATCTGTAACCATCCCGCGCACTTCCTCCGCGACGGAAAGTTCGGCGTGAAGCGCTCGGGCAAGCTCACGCGCTTCCTCCAGCTCCTCGAAGAGGTCGTCGCGAACGACGGGCACGCGCTGGTCTTCACGCAGTACCGCGAGATGGGCGACATCCTCGAGACGGTGCTCAGCAAGCAGCTCGGTGAGCCGATCCCCTTCCTGCACGGGGGCCTGACGCGTCAGGCCCGCGAGCGCATGGTGCAGGACTTCCAGGCCGTGACCGGGCCGCCCGTCATGGTCGTCTCGCTCCGCGCCGGCGGGACCGGGCTCAACCTGACCCGCGCCAACCACGTCTTCCACTACGATCGGTGGTGGAACCCCGCGGTCGAGGACCAGGCGACCGACCGCGCCTTCCGCATCGGGCAGACCCGCGACGTGACCGTGCATCGCATGGTGAGCCAGGGGACGATGGAGGAGCAGATCCACCAGATCCTCGAAGAGAAGCGGAACCTCGCCGGGCTGGTCGTCGACGCCGGCGAGACCTGGCTGTCCGAGCTCGACGATGACACGCTCCGGTCGCTCATGACCCTCGGCCAGGACGCCGTCCTCGAGGAGGCGTGGTGACGAACGGCGAATACAGCACGCTCGAGAAGCGGTGGCTCGAGTCGATCCTGGAGGCGAACGAGCTTCGCCTCGCGGTCCGCCGCGCCAAGGTCGTCGCGCGCAAGGGGTGGGTGCGGAACATCAAGGTCCGCCCCGGGCTCATCACCGCCCAGGTGACGAGCGACACGGGCGCGAGCTGCGACGTCTCGGTCCGAATGGAGCCGATCGACGAGATCTGGGACGCGGTCCTCGAGCGCCTCGCCAACGAGGCGGCCCTCGCCGCGGACCTGCTCGGCGGCCGCGTCACCGACCGCCTCGCGTTCGTCTTCGAGGAGGAGGGGCACGACCTCTTCCCCTTCGATCTGCGCGACGTGAAGAACTTCTGCTCCGGGCACCCGGACGACCCGAACTGCATCGACGCGATCGCGGTCCACTTCGATTTCGCCAAGCTCATCACCGCGCACCCGATGACCCTCTTCGAGTTCCGCGGCCGCTCCCAGGCCGAGCTCATCGAGGCGATGCGCGAGCTTCGGCAGACCGACACGGTCGAGGCGACCGTCGCCGTCGAGCCGTCCACCACCAGCGTGGAGGACGGAACGGCGCTCCTCGATGGATACTGGGAGCGCGGGGTGGTTCCCCACCTCGCGTTCCGAGTCGAGCGGACCCACCTCAGCGAGACCGACGCCCTCCCGGTCGTCCGGGCGCTCGGGCCGGGACCGGGAGAGACACCGCCCGAAGACGTGGTTCGGGTGCTCGCGCCGCTGATGCGAACGGCCCGCCGGCGGATGGACGCGATTCACGATCGGGCCGAGAGTGACGCCGTCGAGATGCAGGAAGCACCGGATCCCATCGCCGCCGAGAGCCTCGACGACCTGCTCGTCGCCGCCGCGCACCAGCACGGCTCGCTGACCAGTGGCTTCGTCGCCAAGGCGCTCGGGATCGACCCGCGCGAAGCGCGTCAGTACCTCAAGTGGCTGGTCGACGAGGGGCGCCTCGCCGTGGTCGGCCGCGCTCGGGGCACCAAGTATCTGCCGATCGGGGCGGACCTCCCGGCCGAGAGCGCCGAAGAGGGCTGAGCCGCAGCCGCGGCGCGCGCGTCAGGGGCAGGTCGGGTTCGGCCGCCTCGGCGTGCCGTAGTCGCTGCCGCTGCCGTACGTCGACGCCGCATCGCACCAGCTCGCCGCGGTGTCGTTCTGGTTCGCGTCCAGCTTGGCGCCGCTCAGGCTCATCGCGTGGGACGCGCTGCTCGGCCACCCGGTGTCGGCGTAGACGACCCGGTCGATGACCGTCTCCCCGCAGGTCAGGATCACCTCGTCGTCACCGTTCGCCAGCACGAAGCCGGTGTAGACGTGGTCGGGGACGAAGCCGCCGTTGACCGCCGCGTCCGCCGACCGCCCCAGCACGAGGTAGGCCTTCGCGCCGACGGTCAGGCCGTCGCCGCCCGCGGGCAGCGCGTAGCTGTCGCCGCCGAGGTCGGACAGGACGCAGCCGTCGAGCTTTCGCGCCACGTTCTGCGGGTTGTAGAGCTCGATCCACTCGCCGAGGTCGTCGCCTCCGCTGGGGTTGCGCATGATCTCGCTGATCACGAGGTCCCCGGCCGCCGCCGGGGCCCCGGTCGCGGTCGTGCACGTCCCGACCACGCAGGTCATCCCGCCGGTGCACGCCAGGAGCGGCGCCGTCTCGTAGGCGCAGCTCGCCTCGCCGCCGACCTCGGTGCACGTCCCGGGCGTCGCCCACCCCGCCGGCTGGCCGCCCGCGCTGCAGGTCGCAGCCGGCGGGACGTCGCACGGGTTCGGGTCGCACGGGAACTCGCTCGGATCGATGCAGCCGCCGTTGCGGCACTCGCGGCCGTCGCTGCACACGAGCGACGCCTCGACCGGGTACTCGCACTTGCCCCCCGGCGGGATGTTCGGGTTGCAGGTGCCGCTGCTCGCGTAGATCTGGGCCGTGTTCTCGTTGCAGTCCGGCGCCGGCGGGCTGTTGCACACGACGCCTTCGCAGGGGATCACGGGCGGATCGACGCAGGCGCCGCTCTGGCAGAGCTTGTCGAGGCTCTCGCAGTTCTGCCGCGGGAGCTCCGCGTAGCTGCACTTCGGCTCGCCGTCGACCGCGAGGCACGCGCCGACCGCGGAGTAGCTGACCTTGGTCGGTCCCTCGCAGCTCGGCGGCGGGCTGTTGATGCACTGCACACCGAGGCAGGGATCGGTGGCCGTGTTGTCGCCACACGCCGCGCTCCACCCTCCGAGGAGGAGCGCGAGACCGGTCGCCGCCGCGGTGAGGTGTCTCATGGGGTGCTCTGCGGGATCGGGTCCTTGACGTCGATGAACGAGATGCGGTCGACGTGCCCGAGGAGGATGTCGAGGCTCACGCCGCCCGGCGCCGCGACGACGTCGAGGCCGAGGCCGTCCTCGAGGTCGAGGCTGTTGACGAGCGCCAGCTCGACGCTGTCGGTCGCGCGGTCGACGACCTCGCCCGAGAAGTAGTCGGCCGGGTTCGGGACGGTGTAGCTCCCGCTGCCCGCGAGCCAGATCGTCCAGTGGCGGCCCGTCTTGCCCTTGAAGAGGAGGCGCTGGATGTCGGCGCCCTCGACCGAGCCGACGACGAGCGCGCGGCTGGTGGCGTCCCAGCTGCTGTCGAGCGGGAAGCCCAGGAAGCTCCCGAGCTCGGGCGCCGCCGGCGGGCCCGCGCCGATCTCGCCGCGGGTGAGGATGGCGCTGCCCGAGTCGGGGCGCGGGTCGTCTTTGCCCGGGATGGCCACGGCCACGATGGCCGCGATGTAGGCCGTGTGCGGGCTCTGGAGGCCGCCGTGGAGCGGGGCCAGTGGCAGCACGTAGGGGTCCTTCTCGGGGGTGCTCTCGATGGCGTCGGCGATCCCGTCCGGCGGGTTCTTGGTCTTGTCCGACGTGTCCGCGCCGCCGTTGAGCCCGAGCGGGATCATGAAGCCGTCGGCGGTCAGCGCGCCGCCGAGGAAGAAGAGCGCGTCCGCGTGGCCGATGCCGTCGCCGAGGCTCGGCAGCGCCGGGATGTCGAGGCTCGAGGAGAGCCCGAGCGGCATCTTGAGCAGCGGCGACTTCTCGATGACCGCGGTCCGGTCGCCGACGGTGTCGACCTGGACCGCCGGGTCATAGCCCGACCAGAAGGAGCGGAAGAGCGGGAAGACGGCGCCCACGATGCGGGTGAAGTCCAGGTCGCCGCCGGCGACGCTGTCGATGATGGCGCTCGCGTACTCCGCGACCTCGGACAGGTCGAGGCGGCCGCCGAGGCTCCAGAGGCGGTTGGTCCCCTCGGGCGCCGACAGGACGAAGCTCGGGATCGCCGGCGTCCCCAGGTTGAAGATGATGCCGCCGGGCACCGTGAGCGGATCGGTCGGGTCGACCTGGGGGATGCTCTGCTCGGGATCGAGGTAGCGCTTCACGTCCGCGCCGAGGAGCACCTGCAGGTTGAAGTCGAAGAGCGCCGTGGAGAGCGCGAACGAGGTCAGCGAGATCTCGAGCGGCTGGTCGTTCGGGTAGAGCGACATGTCCGGCGTGCCGCGGACGATGCCCACGTTGTCGAGGATGGTCGTGTCGACGATGGCGTTCACGTCGTCCATCTCGATCTTGGCGTAGTGCGTCTCGGCGATCGGCAGGTAGATCGTGCGCGCCGCGTCGATGCCCACCCACGACACCCAGTCGTGGTCGTCGGCGAAGACGTGGAGGTCCACGCCGTCGGTCAGATCGCCGGTGTACTGGATGACGCCGTCGGTCGGCAGGACCTCGTTCACGAGCTCCGCGCCGGTCGCGTGGTTCACGAGCACGTAGCGCCCGGCGGTCAGCGCCGAGACGGTCGCCTCGTCGACCAGGATGACGTTGACGCCGGCGGCGTCGACGAGGACGTTGCGGACCACGAGGCTCGCCGCGTGCGCGTCGTCCCCGTCGAGGGTCGCGGTGAGGGTCGCCGTGCCGGCGCTCGTCCCGCCCGTCACCTTGCCGTCGGCGTCCACCGTCGCGACGTCGGGGTTCGACGAGGCGAAGGTCGCGTCGACGAGCACCGCGACGTCGGCGTTCGCCGGGTCGACGCCGTCCACGTGCAGGGTGAAGGTGGCGCCCGGCGTCAGCACGAGCGGCCGGTCGAGGATGCGCGGCACGAGCCCGGTGGTGGGCTTGGTCACGCACGCCCCGGCGCCGCAGGTCTCACCCTCGGCGCAGTCGTCGTCGCCGCCGCAGTACCAGACGCCGCACATGCCCGAGGACACGTCGCAGCGGCACGCGAAGCGCTCGTCGGAGCAGTGCCCCTCCTCGAAGCCGTGCGCGGCGCAGTCGTCGTCGTTGGCGCAGCGGAAGACCGCCTCACAGCAGCCGGCGATGCAGTTCCACTCGCTCTTCGGGTCCGGGCAGAGGCCCTTGTCGTTCTTCCCGTGCTCGTCGAGGCACGGGTGCTCGCAGACCGCGGTCGTGTCCTCGGACGCGTCGTCGCCGACGTCGTCCCCGCCCGTGTCCTCGACGGCGCTGTCGGCGGCGCTCGTGTCGGTGTCGGTCGTCTGGGGGTCGTCGGAGCAGGCGGCGAGGCCGAGGAGGCCCAGGACGCCGAGGACGAGGCTGATGCGTCGCTTCATGGTGTCTTCCGTAGCGAGCTGGTGGGCGCAATGCGCGCGGGGACCGTCGAGCGACGCACTATAGAGAGCGCGCCCGGCGGCATCAATCGCTTTCCCCGCCCGCAGCGCCGCGCGCTGTGCGGGTGCGCGGCTCACCCGAAGGCGAGGGCCTCCGGATCGAGGGCCACCTCGGCCTCCGCGGCGACCCAGCGCCCCCCGTGGCGGGCGAGGGGGGCGAGGCGCACGCGGGCGAGCTCCGGGAGATCGGTGCAGAGCCGCGCCACCCGCGCGGCCAGGTCGGCGAGCTA
>SBGO01000573.1 GCA_006226565.1 Deltaproteobacteria bacterium | reverse complement strand
CCTGCGCGCGGCCCCGCCCCGCGCCCGGTCCCAGGCCGACCGGGTCCTCGCCAGCTACCTCGCGTGGCACGGCGAGCGCACCTCCCGCGCGACCGGCTGAGGCGCGCGCGCCACCCCAGGCGATCCTCCCGCCGCCCCCCGCGAAGAGCGCGACCCTGACGGCTCCCTCGCGCGGCGCTCCCCCTCCGCTTCCTTGCAACCCGGGTCGGATAGGTCCAGACTCCGCGACCGCTCGTCGGGGCTCGCGCGTCGGACCCGGACCTCCGCGGCGGGCATGGGCAGAGTCGTTCATGGGTACTCGACGCGTCTTTCCACACGGGCTGGTCCCGGGCACGCCCCGCGCGTGGTCGAAGACCCTGCTCCCGGGGGCCGCCCAGCTCGGACGGATGCTCGGGATCTACGGTCTCCTCGGCATCGTCGCCGGCCTCGTCGCGCTGCTCTTCGTGGTCCTCGTCCACTGGACCGGCCACAACACACTCCAGGCCGCCACCGGCATCGACCCGACCGCCCACGGCCTCAACACCGTCGCCGTCACCTTCTCGGCGCCGGCCGGCGACCGCTGGTGGCTGCTGCTCATCCCGACCGTCGGCTTCCTCATCTCGGGCCTCTTGAGCGCCTACCTCGCGCCCGAGACGATGGGCACGGGCACCGGCAGCGTCATCGAGACCTACCACCGCAAGGGCGGCGTCATCCGGCGGCGCGTCCCCTTCGTCAAGATGCTCGCCAGCGCGGCGACCATCGGCAGCGGCGGCTCCGCCGGCGTCGAGGGCCCGGTCGGCTTCATCGCCGGCGGCATCGGCTCCACCCTCGGGCGCCTCTTCAAGCTGTCGAGCGCCGAGCGCCGCATCCTCGTCATGGCCGGCTTCGCCGCCGGCATCGGCGCGGTCTTCCACGCGCCCATGGCCGCCTCGATGTTCGCCGCCGAGGTGCTCTACAAGGAGATCGACATCGAGCACGAGGTGCTCGTCCCGTCGATCATCGCCTCCACCATGGCCTACGCCATCTTCGGCGCCGTGCAGGGGTGGGAGCCGATCTGGGTCGTCCCCCCGGTCCGCTTCGACAGCATCGTCGAGCTCGTCCCCTACCTCGCCCTGGCCATCGTCAGCGCCACCGGCGGCCGCTTCTTCATCTTCCTCGAGCACAGGCTCCACGCGTTCTTCAGCAAGCTCCCCCTCCCCCGCTGGGCGCCCGTCGCCATCGGCGGCGCCCTCGTCGGCGCGATCGGGCTCTTCGTCCCGCAGGTCATCGGCGTCGGCTACGGCATCGCGCAGCTCGCCATCGACGGACACACCGCCGCCGGCGTCCTGGTCGTCCTGGCGATCGCCAAGATGTTCACCTCGGCCATCACCGCCGGCTCGGGCGGCTCGGGCGGCCTCTTCGCGCCGTCGCTCGTCATCGGCGGCATCCTGGGCGGCGCCGTCGCGGCGGCCACGAACGCCATCGCCCCCGGCCTCGACGTCGACCCCGCCTCCTTCACCATCGTCGGCATGGCCGGCTTCTTCGCGGCGGTCATCAACGCGCCGCTCAGCACCGTCATCATGGTCAGCGAGCTCGTCGGCAGCTACCGCCTGCTGGTCCCGACGCTCTGGGTCTGCATCATCGCGTGGTTCGCGGCCCGCAAGTGGAACCTCTACCTCGAGCAGTCCGCCAACCGCCTCAGCGCGCCCGGCCACGTCGCGGACATGATGACCGCGGTGCTGCACCGCATCCACGTCATCGACGCCCTCGAGCCCGGCAAGGCCACGCCCGTCACGGTGTCGCCGCGGACCAAGCTCCGCGACCTCGTGCGCCACTTCGCCGTCACCGTCCAGGGCGTCTTCCCCATCGTCGACCCGCACCACGGCGGGCTGATGGGCGTCGTGGACGGCTGGGCGCTGCGGCGGACGGTGGGCGAGTCCGGCATCGACGAGATGCTCGTCGCCGCCGACTTCCTGGCGCCCGCGCTGACCGCCCACCCCGAGGACGCCCTCGACCAGGTCGTCGAGCGGATGTCCAAGGCGGGCTACGACGAGGTCGTCGTCGTCAGCGCCGACGCGAACGCGACCCTGATCGGGATCCTCTCGCGCCGCGAGATCGTGTCCGCCTACCACCGCGAGATGCTCAAGGCGGCGCCCCAGCCGACCGACTCGGCGGCGCCGGAGGAGGCGCCGAGCGCGCCGGCGCTCGAGCTGATCCCGGGCGCGGTCAACCTGCCGGAGGCCCTCGCGCGCGGCGGGATCGTCCACGCCGTGCGGGGGACCACCAAGGACGAGGCGCTGGCCGATCTGATCGAGCGGGCGCCGCTCCCCGAGACGGTGGATCGCGCGCGGCTCCTCGAGCAGCTCCGGCAGCGCGAGGGCCTCGGGAGCACCTACGTCGGCGACGGCGTCGCCTTCCCCCACCCGTCGTCGGCGGACTCGGTGGGGATCGCGACCCCGGTGATCTGCATCGCGACCCCGCGGCGCCCGGTGCCCTGGGGCAGCGACGAGGACGAGGACGGCGGGCCGCGCGCGGACATCATCGTGCTCCTGCTCGCGCCGCAGGGGGCCGGGCACCTGGCGCTGCTCCGCGGGGTCGCCCGCGCGATGCGCGACGCCGGGCTCCGGCACGACATCAAGAAGCACGCCCCGGTGCGCCACGTGGCGGCCCGGCTCGAGGAGCTGTCGCCGTCCACGCGCCCCGTCGCGCCGGCCGGAGAGTGACGCGGCGCTTGCCGTGACGCGCAACCCGGCTATCGTGGCGCCATGAGCACGTTCACCCGCCTCTCGCTCCTCGCCGCGCTGCTCGCCACGCTCGCTGCCGGCTGCGGCAAGGACGAGGCCGTGGCCGGCCCGA
>SBGO01000742.1 GCA_006226565.1 Deltaproteobacteria bacterium | reverse complement strand
AGCGGGCCGCACGCCGGGTCGCAGACGCCGTCGGCCTGGCACTCCTGCGGCGCGCAGTCGGGGTCGAGCAGCTCGCAGCCGGCGACGCAGAGCGCGTCGCCCGGGACGCATTCCGCGCAGTCCGGGTCGGCCGGGCCGCACATCGGGTCGCAGAAGCCGTCGAAGGGGCACAGCGGCGGCGAGCAGTCGGCGTCGAGGCCCTCGCAGCCGGGGAAGCAGACGCCGTCGCCGAAGCTGCACCACGCGCAGTCCGGGTCCTCGGAGCCGCAGGCCTGGTCGCAGAAGCCGTCGGTCGGGCAGCCGCAGTCGGGGTCCTGAGCGCCGCAGGCCGGATCGCACAGGCCGTCGGCGGGGCAGTCCACCGGCACGCAGTCGGGGTCGAGGTCCCCGCAGCCGGGGAAGCAGAAGCCGTCGGGCGCGCAGTCGGCGCAGTCGGGATCGGCGGCGCCGCAGGTCTGCTCGCAGTAGCCGTCGCTGGGGCAGGTCCCGCAGTCGGGATCGCTGGCGCTGCACGCCGGGTCGCAGAGCCCGTCGGGCGCGCACAGCGGCGCGCAGTCGCCGTCGAGGGGCTCGCAGCCGGGCAGGCACAGCCCGTCGCCGTCGATGCACTCCACGCAGTCCGGATCCGCGAGGCCGCAGGCCGCCGCCTCACAGAAGCCGTCGGCCATGCACGGCCCCGGCGCGCAGTCCGGGTCGAAGGGCTCGCAGCCCGGGTAGCAGGCGCCGTCCCCGGGGACGCACGCCGCGCAGTCCGGATCCTCGAGGCCGCAGGCCGCGTCGCAGTAGCCGTCCGGGGCGCAGATCCCGCAGTCCGGGTCGAAGGCGCACGCCAGGTCGCACACGCCGTCCGCCGTGCACGGCTGCTGCGCGCAGTCCGGATCGACGGGCTCGCAGCCCGGGAAGCAGCGGTTGTCGCCCGGCACGCAGCGCGCGCAGTCCGGGTCGGCGTCGCCGCAGGACAGCTCGCAGAAGCCGTCGCCGCCGAGGCACGCCACGCAGTCGGGATCGAGCGAGCCGCACGCCGGGTCACACACGCCGTCGGGGAGGCAGGCGCCCTCGCAGTCGGGGTCCGCCGGGCCGCAGGCTGGGTCGCAGACGCCGTCGGCCATGCAGCTCACGCAGTCGGGGTCGAGCGGGCCGCACGCCGGGTCGCAGAGGCCGTCGCCCGCGCACACGCCGCCGCAGTCCGGGTCGGCGGGGCCACAGGCGGGGTCGCAGAAGCCGTCCCCGAGGCAGCGGTCGCAGTCGGGATCGAGGCCTTCGCAGCCGGGGAAGCACTGGCCGTCGTCGGGCCGGCACTCGGCGCAGTCCGGATCCTCGGCGCCGCAGATCTGGTCGCAGAAGCCGTCCTGCGGACACGCCGCGCAGTCGGGGTCGGCCGCGCCGCAGCCCGGCTCGCAGTAGCCGTCGGGGCGACACGGGTCGCCGCAGTCGGGGTCGACGCCGTGGCAGCCCGGGTAGCAGTAGCGGTCGCCGCCGACGCACGCCCCGCAGTCCGGGTCGAGGGGGCCGCAGCCCTGGTCGCAGAAGCCGTCGGCGCTGCACAGCCCGCCGCAGTCGGGGTCGGCGTCGCCGCAGTTGGGGTCGCAGTAGCCATCCGGCGCGCACATCCCGCAGTCGGGATCGAGGGGCTCGCAGCCCGGGAAGCACGCGCCGTCGCCCGGCACGCACTGCCCGCAGTCCGGGTCCGCGTCGCCGCACATCGCCTCGCAGTACTCGTCGCCGACGCAGAGGCCGCAGTCGGGGTCGCTCAGCTCGCAGCCCGGGAAGCACGCGCCGTCCCCGGCGATGCACAGCGCGCAGTCGGGGTCCGAGGCGCCGCAGCGGGCATCGCAGAAGCCGTCGCCCGCACAGGGCTGGGGCTGGCAGTCGGGGTCGAGCGGCTCGCAGCCGGGGAAGCACTGGCCGTCGCCGGGGACGCACTGGGTGCAGTCGGGGTCGACCTCGCCGCACTCCGCCTCGCAGAAGCCGTCCGGCTGACAGAACCCACAGTCGGCGTCGAGGAGCTCGCAGCCGGGGTAGCAGGCGCCGTCACCCGTGACGCACATGGCGCAGTCCGGATCGAGGCCACCGCAGCCCGGCTCGCAGTAGCCGTTGGGGGCGCAGGGCTCGGTCCGGCAGTCGGGGTCGAGCGGCTCGCAGCCGGGGTAGCAGGCGCCGTCGCCCGGGATGCACGCGGCACAGTCGGGGTCGTTGTCGCCGCACGGCGCCTCGCAGAAGCCGTCCGGCCGGCACGCGCCGCAGTCCGCGTCGAGGTACTCACAGCCCGGGCGGCACTCGCCGTCGCCCGACACGCACTGGGCGCAGTCCGGGTCGGCGTCGCCGCACCACGACTCGCAGAAGCCGTCGGCGCGACAGGGCTGGGGCTCGCAGTCGGGGTCGAGCGGCTCGCAGCCGGGGAAGCACGCGCCGTCGCCCGGGACGCACCGCTCGCAGTCCGGATCGGTCGTGCCGCAGGGCGCCTCGCAGAAGCCGTCCTCGCGACAGAACCCGCAGTCGGGGTCGCTGAACTCGCAGCCGGGGAAGCACTGGCCGTCGCCCGGCACGCACTGGGCGCAGTCCGGGTCGGCGTCGCCGCAGCCCTGGTCGCAGTAGCCGTCGGGCCCGCAGGGCTGGGGCTCGCAGTCGGGGTCGAGCGGCTCGCAGCCGGGGAAGCAGTGCCCGTCGCCGGGGATGCACTCGGCGCAGTCGGGATCCTGGTCGCCGCACCACGCCTCGCAGAAGCCGTCGGGCCGGCACGCGATCGGCCCGCAGTCGGGATCGGCCAGCTCGCAGCCGGGGGCGCAGTGGCCGTCGCCGCCGACGCACTCGGCGCAGTCCGGGTCACGATCGAAGCCGCACCACGGGTCGCAGAAGCCGTCCATCATCGTGCACGGATCGCACTCCTCGGGGCACATCAGCTCGTCGAAGGGGTCGCAGACGCCGTTGCCGCAGACCGCGCACTCCTCGGGGCAGAGCTGCTCGTCGAAGGGGTCGCAGACGCCGTTGCCGCAGACCGCGCACTCCTCGGGGCAGTGGCCCGCGTCGCCCGGGTCGCAGGTGCCGTTGCCGCAGCTGCTCGGGCGCACCACGAAGCGCTGCAGGACGAAGGGCACGCGGGCGGTGACCGCCTCGGCGTCGTCGAGGTCGTCGGGACCGTAGGGGTGGATGCCGTAGGTCGTGACGGTCAGGGCCTGGGAGGCGGCGTCCACGTCGAGCTCGGTCCAGCCGAAGGCGTTGGCGCGCGTGTAGCGGCCGGTGATGAGCGTCGCGTCGATGAGCGTGCCCTGGAGGCCGGTGGTGCCGAGGCCGAAGGCGCTGAGGAGGGAGTTCACGAGCCCCTCGAAGACCTCGTCCTTGACCGACATCGGCAGGTCCTCGTAGGCGGCGACCTCGCCCGGATCGACGAGGCCGAGGTGCGCGAGGTACCGCGGGAGGGAGGTCCCCATCGGCGGGTCGAAGGCGATGGGGCCGGTGATGATCTCGAAGGCGGCGACCGGGGTGCGCGAGCCGAAGGGGCTCGTCTGGATGGCGAGGTCGTCCACCAGCGTGCCGTGCATGTCGGCGGTCACGAAGGCGACGTTCTGGATGGCGTTGTTGCGGATGAACGACAGGAGCTCGGCGCGCTCGGCCGCGTAGCCCTCGTAGCGGTCGCTGGCCAGCACCGCGCCGAGCTGCTGGATGGGCTCGGGGAGGAAGACGAGCTTCCAGGTGACGCCGTCCTGCTGCGCGGCGACGAGGCCCGCCTTCAGGTCGGCGAGCTGCTGGGCGCCGAGCATCGTGCGCCCGGGGGCGTAGATGGCCTGCATGTAGGCGAGGAGCCGGAAGATGCCGAAGTCGGTCAGCTCCGGGACGGCAGCGTCGCGGAAGGAGCGCGCGTCGAGGACGAAGAGGGCCGCGTCGTCACCGTAGCGGCGCTCGCGGTAGAGCTTGCGCTTGTGGGCGGTGCGCGGGTCGCCGGTGTCGCCGTAGCGCTCGTCGTCGATGGGCTGGAAGGCGGTGAAGGCCGACAGGCCGGCGTCGAAGAGCGGCGTCTCGTTGACGTAGGACGCGCCGTCCGCGCCGCCGGGCCAGCCGCTCGGCGGGGTGGCGCCGCCGGCGTAGTCGTTGGTCACCTCGTGGTCGTCGACCGTCGCCAGGAGCGCCGTCGACGCGCGCAGCGCCGCGAGGGTGTTGAGGCCGTCACGCTCGGAGTAGACCTCGTCGTGCTTGGCGCGGAAGTCGGCCGCGTCGACGCACTGCGCGAGCGGGACGTTGGGCGACGGGTAGTCGGCGTAGACGCTGTCGCCGAGGTGGACGAAGACGTCGAGGTCGCGCTCGGGGACGTTCTTGACCGACGGGAAGGGGGCGAGCTCGCCGCGCGAGTCACCGCTGACGCCGATGCGCACGCCGGCGTGGGTGCCGCTGACGGCGGGGGTGCGGAAGCGGCCGCTGACCCACTGGGAGGTCGCGCTGCGGGCGCGGTAGTAGTACTGCGTGCCGGGCTCGAGGCCGGTGAGCTTCAGCTTGGCGGGGACGCTCGGGTCGGCGACGGAGACGGTCAGGGTCCGGCCGCCGGAGGCGTTGGCACCGAAGGGCGCGGTGGCGAGCTGGAAGCGCACCGTACCCGGCTCGTCGGCGCGGGCCCAGAGGACCGCGGTGGTCTGCGTCACGTCGCCGGCGGCGACGCCGTTCGGGAGGCCGCGCTCGGAGGCGGCGGCGGGGCCGGGGGTCTCGAAGACGCCGTAGCCGGAGGCGTCCCAAGTGGCGTCGCCGAGGAGGCGGTAGCCGAGGTCCGAGGGGTGGATGTCGAACAGCGGGCCACAGATCCCCGTGTACTTGCAGATCGTCTCGGGCTGCGGGCCGGAGGCGTTGAGGGCGGCGAAGCCGTCCACGGTGCGCACGTCGTACTTGGCGGCCGCGATGGCGAGGACCTCGTTGAGCTTCAGCGCGATGGGGTCGCTCGGGGGCAGGACGGCGACGTACGGGTTGTAGGTGAGCCCGATGAGGATCTCGGTGTTCGGCGCCGCCGAGCGGAGCTTCCCGAGGATGCGGTCGAGGTTGGCCGCCGTGTCGGCGACCCAGGGGTAGGTGTTGTCGAACACGCACAGCGGGTTGAGGTGGCAGTGGTCGAAGAGGAACTGCTGGAGGTCGTTCGCGCCGATCGTGATGAGGATCGGGCTAACCTCGCCGGGATGCGCGGCCAGGAACGCCAGCGCGGCGTCGAGCTGCGAGCCCTCGTAGGCGTCGTGCAGCGGATAGCCGTCGACCGCCGAGTAGGCGCACGGGCCGGCCAGCATCGAGGCGGTCGACTCCCCCGGGCAGGCGTAGTTGACGACCTGCGTGTCCGCGCCGACGGCGGTCCCGCGGAGACGCTCGACGAAGCGGTCGACGTAGCCGGAGTTGAAGTTCTCCGCGAGGGGCGAGATCAGCATCTTGTCGTACTGCGTCCCGAAGGTCCCCGAGTCGCCGAGCGCGAGCAGATACTTCTTCGGCGGTGCGAAAGTGCCATCACCGCTCGCCGCGAGCGCTTGGGCGGGGAACAACGAGGCGGTGAGCACGCCTGCCAGAAGCAGGGCGCACGTATGCCGACGGGTCATGGCCGACCTCCGAGGCATGCCGGCCTTGCGGCGGGCGCAATCCGGCGACTACATGTTGAGGATTGGATCGAGCGTATTCTTGATCCTACGCAAGATCAACCTCACCCCGGCGAAAAACGCGAGATCGGCCATTGACGCGGTCGCGGGGGCGTGCAGTGCACCGGAGGGCGGACAAAGGAACGGCCCGGATCGGTCGGCGATCCAGGCCGTTCGAGCGCGTCGAGCGTGCGGAGGTGACGGACCGTGCCTCCGCGGCTCTCCCCTGGATGTGCCCAGCGGCAATCCCGCTGGGTGACTCTCGAGGTTCGGGCGGGGGGGCCGCGGCAATCCCGCGGCGCCCCCCTTCGGGTTCAGCTCACGGCCAGGAAGTAGCGGATCTGGACCGGGGTCAGGAAGCGCGCCAGGCTCTGGCGGTAGCTGATGTCGAGCTTGGTGAGCTTGCGCTCGAGCTTGGCGATCTTGGCCTGCGCGGCGCGGACCCGGGCGGCGCTGAAGACGCGGCGGTACTTGAGCGTCCGGAGCTGCTGCTTGGCGGCGTTCAGCTGGCGGACGAGCGCGACGCGCTGGCGGGTGTAGCTGCGCTGCAGGGCCTGCGCCTTCTTCAGCTCCGCCTTGGAGAGGACGCGCAGCGGCTGGGGCTTCAGGACGGGGACGCCGGCGGGGTGGGTGACGCCGGGGCCGGGGACGCCGAAGCGGCCGCCCGAGTCGTCGATGTGGTTGTAGCCGCTGCCGTTGCCGTAGCCGTTGGCGCCGTTGGCGTGGTTGCCGGGGCCGTTGCCGGCTCCGCCCGGAGAGGCGAGGACGGGGGCGGCGAAGAGGGTCGAGAGAGCGATGGTGGTCATGGTGAGGAAGCGGCGCATCGTGGACCTCCTTGAGGGTTCCGGGTTCTGTCCGGACCTTGAGCAAGGCGCGTGCCACTCCGCGAGAAACACCGCAACACCATGATTTCACTAAACAGACAACGTTCGTGCGCCGCGACGATGCGCACGACGACCGGCGCCAGCTGCGGGCTTCGCAGCCGCGCCTGCAGATTCCGCAGCGGAAAGTGTGAAGTTGCGGGGTCTGACCCCACCACTTCACATTTTTTGACGCCGGGGGAGGCAAAGTGTGATGCGGCGGGGTCTGACCCCACTGCATCACATTTTCTCGGCGGGGCTAGGCGAGGAGCGGGCGGATGCCGGCCAGCTCGTCGAAGCCGCAGGCCAGGTTCATGTTCTGGAGCGCCTGGGTCGCCGCGCCCTTGAGGAGGTTGTCGAGGGTCGCGATGACGACCGCGTGGCTGGTGGTGGCGTCCACCGCGAAGCCGCCGACGGCCGCGCCGTGGCGGTAGGCGGCGTCGCGAACGAGCGGCGCGGCGTCGGTCACCTCGACGAGGGGCTCGTAGGCGTAGCGCTCGACGTAGCGGGCCTTCAGCTCGTCGAAGGAGAGCGGGCGCTTGAAGCGCATCGACACCGTCGCGGTGATGCCGCGGAAGTACGGCGCCACGTGCGGCATGAAGTAGACCGGGTGGCCGAGCTGCCAGCGGATCTCGAGCTCGTGGGTGTGGCCGACGAGCGCGTAGGGCAGGAGGTTGTCGCGCAGCACCTCGGGGTCGTTCTTGGGCGACGGCGTCGTCCCGGCGCCGCTGTAGCCCGACACGCCGAAGACGTTGGCGGCGCCCTCGAGGAGGTCGACGACGGGCATCAGCGCGAGCTGCGCCGCGGTGGCGTAGCAGCCCGGGTTGGCGACGCGGCGCGCGCGCAGGAGCTTCTTCCGGCGCGCCTCCGGCAGGCCGTAGGCCCAGCTGTCGTCGAAGCGGTGGTCCGCCGACAGGTCCACGATCAGCGCGTCCGGCGAGTGGCGGTCGATCGCCTTCACCCACGGCTGCGACGCGGCGTTGGGGAGCGCGAGCACCCACACGCCGATGCCCGGATGGTGGGCGACGTCGGTCGGCTCCATGTCGCTGAAGCGGAGCCCGGCGGGCGCCTCGGGGATGACGTCGCGCACGTCGCGGCCGGCCGCGGAGCGCGACGTGACCAGACTGAGCTCGAAGTAGGGGTGGCCGGCGAGCAGCTTGACCAGCTCGGCGCCGGTGTAGCCGCGCGCGCCGATGAGGGCGACGCGGACGACAGAGGTGGAGGTCGGCAAGGTCGGCTCCGGGGCGGTCAGGGAACGAAGGGAGGGCGCGGACCGAGGGACGCGGGCATCGCGAAGGCCAGGGCCAGGGCCTGCTGGATCTCGTCGAAGTCGTCGAGGCCGTACCAGAAGACGACCCACTCACGCCCGCGGAGGCTCCCGTCGGCGCGCGAGAAGTACCACGGGTTGATGTTGCGGTTGTCGATCCGCGAGCGCCAGAAGAGCTTCGGGTTGTCCTCGATGACCTTCTCCCAGAGCGAGGCGCCGAGCCCCTCCCCCTGCGCCTTCTCGTCGACCGCGAACTTGTCGAGGTAGGGGATGTCCCCTTCGCAGGTCAGGATCGCCGTCGAGCGATAGGTCTCGGTCACGTAGATGCGGTAGAAGGGCTTCTTCTGGAAGTAGTCCTCCACCAGCGGGCGCCCGAAGACCTGCTCGACGAGGGCCTTGAGGCGCGGGATGTCCACGCCGTCGAGGCTGTCGAAGACGAGCACGCGCTCGCCGCGGCGGATGAGCGTGCCCGAGCCGCGGTGGGTGAAGAGCTCCTTCGGGAGCAGCCCCGGGGTGGTCAGCGCCACCGAGGACTGGAGCGGCAGCGCGTCGAGGAGGTGCTTGATGGCCTCGAAGCGCACCCGCTCGCGCGCGTCGACCCAGGGCTCGGAGATGAGCCACTCGTAGTCCTCGGCGAGGTTCAGCGCGCGGATGAGGCGCCCGTCCCCGTCGCGGAGGCCGCCCTGGGGCGTGAGGAAGATGATCTTGGAGGGCTGGATGCGGTGGGCGAGCACGAGCGCCGCCGTGCGCGCGTGGACCAGCAGGAGCTGACCGCTGGCGCTCTCCGCGAAGCCCGAGAGGATGGGCAGGTGCCCGCTCTTGATGGCGGCGCGGATCGGGTCGAGCTCGACCCCGGTGACCTGGCCGTGGAAGCCGTAGCGCGCGGCGTCCACCTGCTCGCCCTCGAAGACGCCGGCCGGGATGGCGCGCGCGCGGGTGCCCATCGCCTCGAGCGCGTCGGCGAGCTGGTGGTTGACGGTGGTGAGCGTGCGGCGCGCGACGCGCAGGGTCTGCTGGTCGACCACGCGGAGGCCGTCGCGGGTCTCGACCGTGTGGCCCGACTCGCGGAGCGCGGCGTCGAGCTGGGCGCCGGCGCCCTGCACCACGATCGGGTAGAGGCCGACGCGGTAGAGGAAGGTCAGCGCCGAGCAGAGCTGCTCGAGGTCGTCGCGGACGATGTCGCCGCGCACCTTGATGACCGCGAACTTCGTCGACTCGACCGCGCTGAACTGCTTGAGGTACTGATCGACCTCTTTCGAGCTGCCGATGTTCTCGAGCAGCTGGGTGATGATCGCGCGCGTCTCGTTCAACGGCAGCCTCCGAAAGCGGCGCCAACGTGCGGGCGCGGCTCCGCGGTGTCAAGGGATGGCATGTGGCGTCACCTGCCCGGGGGCTCCGGCGCGCTGAGGGGGTCGAGGTCCTCGACGGTCACGGCGGCGCGGCGGGCGCGGACCTGCTCACGGGAGACGGTGCTGTCGGCGGACGGGACGTGCGGCAGCGGCATGAAGGGGCGCGCCGACACCTGCGGCCGCAGGTAGAGCATCTGCTGGAGGCGATCGCGCAGCTCCTCGGTGACGTGCGGGAAGGCCGCGCCGACGAGCTCGAAGTAGACGTAGGTCGGCTGGCCCGCCTGGTCTCCGTAGGGGACGGTGCACGGCGCCGTGCCGTAGCGCAGCACGGCCTCGTCGAGGGCCGGGCCGTCGCCGGCGACGGCGTCCTCGACGAAGAGGTGGTGGGCGAAGAGATCGGGCGCGAAGTAGAGCTCGATCCAGCCTTCGCCGCTCACGCGCTCGCGCAGCACGAGCAGCTGGGAGACGCCGAGGAAGCGCACCAGCGCGGCGACGCCCTGCTCCGACAGGCGGAAACCGGGCTTCCCGGGCACGATCAGCACGTCGTAGCGATCATCCATCACGCTCCACCTCCGCTCGTGGCGACACCATAGCACCGGCGGGGACGCGCGGGCGCGCGACGGCGAGGCCCACGGCGACGAGGGTGACGGCGCAGCCGATGGCGGTGACGGTCGCCACGGGCTCGCCGAGCCAGACCCAGGCCAGAAAGGCCGCGCCGACCGGCTCGCCGAGGGTCGCCATCCCGACGGCCGTCGGGGTCGTGTGGCGCAGGCACCACGTCAACAGCACGTGGCCGACGAGGTGCGGGAAGACCGTGGCGAGCACCAGGAAGCCGAAGGCCCGGCCGGAGGCGGGCGCGAGGGGGGCGTCCAGCGCCCAGGCGGTCAGGACGAGGACGACCGCGCCGACCGCGGCGGCGACGCCGATGAAGACCCAGACGTCGAGGTCGCGCCCGAGGCTCCGCCCGAGGAGCAGGAAGACGGCGACCGCCGCGGCGCCGAGGAAGGCGAGGCCGTCGCCGAGCAGGGCGTCGGAGCCGAAGGAGAGGTCGCCGCCGCCGACCAGGCCGAGCCCCACCACGCCGACCGCGATGGCGGCCCAGGCGCGGAGCGAGGGCGGGTCGCGCCGGGTCACCGTGCCGACCACGGCGAGTATGAGCGGGCTCGCCGTGGTCAGGGTCACCGAGGCCGCGACGCTCGTGAGCTCGAGGCTCGCGACCCACGCGCCGAAGTGCACGGCGTAGGCGAGGCCGGCGCCCAGGGAGGCCCGGAGCGCGTAGCCCCGGAGGCGCCCGGCGCGGACGGCCCGCGCGACGAAGGGAGAGAGGACGGCGGCCACGAGCGCCAGGCGCGTCGCCGCCATCGCCAGCGGGTGGGTGGGCGAGGCCTCCCGGAAGAAGATGGCCGCGAACGAGATCGCGACGACCGCGGTGAGCATCGCGAGCGGGACGTAGCGCGCGCCGGGATCGGGCTGTTCCGAGCCGCTGTGCATCACCGCGAGAACAACCCTTGTCAGTGACGATGAATCCGCTGTTCGCTGGCCAGATTGCGATTGCTGCATCGCAGCATGACGACGCCGCGATGCGCACCGATGAGGATGATACCCGGGGCGCGGAGCGGCGGCCACAGCGATTCCCCCGGGGGCTGTTGGCGGGGCCGACAAACGCTGCTAGACAAATCTCGATGCGTCGCGTGAGCGGCGTGCGTCCAGCCTTGTGACCCCATCCGCGGGGTCACGGGTAGCGGAAGATGGAGCACTCCCGGAGCCGGCGGACCGGCACACGCCGGGCGTGACGACGGCGAAACCGGCAGAGGCTGCGCGCGAGGGCCGCGCGCCGACTCTCCAGGCCACAACGAGGCGACATGGAAACGGCGAAGCTGACGCTGCGGGGGCAGGACTACGAGCTGCCCGTCTTCGAGGGCTCCGAGGGCGAGGTGGCGCTGGATGTGCGCAACCTGCGCGCCAAGACCGGGGCGGTCGCGTACGACCCGGGCTTCGGCAACACGGGCTCGTGCTCGAGCGCCATCACCTTCATCGATGGCGAGCAGGGCATCCTGCGGTACCGCGGCTACCCCATCGAGGAGATCGCGGACCGGCGCTTCAGCGAGGTCGCCTACCTGCTCATCTACGGCGAGCTGCCGACCGCGGAGCAGCAGGCCGCCTGGAGCAAGGGGCTGACCTATCACACGCTGATCCACGAAGACATGAAGAAGTTCTTCGAGGGGTACGCGACCAAGGGCCACCCGATGGCCATCCTGTCGTCGATGGTGGCGTCGCTGTCGACCTACTACCCGGGCAACGACGATAGCCCGGAGATCGTGAACCTGAACATCCTGCGGCTGATGGCGAAGCTGAAGACCATCGCGGCCTTCGCCTACAAGAAGTCCATCGGGCAGGCGTTCATCTACCCGCGCAACGACCTCAGCTACAGCGCCAACTTCCTGCGCATGATGTTCGCCGTGCCGGCCGAGCCGTACGAGGTGAACCCGAAGGTCGAGCGCGCGCTGAACATGCTGCTCAACCTGCACGCCGACCACGAGCAGAACTGCTCGACGTCGACGGTGCGCATGGTGGCGTCGTCGGGGGCGAACCTCTTCGCGTCCATCGCGGCGGGCATCTGCGCGCTCTGGGGCCCGCTCCACGGCGGCGCCAACCAGCAGGTCATCGAGATGCTCGAGCACATCGAGGCCGACGGGCGCAACTACAAGAAGTACGTCGACATGGCCAAGGACAAGAGCTCGGGCTTCAAGCTCATGGGCTTCGGCCACCGCGTGTACAAGAACTTCGACCCGCGCGCGAAGATCCTGCGTGAGGCGGCGCAGGACGTGCTCGCCGAGATGGGCATCGACGATCCGCTGCTCGAGATCGCGCAGCGCCTCGAGGAGGTCGCGCTCCACGATCCCTTCTTCGTCGAGCGCAAGCTCTACCCGAACGTCGACTTCTACAGCGGCATCATCTACCGCGCGATGGGCATCCCGACCGACATGTTCACCGTGATGTTCGCCCTCGGGCGGCTCCCCGGCTGGCTCGCCCACTGGAAGGAGCTCCGGGACGACGAGTCGGGCCGCATCCACCGGCCGCGCCAGGTCTACACCGGCGCCACCGAGCGGCACTCCGGCTAGCCCGAGAAGAAAGTGTGAAGTGATGGGGTCAGACCCCCTCACTTCACACTTTCGCCCGTTTGCCGCGAGCGGGGGGCTTCGGTAGCCTCGGAGCACTCCTCCTGCTCACGGAGGGCGCCATGCGCCGCTCGACAGGGATGCTCCTCGGCCTCGCCGCCGCGCTCGGCGCCGGGTGCCTCAGCGACGGCCGCGGCGGCACGGTGGGCGCGGTGGACGTCCCCGACGGCGTCAGCCTCGACGGGACGGACACCGGCGGAGACGACACGACCGTCGCGGACACCGCCGTCGCCGACACGACCGCCGCCGACACCGCCGTCGCCGACACCGCCGCCGCCGACACCAGCGTCGGCCCCGACACCATGGTCGGGGTCTGCGGGGACGGCGTGCGCGGTCCGAACGAGGCGTGCGACGACGGCAACGCCTGCCCCATCGACGGCTGCAACGCGGGCTGCGCCACGGTCCCGTCGGTGGTGCTCGCGAGCCTCGCGCTCGACCCGGCGGTCGCCTTCGACCTCGACGACGCCGACGGCGACCACGACGTCGCCACCGGGGGCGACAACCGCCTCGGCCAGAACAGCCTCGTCGCCTCGGTCGTCAACCCGCTCATCGCCCAGTCCATCGACGACGCCGACGTCATCCAGCTCGTCACCTTCGACGACCTCGGCAACGCCTACGCCGACCCCGTCGTCGACCTCGTCCTCCACCCGGGCGTCGCGCCCGCCTGCCCCGTCCCGACGCCGGTCCCGTGGACCCACCCCGGCGGCGCCTTCCCGGAGCTCTTCAGCGACGCCCGGGCGTGGCCGAGCTGCGCCGCGCCGCTCCGCCTCGAGGGCGCGATCGCGCCGAGCCGGCCCTCGTCCGCGAGCCCCGAGCCGCCGGTGCTGGTCGCCGACTCCTCGTCGCCGGTGGTGATCCCCGCCGGGTCGCTCGGGAACCTGACCGTCGCGCGGAGTCACCTCGAAGCGCACGTCGTCGCCGCCTCGGGCGTGGTCGACGTCCTCGCCCTCAGCGACGGCCGGCTCTCCGGCGTCATCCCGGCGTCGGCCCTCTACCGCATCGACACGTCGAGCCTCCTCCCCGGCTGCCCCACGGCGCTGCACGCGGTGCTGGCGCTGGTCGGCCACATCGACCAGGACACCGAGGGCAACGGCAAGCGCGACTGGATCCAGTTCACCCTCGGCGGCGGCCAGCCGTGCCTGGGCTCCCCGGTCACCATCGTCGGCTGCTGCAACGACGGCGACTGCGACGACTTCGTCCCGGGCGAGGCGTGCGCCCTGGACCCGCGCATCGGCGACGGCTACAGCGCCGGCTTCCGATTCGAGGCCGTGGGCGTCCGCGTCGTCGGGCAGGTGGACGGCGGCAGCTGGTGCAGCCCGTGAGTCGAGACGTCATGACGCGACCCCTCCTGCTCCTCCTGCTCGGCGGCCTCCTCGGCGGCTGCGTCGAGCGCGTCGCCACCGCCCCGGACGCCGACGCGCCGGCCCCCCTGCCCTGGCCGGCGACCATCGGCGACGTCGCCTGGCTCGGCGGCGACTGGGTCGGCGCGACCGGCGGCGCCTGCTTCATCGAGCGCTGGCTCCCGCCGACGTCGGGGTCGATGCTCGGCATCGGCCGCCACGAGCTCGGCGGGCCCGCGCCCCAGGTCACCCGCGAGACGATGCGCCTCATGGGCACCGCCGACGGGCTCGTGATGATGGTCATGCTCGAGGGCGGGCAGGTGACGCGCTTCCCCGTCGCCGGCGTCGGCCAGGACGGATTCCTCGCCCGGCGCGACGCCCGCGATCGCGCCCAGGGCGACGGCTGGCCCAGCGTCATCCTGTACGAGCGTCGCGGCGCCGACCACCTCGTCGTCACCCTCGGCGGCGCGCCCACCGAGCGCCGCTTCGAGATCCCCTTCCAGCGCCTCCCGCCCGGTCAGGACCCGAGCTGCCTGGGGCGCCTCTCGCCCTGACGCCTCCAGGAAGTTCTCTGGGGTTGCCCACGCCGAGCCTCGAACGGCCGCGCGCCCCGGAGCGCCCGCGGACGATGGGCCGGGCGGTGCCTCCCGGGTGTCAGGCGGTTCCGGCAGGTGCCCCCCGAGGATGCTTCTCCGCGGAGGGCGTTTCAGGCTAAGGTCCGCGTGGACAAGCCATCAGGAGCGCGCAGCGATGAAGCTTCACCCCACCGCCGAGGATGCCCTGGCCTGCATCGTGCCCGGGCAGCGCGTCTTCGTTCACGGGATGGCGGCGACGCCTCACGTCCTGCTCGCGGGCCTGGTCAAGCGCGCCGAGCAGCTGCGCGACATCGAGCTCATCCACCTCCACACCCACGGGCCCGGCGCCTACGCGGACCCGGCCTTCGACGGGGTCTTCCGGGTCGCCAACCTGTTCCTCGGGCCGAACATGCGCGACCAGTACGACGCCAACCGCGTCGACTACCTGCCGTGCTTCTTGAGCGAGATCCCGGCGCTCCTGCGGTCGCGACGGCGCCCCATCCACGTCGCCCTGATCCACGTCTCGCCCCCCGACAAGCACGGCCACTGCAGCCTCGGCGTCGGCATCGACGTCACCCGCACCGCCATCGACGTGGCCGACGTCGTCGTCGCCCAGGTCAACGCCCAGATGCCCCGCACGCACGGCGAGGGCTTCATCCACGTCGTCGAGATCGACCACGCCGTCGAGGTCGACGTCCCGATCGACGAGGTCTCCGCCGGCGAGCCGACCGAGGTGGAGCTGGCCATCGGGCGCCACGTCGCCAGCCTCATCGAGGACGGCGCGACCCTGCAGACCGGCATCGGGCGGATCCCCGACGCGGTGCTGCGCGCGCTGACGCGCCACCGCAACCTCGGCGTCCACTCGGAGATGTTCTCCGACGGGCTCATCGACCTCATCGAGTCGGGCGCCGTCGACAACTCCCAGAAACACATCATGCCGGGGCGCACCGTCGCGACCTTCGTCATGGGGACCCGCCGCCTCTACGACTTCATCGACGACAACACCTCGGTCGAGCTGCGCGACGCCGGCTTCGTCAACAACGTCGCCGTCATCAAGAAGAACCCGCGGGTGACCGCCATCAACTCGGCGGTCGAGATCGACATGACCGGCCAGGTCTGCGCCGACAGCCTCGGCCACCGCGTCATCTCCGGCGTCGGCGGCCAGATGGACTTCATCCGCGGCGCGTCGCTGTCCGAGCACGGCAAGCCCATCATCGCCCTGCCCAGCCGCGCCCGCGGCGAGTCGCGCATCGTGCCGACGCTCAAGCCCGGCGCCGGCGTCGTCACCACCCGCGCCCACGTCCACTACGTCGTCACCGAGTACGGCGTCGCGGATCTCTACGGCAAGACCATCAGCGAGCGCGCCCGCGCCCTCATCTCCATCGCACACCCCGAGGACCGCGAGCGCCTCGACCGCGCCTGGCACGCAGCCCGGAGCTGATGAGCGCGCCGCGGGCTCACTCCGAGCTCGCCCGCCACGCGGCTCGGAGCTGGGCGGTCTCGCCGAAGGGGGGGACCGGGCGGTCCGGGCAGGGCTCCGCCGGGGCGTCGAGCAAGGTCGCGAGCGCCGCGAACCGCGGGCAGACCCAGGGGTTGGCGAGCGGCTCTCCGGCCGCCGCGCGGACGGCCTCGAGGTAGGCGCGCGCCCGACGCATCTCCCCCGCGCGCCACGCGAGGTCGGCCTGGACGAGGCGACCCTCGGCGAAGGCGGGCCCCGAGGTGACGCCCAGCGCGACCGCGTCCAGCCAGGCGGCGTCGATGATCCGCTGCGCTTCGGCGAGACGAGCTACACGACGGTCTACAACTACTACGGCTACATGGGCTCCGGCGGCTGGTACCGGCTGCCTTTCGCCGAGCCCGTGACGACGCAGCACCTGCGTGTCTACACGGCCTCGTCGCCGTCCTGGGTCGCGTGGCGCATGGTCGCGCCGATACAGTGCGGGAACTGACCCGCCAGCGCCGTGTCGTGGCGCGCGGTCCAAAGCCCCGGCGACAGGTGGGGCCGCGGGGCGCGCGTCAGCGCCCGGAGGCTCCACCCGGGGCGACCGCCGCGGGCGA
>SBGO01000144.1 GCA_006226565.1 Deltaproteobacteria bacterium | reverse complement strand
CGCGACCCGGGCCACCGGCTGGCTCGCCTGGGCGGCCGCGCGCTGCCGCGGGCCGGTCGCGGCGCTGCTCTCGACCGACTGGATCGGCGAGGGCGCGCGCCTCATCGACAGCCCCCTCCGGCGCCTCCTCGTCGCCGCCGAGGGCGCCGAGCTCAGCCTCACCCTCGGCCCCGACGAGCGGCTCGACCGCGCGGTCTACGAGACCGCCGACGGCGAGCAGGTCCGCCTCGCGCTGACCGGCGCCGACACCGTCTCGCTCGAGCTCGTGTGGACCGACCCCGGGGCGCCGGACTACCGCCTCGACCTGACCGCCACCCTGCGCGGCGGCCACTACGCCTTCCACGTCCCGCCCGGCGCGACCGACCGTGCGGTCGGTGAGATGTACCGCCGCACCCTCTTCGAGAACCCGGGCGCCCCGGCGCAGCTCTTCGAGGCCGCCGTCGAGGAGGTCGTGATCCCCGCGGAGCACGCCCTCGCCTACCGCCGGGTCACCGGCTGGCGCACGGCCAACCACCGCCCGGCGGACGTGGCGATCAACCAGGTCTTCTCGCTGTGCTGGCCCGCGGTCTACCGCACGCTCTCCTGCGACGACCTCGTCGGCGGGCTCCTCCGGCTCGTCCACATGGACAACGCCGTGAAGCCGCTCGCCGGCTGGCCGCTGGCGGCCGGGGACGCGGTCACCGTCACCGCGCGCGTCACCCGCGTCGAGGACGGGGTCGACCGCCGGGTCGCCACCGTCGTGGCCGAGGTCGCCCGCGACGGCGTCCCGGTCGCCGAGATGACCTCGCGCTTCTTCATCCGCGGGCGCTTCGCCGACTCGCCGCTGCCGATCCGCGCCAAGCGGCGCCTCGACACGACCGTCAATCTGGTTGACGATGCGGCCGCGCGCTTCCTGAGCCAGCACGACGGCGTCTCGCTCCGCGGCCCGCTCGCCGCGGGCGACGTCGTGACGATCCGCGCCGACCTCAGCGAGGACCGGGCGCGGACGGGCCCGGGCCGCTTCACCGCGACCGGCGAGCTGCTGCGCGACGGCGGCGTCATCGGGAGCCTCTCCCTCACCCGCGAGGCGGAGCTGGCCGAGCACCCGGTGGAGGCGATGCTGGCCGTCCTCGGCGCGAACGACGACGGCGTCCGCTCGACCCCGCGCCGGACCCTCGCCCGCACCGCCGTGAACGCGCCGGCGGCGATGGAGCCCTTCGCCGAGGTCGGCGGCGACCTCAACCCCATCCACCGGAGCACCCTGGCCGCCCTCCTCGCCGGCCTCGAGCGCCCCATCGTCCACGGCATGTGGACCGCCGCGCGCCTCCACGCCTTCGTGGTCGAGGACGTCGCGAACGGCGACGTGGACCGGGTCCGCGACTTCTCCGTCCAGTTCCTCGCGCCGGTGCTGCCGGGCGAGACGCTCCACCTCACGGCCATCCGCACCGGCGTCGTGGGCGGCGCCAAGATCGTCGAGGCCAGCGCCGCCGTCGTGCGCGGCGGCGCCGAGGTCCCCGCGGCCTCGGCCCGGATGACGCTGGCGGCCACGCCGACGGCGTGGGTCTTCCCCGGCCAGGGCATCCAGCAGCAGGACATGGGGATGGCGGGCTACCTGCGCTCGCCGGCCGCGCGCCAGGTGTGGGACCGCGCCGACGCGCACACCCGCGCCGCCCTCGGCTTCTCCATCCTCCGCGTGGTCCGCGAGAACCCGCGCGAGCTCGTCGTCCTCGGCGAGCGCCTCTTCCACCCGAACGGCGTCATCCACCTGACCCAGCTCACCCAGGTCGCGATGGCGGTCCTCGCCTACGCCCAGGTCGCCGAGCTCGAGGAGCAGGGGGTCTACGTCGGCGACGCCGTCCTGTGCGGCCACTCGGTCGGCGAGTACAACGCGCTGTCGGCGGCGGCCGGCGTGCTGCCGCTCGAGGCGGTCGTCGCCATCGTCTACCAGCGCGGCCGCGTCATGCACGGCCTGGTGCCGCGCGACGCGCACGGCGACAGCGGCTTCCGCATGGGCGTCATCCGCCCGCACTACGCCGGGCTCGACCACGCGGCCGCCGAGGCCCTGGTCGCCGCGGTCAGCGAGCGCACCGGGCGCTTCCTGGAGATCGTCAACTACAACGTCCGCGGCCGCCAGTACTCCGTGACCGGCCACGCCGACGCCCTCGTCGCCCTCGAGGCCGCCCTCGAGGAGCGCCGCCGCCCCGGCGCCAAGCCGCCCTACGTCGAGGTCCCCGGCATCGACGTCCCGTTCCACTCGCGGCGCCTCCACGGCGGGGTCGCGGACTTCCGCGAGGCGCTGCTCCGCCATCTGCCCGCCGAGGTCGACCCGGAGCGCCTCGTCGGGCGCTACATCCCAAACCTGGTCGCCCTGCCCTTCGCGCTGACGCCGGCCTTCGTGCGCGTCGTCCGCGACGCCGTCGAGGGCGTCTCCCGCGAGACGCTCGACCGCGTGCTGGCGGAGTGGGAGACGTGGCAGGCGCAGCCGCGCGCGCTGTCGCGCCTGCTCCTCGTGGAGCTGCTCGCGTGGCAGTTCGCGAGCCCGGTGCGCTGGATCACGACCCAGGAGCGCATGTTCGCCCCGCGCGGCGAGGGCGGCCTGGGCGTCCGGCGCCTCGTCGAGGTGGGCGTCGGCTACCAGCCGACCCTCAGCGGCATGGCGCGCTACACGCTGTCGCTGTCCGGCACCGCCCACCGGGTCCAGGTGCTCAACGTCGAGGCCGACCGCGCGGTCGTCTTCGCCGAGGACGCCGACCCGGCGCCGGTCGCCCTCGTCGAGGAGGCGGTCGAGGCGGCCGCGGGCCCGGAGACGAGCGCCGACGCGGCGGTCAGCGCGCCGAAGGCCCCGGCG
>SBGO01000151.1 GCA_006226565.1 Deltaproteobacteria bacterium | reverse complement strand
CGGGATCCCGCGGGCCGTAGCCCTGCGCCGGGTCGAGGCCCGCCGTCTGGGCCGGGCGCGCCATGGGGCGCGAGATGGGGCGCGAGAGGGGCGGCGCGGCGGGAGGCTGCGTGGGCGCCGTGGGGAGGCGCTGGTGTGCGCCCAGGTCGAGGTGGGTCGCGCCGTGGTGGACGTCCCGGTGCTCGTCGGTGGGGATCTCGTCCTGGGCGGCGGGATGGACCCGCTGGTGGATGGGCGCGCGCTCGGCGGCCCGCAGCATGGCGATCACCTTGTGGGCGCTGGGCGGGCGGCGCGCCGGGTCCTTCTCGAGGCACTGCATGATGAGGTCCACGAGGGGACCGGTCAGCGGCACTCCGCCGAGGGTCGGCGGCTTGGGCGGCTCGGTCAGGTGCGCGATGGCGCAGTCGGCGGGGGAGGCGTAGTCGAAGACGAGGTGGCCGCAGAGGAGCTCGTAGAGGATCCCGCCGAGCGCGTAGAAGTCGGTCTGGAACGTCACCTCCTTGGACTCGACCTGCTCGGGGGAGATGTAGCGGAGCGAGCCGACGATGAGGCCCGCGCGCGTCTGGACCGTGTCCTGGCCGGGGTCGGTCCGCTTCACCTTGGCGATGCCGAAGTCGAGGATCTTGACGTAGTCCGACAGCGTCGACCCGACCATCATGATGTTGTCGGGCTTCAGGTCGCGGTGGATGACGTTGATGTCGTGCGCCGCGGCCAGGGCCTCGGTGATCTGGAGCGCGATGCGGACGACCCGGGTCGGGTCGAGGGGCGCCTCGCGCTTGACGAGGCTCGTGAGCGGCTCGCCGTCGATGTACTCCATGACGAGGAAGAGCTGGCCGTGCTCGCTCTCGCCGAAGTCGATCAGGTTGACGATGTTGGGGTGCTGGAGCTTGGCGATGACGCGCGCTTCACGCTGGAAGCGGGCGACCATCACGCCGTCCTCCGAGACGTTCTCGAGGACCTTGATGGCGACCTTGCGATCGATGATCAGCTGGGTGGCGAGGAAGACCGATCCCATGCCGCCGCGCCCGAGCTTCTTCTCGATGCGGTAGCGGCCGGCGAAGATCTTCTCGTCGCGCGCGGGGAGGCCGAGGTCCTCGGCGGTCGCCGCGGGGAGCGTGACGTCCTCGGCCGTCGGGCGCGGAGAGGCCGCCGCGCCGCCGCGCAGCAGCGCCCGATCCCCCGCCGCGGGGGGCGTCTCGGGGCGCGGGACGGCACGGCTCGGCGTGGGGCGGCTGAGCCCGCTCCCGGTGAACGGGCGGCTCTGGGTAGGTCGCTTCATGGAGGGGGATCCCTTCTCCCCTGAAGACACCCCAACTGCCCCCGGAAGGCAACCCCTGGCGACCATTCCGATCCCCGCTTGGGACGAGGCCGCGCGGGCCGGCCTCGCAGGCCGCGGGGGAGGGCGCCCGATCGTCGACGAGATGGGGATGAATAGCCGCGAAAGGGCTGCCGTCTTGACCGTGTCGGGCCGCGTCGTCGGCCGCGGAGGTGGTGATGAGAGGCACGATGTGGTGGCGGAGCGCGCTGGCGGGCGTCGTGATGATCGGGCTCGGGGCGGGCAGCGCGGCGGCGCAGCCGGGGCCCGGCTCCACCTGGGACGGGCTCCGCTGGGACGAGGATCCGGCGCAGGCCGATCCCTACGGCGCCGATGATCCTGCCGACGACCTCGACTGGAGCGACGACGCCGTCGACGCCCCACCGACGCGGGTCCCCGACGCCGCGCGGGCGCCGAGCCGCCCGGCCGAGGATCTCCGACTCCTCGAGGCGGAGGTGCTCGACGAGATGAACCGCATGCGCCGCGATCCGGTCGGCTACGCGGCGAAGCTGCGGCGGCTCCGCCCCTACTTCGAGGGCGCCGTCCTGCGCGTCCCCGGCAAGCCCGCGGTGATGACCCAGGAAGGGCTGAGCGCCGTCGACGAGGCGATCGCCGTCCTCGAGCGGACGGGCGCGCGCCCGCAGCTCACCTGGTCCGACGGGCTCGCGGCGGCCGCCCGTGACCACGCCACCGACCTCGGCCGGAGCGGGCTCCTCGGGCACGCCGGGAGCGACGGCAGCCACCCCGACGACCGCGCGTCCCGCCACGGGCGCTGGCGCAAGGTCGTCGCCGAGAACATCACCTTCGGCTCGATGACCGCCGAGGAGGTCGTCGTCGACCTGCTCGTCGACGACGGGGTCGCCGATCGCGGCCACCGCGACGTGCTCCTCGACCGCGCGCTCCACGTCGCCGGCGTGTCCTGCGGCCCGCACCCGAGCTACCGCCTGACCTGCGTCATCGACTACGCCGGGGCGTTCGAGGACGCTCCCGGCACGCCGCGCGCGCTGGTCGACGCCACGCCCGCCCCGGCCCCCACGACGGACTTCTCGCCGTTCGACCCGCCGCGGGTCGAGATCCGGCCCGTCCAGCCCCGTGAGGTCCCGAGCGCCCCCCGCGCCGTCCCCGCGCCGACGCCGGTCCCGCAAGAGGAGCCGATCATCGAGGTGTGAGCACGCGCGCCCGCGGGGGGCTGACCGCCACCGCGCTCGGGACGAGCGCAGGCCAGCGAGCCGGCCGCCGTCCCCGAGCGGTGAAAATGTGAAGTTGTGGGGTCTGACCCCACAACTTCACATTTTTTTCAGAGGCCGCGGACGATGCGCTGGACGATCGCGGG
Source organism: Deltaproteobacteria bacterium (assembly GCA_006226565.1). Taxonomy (GTDB): domain Bacteria; phylum Myxococcota_A; class UBA9042; order PHBI01; family PHBI01; genus PHBI01. The sequence continues at coordinate 184 of SBGO01000151.1, read as the reverse complement.
GCCCTCGTAGATGAGGCCGGTGTAGAGCTGGACCAGGGTCGCGCCGGCGTCGAGGCGGGCGCGGGCGTCGTCGGCGGTGAAGATCCCGCCGACGCCGACGATGGGCAGCCGCCCGCCGGTGCGCGCGTGGATGGTCGCGACGAGGGCCGTGGCGCGCGCCGTCAGCGGGCGGCCGCTGAGCCCC
>SBGO01000713.1 GCA_006226565.1 Deltaproteobacteria bacterium | reverse complement strand
CGCGTCCGCACCTCGCGCTCCCAACCCGTCGGCGGGGCGGGGCAGGGCAGGGCGCCCCGCAGCCACCGCGCCACGCGGTCCGCGCTCCCCAGCGCGGCGAGCGCGCGACAGCGCCTCCACGCCTCCTCCTCGTCCCGCCCCTGCCGCTCCATCGCCGCCTCCGGACCGTTCACCCGGGCGAGCGCTCCGCCCCCCCGGACTCCTCCGATCCTTTGCCGTCGACACCCGGCGGCGTTCCGCAAAAAACGCCCCCCCCCTGCGACCACGTGTCACATGCGCCGCGGCCGCCACGCCCAGCCCGGCCCGGCCGAGCGGTCCCTCAGTGCAGCAGGTGGGCCGGCGGCTCCTCGACGGGCGCGTCGAAGCCGCACTCGCTCAGCCGCTCGAAGACCGTCAGGTCGAAGAAGCGGAAGCCCCGGTCCGGGAAGGCGAAGCCGTTTCCCCGATGCTCCGCGGGGAAGAGGATCGGCTCTCCCGCCCGGTTGTAGCCCACCTGCACCAGGCTCCGCACCGCGAGCACGCGCCCGTCCGTCAGCGTGATGGGCGCCGTCACGGCGTAGAAGCCCTCCCGCGGGAGCGCGACGAGCCCCTCCAGGAACGCCTCGGCGCCGGGCCCCTGGACCAGGTAGCCCCGGTCCGAGAAGGTCCACCGGTTGTGGGTGTTCTCCACCGCCGTCAGCACGAGCGGCGGGCCCTGCTTCGAGTGGTTGTGGAAATACACCAGCAGCCCCCCGCCGATCGCGCTCTCGCGCCCCTCGAGCGCCACTCCCGTCCTGTACAAACCACACGCTGGCAACACCGTCCGCCCCTGCTGTGAAGAACTGAATGAATCCTCAATCAGAGCCTTGACCCGCTCCTGCGGAGTATCTATTCAGGACCGGTTCCACCTCGTTCGCAAGGAGCCAACCGCATGGGTACCGGTATTCGGAAAGTGGCTGTGCTGGGCGCCGGCGTCATGGGGAGCGGCATCGCCGCCCACCTCGCGTCCTGCGGCATCCGCACGATCCTCTATGACATCGTGCCCCCGAACCTGACCGACGCGGAGAAGAACGACCCCGCGGCGCGCAACCGTTGGGCTCAGGGGGGACTGGACAACGCGCTGAAGTCCAGGCCCGCGCTCTTCCTCGACAAGTACGCGGCCTCCCTCATCGAGATCGCGAACCTCTCCGACCACCTCGAGCTCCTCAAGGGGGTCGACTGGGTCATCGAGGTCGTCAAGGAGGACATGGCGGTCAAGCGCTCCCTCCTCGCGAACATCGAGGCGAACTGGACGCCCGGCACGCTCGTCACGACCAACACCTCCGGCCTCAGCATCGACGGGATGCTCGAGGGCCGCAGCGCCGAGTTCAAGAAGCACTTCTTCGGAACGCACTTCTTCAACCCGGTCCGCTACATGCACCTCCTCGAGGTGATCCCCGGCCCCGACACCGACCCGGCGCACATCGACCTCATGGTCGGCTTCGTCCGCAAGGTCCTCGGCAAGGGCGTCGTCTTCGCGAAGGACACCCCGAACTTCATCGCCAACCGCATCGGCGTCTACGCGATGATGAAGACCATCTCCTCGATGCGTGAGCTCGGCTACACGCCCGAGGAGGTCGACGCCATCGTCGGCACCCCGATGGGCCGCCCCAAGTCCGCCGCCTTCGGCACCGCCGACGTCGTCGGCCTCGACACCTTCGTGCACGTCTCGCAGAACTGCTTCGACAGCCTGCCGAACGACCCGGAGCGCGAGATCTTCCGCATCCCGGCCTTCCTGACCAACATGGTCCAGAAGGGCTTCCTCGGCCGCAAGACCAAGGCCGGCTTCTACAAGAAGGTCGGCAAGGACTTCTTCACCCTCGACCTCGACACCCTCGAGTACCGCGCGAAGGAGAAGCCCGACCTCCCCGAGCTCAAGGCCGTCAAGAAGCTCGAGAAGCCCGCGGACCGCATCGCCAAGCTCATCGAGGGTGACGGCCGCGCCGCCAAGTTCGGCTGGCACGTCCTGGCCGCGAGCCTGGCCTACGCCGCCAACATCGCCTTCGACATCGCCGACGACATCGTCAACATCGACCGCGCGATGCGCTGGGGCTTCAACTGGGATCTCGGCCCGTTCGAGACCTGGCAGGCCCTCGGCGTCAAGGAGGTCGCCGACCGCCTCCGCGCCGACGGCTACACGCTGCCGGCCTGGGTCGACGACGCCATCGCCGCCGGCGGCTTCTACGTCACCGAGGACAACACGCCGAAGTACTTCGCGCCCGGCGCGAAGCTCCAGCCCGAGCCGGTCATCCCCGGCAGCCTCTCCCTGGCCCGCCTCAAGGCCGCCGGGAACGTGGTCGAGGGCAACCGCGGCGCGACCCTCGTCGACATCGGCGACGGCATCGCCTGCCTCGAGTTCCACACCAAGATGAACACCGTCGATCCCGACCTCACGGCGATGCTGAACGTCGCCTGTGACCGCGTCGAGAAGGACTTCGACGGCCTCGTCATCGCCAACCAGGCCGAGCACTTCTCCGCTGGCGCCAACCTCATGATGATCGTCATGCAGGCCAACCAGAAGAAGTGGGACGACATCGAGGGCGTGGTGAAGGCGTTCCAGGACGTCAACCAGCGCCTGAAGTACCTCCCCAAGCCGGTCGTGACCAACCCGCACGGGCTCACCCTCGGCGGCGGCTGCGAGATGGCGATGGCGGGCGACCGCATGATGGTCTCGTCGGAGACCTACATGGGCCTCGTCGAGGTCGGCGTCGGCCTCATCCCGGGCGGCGGCGGCACGCTGAACATGCTCAAGCGCGTGTTCCAGCACGTCCCGAACAAGCTCCCGCAGGGCTTCGACCCGCTCCCGCTCATCCAGCGGGCCTTCGAGAACATCGGCCTGGCCAAGGTCGCCACCGGCGGCGGCGAGGTCTTCGAGCTCGGCTACGCGACCGCGGCCGACGAGCTGGCCATCAACCGCGACACCCGCATCAACGACGCCAAGCGCCTCGCGCGCTACATGGCCGACCGGGGCTACACCCCGCCGAAGCCGGCGCAGAACCTGTTCCTGCCGGGTCGCGATGGGTGGGCGGCCGTCTCCCTCTTCGTGTACGGGATGATGCTGTCGGGCTGGGCCTCCGAGCACGACAAGCTCATCTCCGACAAGCTCGGGCACGTGCTGTGCGGCGGCGACACCAACGGGAAGGTGGCCGTCGACGAGCAGCACCTGCTCGACCTCGAGCGCGAGGCCTTCATGAGCCTCGTCGGCGAGCCGAAGAGCCTCGAGCGCATGCAGTACATGCTGATGAACAACAAGCCCCTCCGGAACTGATACCCGGCTGGACCAAACACTTTCGGACTGGAGAAAACACATGCGTGAAGCTGTCATCGTCAGTGCGGTCCGGACCCCGGTGGGGAAGGCCAACAAGGGGGCCTACAAGGACACGCGTCCCGAGGACCTCGGCGCCGCCGCCGTGCGGGGCGCCATCGACCGCGTCCCCGGCCTGAAGGACGAGGAGATCGAGGACGTCATCCTGGGCTGCGCGATGCCCGAGGGTGAGCAGGGCCTCAACATCGCCCGCACCGTGGCCATCCACGCGGGCCTGCCCGTCACCGTGCCGGGCATGACCGTCAACCGCTTCTGCTCGTCGGGGCTGCAGACCATCGCCCAGGCGGCCGAGCGGATCATGGCCGGCTTTGGCGACGTCATCGTCGCGGGCGGCGTCGAGGCCATGTCGGCGGTGCCGATGGGCGGGCACACCCCGCGCCCGCACCCCGGCATCGTGGCGAAGGACCCGGCCATCTACACCGGCATGGGCAACACCGCCGAGGTCGTGGCGACCCGCTACGGCATCGCGCGCGAGAAGCAGGACGAGCTCGCCGCGCGGAGCCACACCCGGGCGCTCGCGGCCATCGCCGAGGGCAAGTTCAAGGACGAGATCGTCCCCTTCGGCGGCATCGACACCGACGAGGGGCCGCGCGCCGGCACCACCGTCGAGGGGCTCGCGAAGCTGCGCCCGGTGTTCGCGGCGAGCGGCGGCACGGTCACCGCCGGCAACAGCTCGCAGATGAGCGACGGCGCCGCCGCGGCGGTCGTGATGAGCCGTGACAAGGCCGAGGCGCTCGGCGCCGAGATCCTCGGTGTGTTCCGCGGCTACGCGGTGGCCGGCGTGGAGCCGGACGAGATGGGCATCGGGCCGGTCGCGGCCGTGCCGAAGCTCCTCGCGATGACCGGCGTGAAGCTCGAGGACATCGACCTCTTCGAGCTGAACGAGGCCTTCGGGTCGCAGTCGGTCTACGTCATCGAGAAGCTCGGGCTCGACCCGGAGAAGGTCAACGTCAACGGCGGCGCCATCGCCCTCGGTCACCCCCTCGGGTGCACGGGCGCGAAGCTCACCGCGACGCTGCTCCACGAGATGAAGCGCCGCGGCGCCCGCTACGGCATCGTCACGATGTGCATCGGCGGCGGCATGGGCGCGGCGGGACTCTTCGAGCGCGTCTAGCCTCCAAGCCCTGACCCACACGACGCCCGCGGCGCTCTCGAGCCCCGCGGGCGTCGTCTTTTCGGGCTCAGAGGCCGCGCTCGTACTCGAGCTCGTCCGCGATGGGGACGCCGGCGTCGTTCGTCAGCGGGATCTCGGGCTTCAGCTCACGCGAGCGGCTCACGGCGTCGCGGTGGACGGCGACGAGGCGCCAGCCGACCGCCGCGTAGAAGGCCTGGGCGCCGACGTTGTCGTTGGTGGTGACGAGCCAGGCGCGCGGCCAGGCGCGCTCCCGGGCGAGCGCCTCGAAGGCGCGCACGAGCGCCGTCGCGACGCCGCGCCGCGGCCGGACCGCGACGAGGGCGACGAGCTCGGTCCCGTCTACGTCCTCGCGGTACAGCAGGAACCCCGCGGGGGCCCCGTCGACCACCGCGACGAGGCCGGGGAGGGCGCGCGTCTCGAACAAGCGACCGCGGGTCACGACGCGGGTCGAGCCGAAGTGCTCGGCGACCAGCGCGTTCGCCCAGCGCCGGTCCTCCTCCTCCAACGGCCGCGTCGTCAGCCCGCCCATCGCCCCGCGCCGCGCCTCAGGTGTGGTACTCGGCGTTGATGCGGACGTAGTCGTAGCTGAGGTCGCAGCCCCACGCCGTCGCGGACGCCTGGCCGTCGCCGAGGTCGAGGGCGATGGTGACCTCGGGCGCCTTCAGCGCCGCGGAGACCTCGCGGGCCGAGAACGGGACCGGGGCGCCGTGCGCGAAGACGGGGACGCCGCAGATGCTGATGCGCCAGCGCTCCGGGTCAGCGTCGCTGCCGTGCTCGGCGAGGTGCTGCCCGGCAGCGACCGCGATGCGGCCCCAGTTCGGGTCCGCGCCGAAGACCGCCGCCTTGACCAGGTTCGAGCGGGCCACGCCGCGCGCCGCCGCGTGGGCCTCGGCCTCGGTGGCCGCGCCGGTGACGGTCACGGCGACCAGGTGGTTGGCGCCCTCGCCGTCGGCGGCGATCTTCTTGGCGATGTCCACGAGGAGCTCGGTCAGGGCGTCCTCGACGGCGGCCAGCCGCGGGTCGCCGGCGTCGAGGCGCGGCGCGCCCGAGGCCCCGTTGGCGAGCAGCATCACCATGTCGTTGCACGAGGTGTCGCCGTCGACCGAGATGCGGTTGAAGCTCCGCGAGACCGCCGGGCCCAGCACCTGGTCGGCCCCGGCCGGGGTGAGGGTCAGGTCCGTCGTCACGAAGGCCAGCATCGTCGCCATGTTGGGGTGGATCATGCCCGCCCCCTTGCCCATGACGTGGAGGCGCGCGCTGATGCCGTCGATGCTGACCACGGCGGAGGCGGACTTCGGCCGCGTGTCCGTCGTCAGGATGGCGCCCGCGGCGACCTCGGGGTCGGCCTTCAGCCCGGCGACCGCCGTCGGCAGGGCGGCCTCCACCTTGGACACGGCCAGAGGCACGCCTACGATGCCCGTGGTGGCCGTCAGGACGCTCGCAGGGTCCACGGCCAGGGCCGCGCCCACCGAGGCCGCCAGCGCGTCGTCCGCGGCCTTCCCGGCCGCCCCCGCGAGGGCGTTCGCGCACCCGCTCACGACGACCACGGCGCGGAGGTCGCTCCCCGGCGTCGCGGCCTTGGCGCGGTACACGCAGGGGGCCTTGGCGAGGTTGGTGGTCACGCGGGCGGCCGCGGCGCAGGGCCGGTCGCTCACGAGCAGCGCCGTGTCGCGACCCTCGCTGCGAATGCCGCTTCGGACGCCGGCGTAGCGCCAGCCCAGGGGGGGATGGATGGGGGTGTCTTCGTGCATCGGCGCGGGATAGCGCAGAACGCCGCCGGCGCCAAGAGCGACGACCCGACGGCGGCCCAGGGCGCGACGATCGCGGCGACCGGCCCCCGATCTCACGGGGTGCGCTCCGCCGACGCCGAGGCTATCCTCCGCGCGTCGAACCGAAGCCCAGGAGCTCTCCGTGCGCGTCGCCCTCATCGCTCTCTTCACCCTGCTCGTGGCCCCGTTCGCGTGCGGTGAGCGCGCCCAGTCCGAGGCCGAGGGCTGGGAGGCGTTCTGCCACGTCGCGCTGCCGGAGAACGTCGACCCCGCCGATCGCTCGTCCCTCGTCATGCGCGCGGTCGAGCAGGCGGTCAGCAACCCCGACGTCCGCGAGGTGCTGAAGGCGCTCGGGAAGGTGCCGGCCGAGCAGCGCCCGGCCTTCATCCGCAAGCGCCTCGACGCGACCGGCGTCGGGACGTGCCCGACGCTGGACGCGCTCGCCCCCTGATCAGTACGTCCCGGTCAGCCGCACGTAGAAGCCGCTGTCGGTGTCGTTGCCCATCGAGCCCGGCAGGATCTCGCCGGCCACCCCGTTGAAGCTGTAGCCGACGCCGAGCCGCACGAAGTCGTAGAAGTGGTAGGCGACCTCGAGGAGCCCCCCGTTCTCGAGCACGGCCGCGTCACCCAGGGTCGCCGCCATCCGGAACTCCGCCGCGACGTCGAAGCGCGCGACGAGGTGGAAGGCGAGCCGGTTGATCCACAGGAGCACGTCGTAGTCGCTCGTCGCGAGCCCCGTCAGCGCCGTCGACGTGTGGCGCCACACGAGCTTCTCGGTGAGCTGGAGCCGGAGCGGCAGCTCGATGATGGCCATGAGGCTGACGAGGTCGCTGACGTTCTTCTCGCGCTCCTGCGAGAGCAGGCCCCCCATGGCGCCCAGGCTCCCGAGAGACGTGGCCGTCCCGGTGTCGAGCCCCGCCAGGCCGCCCAGCCCGCCCAGGCCGCTCAGCGTGCCGACGCTGGGGTCGAGCCGCAGCTGCCGGCTCACGAGCCGCGAGTAGCGCCCGATGAACGTCACGTCGTCCTGCTCGGGGCGCCACGCCAGCGCCACGGTCGCCTCGAGCTCCTCCTTGTCGAAGCTCCGGCTGTCGAGGTTCTGGGTGATCGTGTAGTTGAAGACGCCGAGGAGCGTGACGTCCTCGGCCAGGCGCACGTCCAGCGAGTTCCGGACCAACGCCTGGACCTTCTCGGGCCTCTCGGTGCGGTCCGCCGGGTGGTCGAGGCGCACCTCGTAGAGGCCGCCGAACTGCACCACGTCGGAGCCGGTGATCTCGAGCCCGCCGCTGACCACGTCGCGCGTGAAGCCGGCCTCGACGCCGTCGACGGCCTGGCTGCGCTCGTAGCCCGCCGCGACGCGCACGCCGGGGGCCAGCTGGAGCCGCCGCGCGAGCCCGATCACCGCCAGGTTCGTGCGCCCGTCGACCCCGTCGGCCAGCCGGTACTCGCCATAGGCGCGACCGTCGGGGCCCAGGGCGCTCTCCGCGCCGAGCACCAGCGTGTGGAGGAGGCGGCCGTTGTCCTCGCCAGGCTTGAAGCGGTCCTCGACGTAGACCGAGGTCGCCTCGTCGAGCTGCGTGCGGAGCCCGAGGCGCGTGGCGTTGTCGCCGTTCCAGCGGACGCTCTCGAGGAGCCGCAGCGACAGGTCCTTCGCGACCCGGTAGTCGAGCCCCACGTTGGTCGTCATGCGGTCGTTGAAGCTGTCGCCGAGGACCGCGTCGTCCCCGCTGACGAGCGCCTCCTGGCTGACCGTCGCCGTGAGGCGCCGGGTCAGCTTCACCGCGGCGCCGAGCGCCACGGCGCCGGTGTCGTGGACCAGCCCGTCGTCGTCGTCGCGGTGCTGGCCGAAGCCGGCCTCGACGGTCCCCTCGACCCGGCCGAAGTCGTGGGCGTAGCGGGCGTGGAGGCGGTTGCGCTTCACCGCGCGCTCGCCGGTGTCGAAGAGCGAGTCGGCGACCAGCGTCGTGCCGCCGTCGTAGCGCACGTCGAGGCGGTCGTCGCCGGTGATGTTCCAGGTGACCGCGCCGCCCCAGGTCTCGGAGCCGCGCAGGTTCGCGAGGCCGGTGGCGTGGTAGCCGGAGTCGAGGAGCTGCCACCAGCCGCGGACGCGGAGGTCGAGCCCTTCGACGTCGAAGAGCTCGCCCACGCGGGCGTCGAGGTTGAGCTTCAGCGCGTCGCCGGAGCTCTCGTCCGCGGCGCGCCGGATCTCGCGGTAGGACAGCCCGCCGTCCGAGGAGCCGAGGCTGACGCCGTCCTTGTTCTTCGAGTGCGCCACCTCGGCCGAGAGGAGCGAGTGCTCGGAGAGCTTGACCTTGATGTGCGCCCCATAGAGCGCGTAGTCGGCCTCGCCTGGCTCGCTGGCGCCGCTGCCGGCCGGCCGCCCCTCACGGATGTAGCCGCCGCCGACCTCGACCACGCCGCCGAGGGTCTGCTTGGCGTGGACGCCCCACGCGATGTTGCCGGCCGCCGACACCGAGCGCGACTCGTAGTCGACGTGGACCCAGACCTGGTGCCCGTCGAGCACGGAGCGGCCGGTGAAGGGCTGGTAGCCGTCGATCTGGAAGAGGGCGTCCATGGTCGAGGAGACCGGCGAGGCGAAGGTCACGCGCCCGGTCACGTAGTCGACGCGGTACTGCACGTCGCGGCTGAGCCGCTCGCGACCGAGCTCGAGGCCGGTGTCCATCTCGCGGACCACGATCCAGACCTGCTCGCTGCCCTCGACGATCTCGTGGCTCGACAGGTAGTAGAGGCTGCCGCCGGTGGCGCGCAGCTCGTCGTGGCGGCGCACGAGCTCCCGGTTGTCCTCGCTGACGAAGGCCTCGAGCTTCGTGTCCCACCCCTCGGCGAAGCTCTCCTGCACGTCGAGCTTGCCGCCGTAGAAGGTCCGGTCGTAGCGCAGGAGATCGATGCCCGCGATGTCGGTCCGGATCGAGCCCAGCTCGAGCTTCGAGCGGTCGGCCTCGACGAGCACGTAGAACGGCCCGCGCGCGGCGGCGTCCTGCACGTCCGACGCGGCGTCGCCGTAGATGACGTAGTCGCGCGCCGGGTCGACGACCTGGTCGAAGAACGCCGTGAAGTCGCGCTTCTTGGCCGTGTCGAGGTGCGCCGTCACGAAGAGGTCCTTCGCGAGGGCGGTGCCGCTGATGCGCGCCTTGGCGTAGAGCGCGCCGCGCCCGGCCATGTAGAGCGTGCCGTTGTCGGTCTTGGCGTAGGGGCCGAGCTCCTGGAGGCGCGCGCCCACCTGGCCGCCGACGCCGTCGGCCAGGGCGAGGAGGAAGAGCTCGCTGTCGGTGACCGTGATGGGCCACTCGACGCGCGCCTGGTAGCCGAGCGGGTCGGTGCTGACGATGACCAGGGTGCTGGCGCCGGAGGGGACCTCGACGAGCTCGGCGAAGGCGCCGTCGGCGCCGAGGCGCACGGCGCGGCCGTTGACGGTGACGGCGTTGGCCGGGTCGCTGGTGCCGCGGACGAAGAGCCGCGTCGTCGTGAGCGGGATCCCCTTGGGCGGGAGCGTCACCTCGAGCTTGCCCGCGGTGATGCGCTTGCCGTTGGCGGCCAGCTCCTCGGCGCCGAGCAGGATCGACTTCGTGCCGAGGGACTCGCGCAGGGCGCGCCCGCCGAAGCGGCGCAGCGGGTCGGTCTCGAGCGGCTGCGCCCCCGGGACCTCCTCACCGTCGCCCGCGGCGGGGGCGGTGACCGTCACCTCCGGCTCGCGCGGCGGGACCGTCCCGGCCGGCGGGTGGAGCTCGGCCGCCTCGGGGACGACCAGCTCGCCGTGCTCGTTGACCTCAGGCTCGCCCGGCGCCGTGGGCGTGGGCGTGGGCACCACGACGGCCGCGGTCCCGTCCCCGAAGGCCACGCTCCGCACCGCGCCGTCGGCGCCGTGGACGGTGATCGCCAGGGCCTGCCCGCTCGGCCGCGGGGCGGTCTCCACGAAGACGCCGTCCTTGCCGATCCGGACGTCACGGCCGCCGATGCGCACCCGCGGCCGCACCTTCTCGAGGGGCGGGGCGACGAGCTTGGCCGGGTCCTCGGGCGGCAGCACGACGATCTCGACGCGCCGGTTGAAGGCCCGGTTGCGGTCGCCGATGTTCGGGCGCAGGGGCCGCGTCCCGCCGAGCCCGACCGCGACGAAGAGATCGTCGCCGAGCTTGAGCCGCTTCTTCGCCCACTCGTTGAGGAAGTAGGCGCCGCGGCGCGTGCGCGTCAGGTCCTGCTCCTCGAACTCCGTGGCGTCGAGGTGGACCTCGACGAGGAGCCGCGCGCCCTCGATCTTCGCGCGCTCGCCGGCCGCCTTGACGATGGCGTTGAGGAGCCTCGCGTGCGGCTCCATCTTCTTGTCGAAGAGCTCCCCGCGCACCGCCTCGCGCGAGATCTCGCGGGTCGCGCCGCCCCAGCTCGCGCCGAGCGCGACCGGCGCGCTCGCGGCGACGCCGGAGCGCCCGTCGGCCACCAGGAGGCGCACGTCGTAGCGCGCCCCGCGGTCGAGGACGCTCACCGTCGAGCCGGCCTCGGTCCCGTCCCAGGAGAGGGTGGCCGGGGGCGCGCCCTGCCCGAAGAAGGTCCGGACCTCGTGGGCCACCGGGCCGTCCACGCGCGCGACGGCCAGGCGCCAGGTCAGCCCCGGCAGCGCCGCCGTCTCGGGCGGGACCGTCATCCGGAAGACCACCGGGCGCTTGAGCGGGCCCGGCGTCCACGGCACGTTCAGGGCGCTCACCGGCTGGAGCTTGCCCTCGATGTCGCGCTCGCGGCCCTCGATCGCCAGGCGCGCCGCCAGCGGGGCGAGCGGGCGCGCGTCCACCGCGAGGGCGCCGTCGTTGACGTTGCCGACGACGGTGACGACCGGGAGCGGCGTGGTCTCGACCTCGACGTCGTCGCTCTCCGCCGGGGCGCCGTCCTCGCCGAGGCGCACGACCTCGGGGGGACGCACGGTCTCGAGCTCGGGGCACTTCACGCCGAACTCGGCGCGCGCGGCGAGGCCGCGGGTGAGGTAGAGCGCCACCTTGTCCGAGGTGGTGAGGGTCGCGCCGGGCGGCAGCGAGGCCACGTCGAGCTTGAGGAGGTGCATCCCGGGCTCGAAGCGGCGCAGGTGGAAGCGCCCGTCGGCGTCGCTGTCGACGTACCAGCCGTGATCGGCGACGACGCGCGCGCCGCCCACCCCGACCTCGCCCGCGCCGGGGCGCCCGTCGCCGTCGGCGTCGCAGAAGACGCGGCCGTAGACGACGGCCTCGTCGAGCTCGGGGTCCGGCTCGACGCGGACCGAGGCCACGACGACGTCGCTCAGGACCGTGCCGTCGCCCGCGCGCAGGAACGCGCGATGGTGGGCGACCGTGTCGACCTGGAGCGGGCTCGACGCCGCGAGCTGGTAGCGGAAGGTGAGGGTCTGGTCCCGGCCGAGGTTGAAGTTCTGGGGCTCGCCGTCGAGGTCGCGCGCGAGGACGAGCGCGCTCGCCGCCTGGTCGGGGTCGAGGAGCGTGACGTCGGCGCCGCCGACCGTGGTCGCGCGCCCGCTCCCCGGCTGCCAGAGGAGGCCGCGCGGGGTCTCGAGGACGAGCTGGACGCCCTGGGCCGCGCCCTCCCGCACGAAGTCCCGGGTGGACGCGTTGACGACGACGACCTCGAAGGTCACGACGTCGCCCTTGCGCACCACCGGGTCGCTCGGGCTCATCCGCAGGGTGAGCCCATCCACCGGCGCCGCCGCCGCCGCCGCGCTCAGCCCGAGGACGGCGACGAGCGCGAAGGCGCTCAGCGCGGCTCGCGCCGGCTGCCTGCTCCTGTCACACACTGTCCAGCCCACGCTCAGCTCCGGTCCGACCTGACTCGCCAGGCCGAAGGAGACTAGCAGTCTCCGCGGGTTCGGAAAACCACCGCGGGCGGGGCCGGCTTTCACTCGTACGGACGGTGCGCTACACCTGAGGGGCCCGGTGGGACCGGGCACGACGTCGCAGCGCCACGAGGGGGCCCGGTGATTCGCGCAGAGAGCCTGACCAAGCGCTTCGGCGATCGGGTCGCGGTCGACGGGCTCGACCTGGACATCGCCGCCGGCGAGGTCTTCGGGCTGCTCGGACCGAACGGCGCCGGCAAGACCACCACCGTGCGGATGCTGACCGGCCTCATCGCGCCGACCTCCGGGCGCGCGTGGGTCGGCGGCCACGCCGTCGGTGAGGACGACGAGGCGGTCCGGCGCAGCGTCGGCGTCCTGACCGAGGTGCCCGGCCTCTACGCGCGGCTGACGGCGGCGGAGAACCTCCGCTTCTTCGGGCGCCTCCACGGCCTCGACGACCTCGAGGGGCGCATCCGCCGCTACCTGACGCTGCTCGGCCTCTGGGACCGCCGCGACGACCGCGCCGGCGGCTTCTCCAAGGGGATGCGGCAGAAGCTCGCCATCGCCCGGACGCTGCTCCACGACCCGCCCGTCGTCTTCCTCGACGAGCCCACGGCGGCCCTCGACCCCAGCGCGGCGCGGGTCGTGCGGGACTTCATCACCAGCCTCCGCGACGCCGGGCGGACCATCGTCCTCTGCACCCACAACCTCGACGAGGCGCAGCGGCTCTGCGACCGGATCGCCATCATGCGCGGCGCGATCCTCAAGGTCGGCACGCCCGAGGCGCTCCGCGACGACCTCGCCGGCGGCCGCCTCGTGCTGACCGTGCGCGAGCTCACCGAGGCCGTGCGCGCCGCCGCCGCCGCGCGGATGGACGGACAGCTCACGATCGAGGGGCGCGCGCTGGTCGTGGCGACCGACGCGCCCGACGACGTCGCGCCCGGGCTGGTCCGGGCCGTCGTCGAGGCCGGGGCCGACGTGCTGCGGGTCGAGGTCGATCGCCCGAGCCTCGAGGCCGTCTACATGGACCTCGTCGGGCCCGCCGCGGGCGACGACGCGGGCGCCGACGCGGCGCGCGGGGGGACGGCATGAGCTGGCGACGGATACGCGCGGTGATGGGCCGCGAGGCGCTCGAGATCCGGCGCAACAAGATGGTGCTGATGTCGATGGCGCTGCTCCCGCTCCTGATGGTCGGGGTCGTCATCGCGAGCCTCCTGACGGTCGCCGATCTCGTCCCGGCCGACCTCGCCCGGCAGGGCTTCGTCGCGCCGGCGGCGCTGTCCTCGCTGGAGGTGACGGCGGCCGTGCAGGTCCTGGTGAACGACCAGAACATGCTCTACCTCATCCTCACCCCGACCCTCCTCCCCGTCGTCATCGGCGCGTACAGCATCATCGGCGAGAAGGAGACGCGGAGCCTCGAGCCCCTCCTCGCGACCCCGGTCCGGACCGGCGAGATCGTCCTCGGGAAGACCCTCGCCGCCGTCACGCCCGCCGTCCTCCTCGGCCTCGTGCAGTTCGCCCTGGCCCTCGGCGCCATCGGCGCCATGACCTCGCCCCCGGTCGTCGCCCAGGCGATGCGCCCGATGTGGATCGTGGGCGTCTTCGTGGCGATGCCGCTCCTGTCGTGCCTGAGCACGCTCCTCGCGGTGGTCGTGTCGGCGCGGGTCAACGACGTCCGCACGGCCCAGGCCATCTCGAGCCTCGTGGTGCTGCCCATCGTCGGCTCGGGGATCGCCGTGCTGATCGGCCAGATCTACCTGACCACCGGGGTGATGGTCGCGGCATGCGGCATCCTCCTGGCCCTCGACCTGCTCGTCGGCTGGCTCGCGGTCCGCGCCTTCGGCCGCGAGAGCATCCTCGCCCGGCTGGGCTGAGCGCCGACGCCACCGTCATCGGCCGGCCCACGGATCCAGGGTGTCCCGCCCGCGACGAACACGTGCGCTCACAGGCCGACGTCTCGCGCCGGACACAGAGGTGCGTCCAGGCGGTCCGAAGCCGTTTGGGGGAGCGATTGAACCACGGAGTTCCCGGAGGACACGGAGTTGACTCTCTCCGCGTCCTCCGTGAGCTTCGTGGTTCAAGAAACCGGGGTGCCGTCCTATCGAGGCTCTTGCGACCGCCTCGGGTCGCCCGCGGTCCCTTGGCCCGTCCCGGACTGCGTCAGACCGGCCGCGCTCAGAGCGGGTTGTAGAGGGTCAGCGGCTGGACCATCGTGTAGCCGCCGGTCGCGCCGTCGGTGGCCGCGCCGCCCACGAGGAGCGTCATGCCGTCCCCGAGGGCGACGGCCCGGAGCCCCACGCGCTCGGTCGGCATGTAGGGCACGACCGCCGCGGTGGCCTCGGGGTTCCAGCTGCTGGCGACCTCGATGTTCAGCACGCCGTTGAGGGCGTCGAGGTACTCGTAGACGACCTCGATGCTCGCGAGCGGCCGGATCCCGGCGCCCGCCGGCTCGGAGCCGCTGCCGCCGGCGAAGACGACCGTGTTGTTCGGCCCCAGGGTCGCCGCCAGGCCGCCGCGCGCGGTGCGCATCCGGAAGCCCTCGTTGCCCTGGATGAAGCCGTAGGAGGAGGTGTCGAAGACGTCGATGCCCGCGGTCGCGCTCGAGCGGTTGAGCGCGGTGTAGCCGCCGGCGACGTAGATGAAGTTGCGCGCCGGGACGAGGACCGAGGCGTGCTGGGTGCGCGCGCCGCTCGGCATCGGCTGGCCGACGGGCACCATGTTCTGCGCGACCGAGTCGTAGAGCATCGCCGTGGAGAGCACGGCGCCATCGGACTCGCCGCCGGTGATGAGCACGCCGGGCTCGGTGCGGCCGACGGGGTAGAAGGTCGTCGCCGCGTGGTGGCGCCGCGGGAGCGAGTCGGGCAGCGCGTGGACGCCCTGCGAGCCGTTGACCGGATCCCAGAGCTCCCAGGTGCCGGCCGAGTCGCCGCCGACGAAGAGGATGACGCGCGTCGACTCGTCGATGAGCGTCGCCGTGTGGCCGGCGCGGGCCACCGAGAGCGGCTGCAGCGGCTTCGCCGTGCCGTCGAGCACGCCGGGCGGGTTGTAGAGCTCGACGTCGCGAATCGGCTCGCCCCCGGACCCGTAGCCGCCCGCGAGGATGACCTGGCCCGAGCCGAGCGCCGTGCCGGTGTGCCACGCGCGCGGCACCAGCATCGGCGAGCGCGAGCCGATCTGCAGGGACGCCGTGTCGATGGCCTCGACCGACTTCCGCAGGATGGCGAAGCCGTTGCCCTTCCACCACTCGGTGCCCGCGACCGAGATGGTGCCGCCGCCGGCGATGACCAGCTCACCCGCCGGGGTCTGGGTGACCGAGTGGCCGACGCGGGACTCGAGCAGGCTCTGCGGGGAGAGGTCCGCCGAGGACACGAGCTGCTGGAACTGGTTCACCCGGGCAAAGAGCACCTCGAAGCTCTGGGGAACGCCCCCGGGCAGGACCTCGGTCGCCGTGCTGCGGCCGCGGGAGACCAGCGCCGCCGGCTGCCCCACCTGGTTGGCGCTCCACCCCTCGATCACGAGCTGGCGCTTCTCGCCGGCCTTGCTGAAGGGCACGCCGTCGAGGGAGAGCTGCACGCCGGGGGCGTAGGCGACGACCTGGCTATAGGGCTGGACGAGGCCGTCCCCGTCCATCAGGAGCCGGATGAAGGCGACCCCGTCGTACGGGTTCGCGGCCAACGGCGAGCTGTACACGTGGAGCTGGAGGCCGGTCGGTGGCGTGCCCGGACCGGAGTCACAGGCCGCGAGCGAACCGACCAGAGCCAGCGCCGACAGCGTCGCCGCGAGAGGAGTGCGAGCGTTCGAGTGCATCGGATTCATCATCAGCCTAGAAGGTGACCGTCGAACGGAACCCGCTCGGGGTGTCCCCCGAGTCACTCGCGGCGAAGTAGGCGGCGGTGCTCCCGCCGACCACGACGCCGGTGACGATGGTCCAGAACCACCAGGTCTCGTAGAACTCTTCGTCGTCGTCCACGACGACCGGCGGCAGCTTCCCGTGGACGCCGCCGCCCGGCCCGATGGCGCCGACCGTCGAGCCGGTGTCGGGCTTGCGCGTCAGGACCGTGCTCGTGCCGCCATTCCCGCTCCGGGCCGCTTCCAGACGCGCCGCTTCGAGGCGCGCCGCCTCAGCACGCGCCGCCTCGGCTCGCGCAGCCTCGGCTCGCGCGGCCTCCGCACGGGACGCCT
>SBGO01000089.1 GCA_006226565.1 Deltaproteobacteria bacterium | reverse complement strand
AGCCGCCGCTGGTGCTCTTGGCGCAGACGCCGTCGCCGCCGCAGTGGTAGCCGTCGGGGCAGGTGTACTCGGCGTCACAGGTGCGGGTGCAGGCGCCGCCGACGCAGAGGCCGCCGCTGCACTCCGCCGCGTCCACGCACTGCGCGCCGACGTCGATCTGGGCGCACAGGCCCTGGTCGCAGGTGTAGCTGGTCGGGCACGGCGCGAGGTCGTCGCAGCCGCGGGTGCAGGTGGCGTCGGCGCCGCAGACGCCGGCGCCGCACTCGCCCTCGAGGCCGGCGCAGGCGCCGCCGACGGGGATCTCGAGGCAGCGGTTGACGGCGGTGTCGCAGGCGTAGCCGTTGGGGCACTCGGCCTGGCTGGCGCAGTAGCGCGTGCAGTAGCTGGCGTCCTGGCAGAGCCCGGAGCGGCAGTCGCCGTCGACGCCGCACATGTCGCCCACGCCGAGGAGCATGCAGGCCTGGGCGCCGGCGTCGCAGGTGAAGGCGGCGGGGCACGGGGCCTCGGCGCCGCAGGCGCGGGTGCAGCGGCCGTCGAGGCAGTTGCCGGACTCGCAGTCGGTCGGCGCGGCGCAGGCCTGGCCCACCGGGAGGAGGTGGCAGGTGCCGTCGCAGGTGTAGCCGGAGGGGCACGGGGTGGCGGCGTCGCAGGGGCGGGTGCAGACGCCGTCGCGGCAGTCGCCGCTGGCGCAGCTCGAGCCGTCCTCGCAGAGGGCGCCGACGGGCAGCAGGGCGCAGCGGCCGCCGTTGCAGCCGTAGCCGGTCGGGCAGGTGGCGAGCTCGGTGCAGGGGCGGGTGCAGACGCCTTCGATGCAGAGGCCGCCGCCGCAGTCGCCGTTGGAGCCGCAGCTCATGCCGATCTCGGCGTAGTAGGACGCGTCGGTGGGCCAGCCGAGGGCCCAGTTCGGGGGCGTCGTGCCGCCGAGCTGCGCGGCGTGGAGGGCGGTCTCCTTGATCCAGTCGCCCCAGGCGTGGACCGAGCCGTAGATCGGGGTCGAGCAGTTCATGCCGCCGCGGGAGACGACGCCGATGACGCGGTCCTGCAGGTCGATCGCCGGGCCGCCGGAGTCGCCCGAGCAGATGCCGGTGTCGCCGAGCCACTCGGTGTCGGTCATGCCGAAGTAGGTCGGGCACTGCGACTCGACGCAGGTGGCGTTGAGGTCGTCGCGCCGCCGGCGCGCGCCGCTGTCGTCCTTGTCGTCGGCGGTGACGCCGTAGCCGACGGCGTAGTACTCCTCGCCCGGCGCGCTGAAGGGCGCGTTGACGACGATCGCGCTGTCGACGCGGGGGACGAGCGGGGTCGCCTCGTCGCCGTAGATCGGCTCGTCGAGGACGACCATCGCCACGTCGTTGCCGCAGAAGGCCGTCGACGTCGGGGTGATGATCTCGCGCGCGGCGTGGTAGTACTGGCCGCCCTGCTGCAGGGTCGTCGTCGTCGTGACGTAGAGCTGGCCCGGGCTGTAGTTCGAGCCGAAGTAGGTCAGGTCGCAGTCGACGCCGCCGTTGACCTCGTTGCGGACCGGCGCGACGCAGTGGCGCGCGGTGAGCACCAGGTTCGGCATGATCAGCGAGCCCGAGCAGATCCCGAGGCCGCCCGAGAAGGACACGATCCCGACGACGGCCGTGTCCTGGGAGCTCACGTAGCCGCCGGAGATGGCGTGCTGGGACGTCACGACGTGGCCGCCGGGGGAGTCGTCGTGGCCGCAGCCCGTCGTGGCCAGGAGCGCGGTGAGCGCGATCGCGATCGAGGTGAGGCGGCGTCGGTGCATGAAGGCTCCTGTTGATTCCGCGAGGCGTTCCGCAGCGCAGCAGGTTGGACTCTGCCCACAGGCCACAGGCCGGTTCGTGCCGGCGCGGCCCCCCCTCGGGCGGCTCGCACTGTACCGCCCTCGGCCGCGAGCCGTGAGCATTGCGTTCTCTGCGCGGGTTCGTTTCCTCGAACCGGCCCGGCGCGGGCCTCGCAGAGCGACCCTCTTCGCGCCGCAACCGGAGTCTCCCGGCGAGGCTGAGAACGCTGCGTCGCAGGGGTGTGCGTTGCATCACGGCGACCGGGCCTGAATCTTTTTTTGATTTTTTTCGTGTTTTTCTCCGCCAACTGGCTCGTACTTGGGGCCGTCGGGTGCATGTCACCCGACTCCGGTCGCCACCCTCCAGCGGGGGCGACTGGGCCGACCCCGGCGTTGGAGCACGATGACGGCCACACCCCAACCCGTTCGGGTAGACGCAGGTTCGACCTGGGGATCTCGACGGCAGGCGTGTGTCCGGAGCGTGTGTCAGCGCGAAACGGTCCGTCAGCGGACCCGTCGTTCGGTGCTCAGGGGGAGACCGCACGACGAACGGGGAAACGAGCGTCGCGTCCGAGTGGCTGCGGACGCGTCGTAGGCCGGAGTCGGGTCGCGTACGGCACGCGCCCGGCTTCGGCCAGTCTTATCTCGCCGCCGCCGCCCCCCGCGGGCGCCGGCCTTCCTGCGTCCGGCGCCCGGTGACGGCGGCCGGGGCGAGCGCCGGAACGACCTCGTGCGTGGAGCGTCATCGCGACGGGAGATCGTCGCGATCACCTCGATGATCACTGGGTTTGTATCGGTTTCGTTTGGCGCCTCCCCTGGTCAACAGTACAGTGCTCGCGCGATACGCCGCAGTGCGGGCCGGCGAAGGTGCGCTCCCGAGGGAGTGGGCCCGCGATCACGAGGAACCGAATGTCGAATCCAGCTGCATTGGAGCCCGCTCCGGGCCGCTCCGAGCGTATTGGTCCGTGGCCGCGGGCGCTCCTGCTGCTCCTCGCCCTCGCCCTGGGGGCGTGCGGCGCCGAGGAGGCGCAGGGAGGCCCCGGCGGGGCCGCGGGAGGCGGGGCGCGCCCGCCGGCCGAGGTCTCGGTCGTCACCATCGCGACCCGCGACGTGCCGCTGACGAGCGAGCTGCCCGGCCGGACGGCCCCCTACCTGGTCGCCGAGGTGCGGCCCCAGGTCGGTGGGCTCGTCCTCGAGCGCGCCTTCGACGAGGGCGCCGACGTGGAGGCGGGGGAGGTGCTCTACCGCATCGATCCCGCCGGCTACGAGATCGCGGTCGCGGCGGCCAAGGCCGAGCTGCAGCGGGCCGAGGCGGCGCTGGCGACGGCCTCGGCGACGGCCAAGCG
Source organism: Deltaproteobacteria bacterium (assembly GCA_006226565.1). Lineage (GTDB taxonomy): Bacteria > Myxococcota_A > UBA9042 > PHBI01 > PHBI01 > PHBI01. Next base: position 13,276 of record SBGO01000089.1, on the reverse strand, counting down.
CGTCTCCAAGCTGGCGAGCCAGGGGATCTCCAGCGAGCAGGCGAACGACGACGCGGCGGGCGCCGTGCGCGCGGCCCGCGCCCAGGTCTCGGCGGCCCAGGCGTCCCTCGCGGCGGCCAGCCTCGACCTCGAGCGGACCCAGGTCCTCGCGCCGATCGGGGGCCGCACCAGCCGGTCGGCGGTGAAGCAGGGGGCTCTGGTGATCGCGTTCCAGACCCAGCTGGCGACCGTCCAGCAGCTCGACCCCATCTACGTCGACATCACCCGCCCGAGCGTCGAGATCCTGCGGCTCCAGAAGGCCCTCGCCGCCGGCCGCGTCGCCCGCCCCGACGGCGAGACCGACCTCGACGGCGCCGAGGTGACGCTCCTGCTCGAGGACGGCACGTCCTACCCGCACGCCGGGCGCCTCGCCTTCACCGACGCCACCGTCGGCGCCGACACCGGCGCGGTGACGCTGCGCGCGGTCTTCCCGAACCCCGACCACCAGCTCCTCCCCGGCATGTACGTCCGCGCCGTCATCGAGGAGGGCATCGTGCCGAACGCGATCCTCGTCCCCCAGCGCGGCGTCTCGCGCGACCCGTCGGGCCGCGCGACCGCCCTCGTCGTCAACGGCGACGGCGTCGTCGAGCAGCGCATCCTCGCGACCACCCGGACCCTCGGCGATCAGTGGCTCGTCACGAGCGGCGTGGCGGTCGGGGACCGGGTCATCGTCGAGGGGCTCCAGAAGGTCCGCGCCGGCGCGCCGGCGAAGGCGGTCCCCTTCCGGCCCGACGCCGACGCCGACGGCGCCGCCGAGGGCAAGGCCGTCGCCCCGACGAAGCCGACCGCGCCCGCGGCGAAGCCCGAGACCCCGCCGACCGACGCGTCGAAGGCGACGACCGCCGCGGCGGACGGGGCTGCGGACGGCAAGCCGGCGAGCGACGCGCCGGCGGATCGCTGAGGAGCGCGGCACGTGGCCAGGTTCTTCATCGATCGCCCCATCTTCGCGACGGTCATCGCCATCATCATCATGCTCGCCGGCGGCGCGGCGGTGATGACGCTGCCCGTGGCGCAGTACCCGAACATCGCGCCGACGTCGGTCTCCATCAGCGCCTACTACCCGGGCGCCTCGGCGCAGACCGTCGAGGACAGCGTCACCCAGGTCATCGAGCAGAAGATGAAGGGGCTCGACGGGCTCCTCTACATGTCCTCGTCTTCGAGCTCGAGCGGCAGCGCCGGCGTCACCCTGACCTTCGACGCCAGCGTCGACCCCGACATCGCCCAGGTCCAGGTCCAGAACAAGCTCCAGCTCGCCGTCCCCTTCCTGCCGACGGTCGTGCAGCGCCAGGGCGTCCAGGTCACGAAGTCCGGCGAGGGCTTCCTGATGGTCGTCGCCTTCGTGTCCGAGGACGGCGGCCTGTCCCAGGCCGACATCGGCGACTACGTCGCGACCAACGTCACCGACGTCCTGTCGCGCGTCGAGGGGGTGGGCAACGTCCGCACCTTCGGCGGCTCCTACGCCATGCGGATCTGGCTCGACCCCGGCAAGCTCGAGGCCTACCGCCTGACCCCCAACGACGTCACGGCGGCCATCCAGGCGCAGAACACCCAGATCGGCGCCGGCCAGCTCGGCGCCACGCCGGCCATCCCGGGGCAGCAGCTCAACGCGACCATCACGGCGCAGTCGCAGCTCTCCACGGCCGAGCAGTTCCGACGGATCCTGCTCCGCACCGACGCCGACGGCTCGGTCGTCCGCCTCGGCGACGTCGCGCGCGTCGAGCTCGGCGCCGAGAGCTACGACGTCGTCTCGCGCTTCAACGGCAAGACCGCCGTCGGCATCGCCGTCATCCCGGCCACCGGCGCCAACGCCCTCGAGACCGCCGAGTCCGTCCGGGCCAAGCTGGTCGAGCTCGAGGCGTACTTCCCCGCGGGGCTGAAGGCGGTCGTCGCCTCCGACGTGACGCCCTTCGTCGAGCGCTCCATCGACGAGGTGGTCGTCACGCTCTTCGAGGCGGTCGGCCTCGTCTTCCTCGTGATGCTCGTGTTCCTGCAGAGCGTCCGCGCGACCCTCATCCCGACCATCGCGGTGCCGGTCGTCCTGCTTGGCACCTTCGCCGTGCTCCAGGCCTTCGGCTTCTCCATCAACACCCTGACGATGTTCGCCATGGTGCTCGCCATCGGCCTCCTCGTGGACGACGCCATCGTCGTGGTCGAGAACGTCGAGCGCATCATGCGCGAGGAGGGGCTGTCCCCGCGCGAGGCGACCCGGAAGTCGATGGACCAGATCACCGGGGCGCTCATCGGCATCACGCTCGTGCTCTCCGCGGTCTTCGTCCCGATGGCCTTCTTCGGCGGCTCGGTCGGCGTCATCTACCAGCAGTTCTCGATCACCATCGTCTCGGCGATGGTGCTGTCGGTGCTGGTCGCGCTGACCCTCACCCCGGCCCTGTGCGCCACCCTGCTCAAGCACACCCCCGGCCACGGCACGCGCGGGCTCGCCGGCCTCTTCAACCGGACCTTCGACCGCGGCACCGGCGCGTTCCGCTCGGTCGTCGCGCACCTGATCCGCCGCTCGGCCTACTACGTGCTCCTCTTCGGCGGGATCGCGGCCGCGACGGGCCTCGCCTTCCAGAAGCTGCCGACCAGCTTCCTCCCCGACGAGGACCAGGGCTTCCTCATCTCGATGGCCCAGGGCCCCGTCGGCGCCACGCAGGAGCGCACGCTCGACGTCATCTACCAGATGGAGGAGCACTTCCTGGCGCGGCCCGACACCATCAAGTCGATGTTCGCCATCGCCGGCTTCAGCTTCGGCGGCGCGGGGCAGAACACGGCGATCGCCTTCGTCCGGACGCGCGACTGGGACGAGCGGACCCGCCCCGACCAGCAGATCGGCGCGGTCGTCCGGGCGGCCAGCGGCGCCTTCTCGCAGATCAAGGACGCGCTGGTCTTCGCCTTCCAGCCGCCGGTGCTGCGCGACCTCGGCAACGCGAGCGGCTGGACCGTCAAGCTCGAGGACCGCGCCGGCCTCGGCCACGACGCGCTGCTCGCGGCGCGCAACCAGTTCCTCGGCCTGGCCGCGCAGGACCCGCGCCTGGTGGGCGCGCGACCCAACGGCATGGAGGACACGCCCGAGCTGAAGCTCGAGATCGACCACGAGAAGGCCGGCGCCCTGGGCGTCTCGCTGGCCGAGATCAACGCCACCCTGGCGACCGCCTGGGGCGGCACCTACGTCAACGACTTCATCGATCGCGGGCGCATCAAGCGCGTCTACGTGCAGGCGGACGCGCCCTTCCGCATGGTCCCGGAGGACCTCGGGCGCTGGTACGTCCGAAACGGCGCCGGCGACATGGTCAGCTTCGCCTCGTTCATGACGAGCCACTGGGCCTACGGCGCGCCGCGCCTCGAGCGCTTCAACGGGATGCCGAGCTTCGAGATCACCGGCCAGGCCGCGCCCGGGGTCAGCTCCGGCACGGCGATGAAGGCGGTCGAGGAGCTGGTCGCGCAGCTCCCGCGCGGGATCGGCTTCGAGTGGGCCGGCATCTCGTTCCAGGAGCGGCAGACCGGCAGCCAGACCGGGCTCCTCTACATCCTGTCGCTGCTGGTGGTCTTCCTGTCCCTGGCGGCGCTCTACGAGAGCTGGTCGGTGCCCTTCGCCGTCATGCTCGTCGTTCCGTTCGGCGTCCTGGGGGCGGTGCTCGCGGCGATGCTCCGGGACTTCCCGAACGACGTGTACTTCCAGGTGGGGCTCCTGACGACGGTGGGGCTCTCGGCGAAGAACGCCATCCTCATCGTGGAGTTCGCCAAGGCCCAGGTCGACCGCGGCGAGGACCTCCTCGCCTCGACCCTCGAGGCGGTGCGCCTGCGCCTGCGGCCGATCCTCATGACGTCGCTCGCCTTCGGCCTCGGCGTGCTGCCGCTGGCGATCTCCTCGGGGGCCGGCTCGGCGGCGCGAAACGCCGTCGGCACCGGCGTCCTCGGCGGCATGATCCTCGCGACGGCCTTCGGGAGCCTCTTCGTCCCGGTGTTCTTCGTGCTCATCCGGAGGGTCTTCGTCCGCCGGTCGAAGGCGCCCGCGGCCGTTCCCGTGCCGGCCACGTCGGAGACCTGACGCCGCCTCGCGGCTGCGTTGACGACGCATCGTTACCTAAAGTTCGTCAAAACATCTTGTTTTGATCGTGATGGGGATGGATAAGGATGTTTGTTGCATCCTTTGGGGGATCCATGTCCACCGATCTCTACTCGGTCGAACAGGTCGCAGAGCGGCTCGGGCTCCACGTGCGGACCGTCCGGGCCTACATCCGCGAAGGCAAGCTCGAGGCGACCCGGGTCGGCAAGCAGTACCGGATCAGCGAGGCGGCCGTGCGGGCCCTCCTCGGCCCAGCCGCGGCGCCCGCCGTCCCGCGCCACGCGGACGCGTCGTGCGTCGTCGAGCTCGACGGCCTCGACCGGGCGACCGCGGACCGCCTGAAGACGCTGGTGCTGGCCTCCGCCCAGCGCCGCCCAGGCGCGACCGAGCCGCTGCGGGTCCAGGCCCTCCACGACGAGGCGCGCTCGCGCCTCAAGCTCATCATCGTCGGAGGGCTCCGCGACACCGCCGATCTCCTGCTGATGCTCGACACCTGGATGGAGAGCGCGTCATGAGACCCGTCGCCTTCAAGTCCGCGGCCGCGCGCCGCGAGGTCCTCGCCGGCTACGCGCAGACCCTCGCCGACTGGCCCGTCCCCTACGAGGCCCTGCAGGTCCCGACCCGCCACGGCGAGACCTTCGTCCTCGTGTCCGGCCCACCGGACGCGCCGCCCGTCGTCCTCCTCCACGGCGCCCAGACCAACGCCGTCAGCTGGGCCCTCGACATCGCGACCTGGTCCACCACCCACCGCGTCTTCGCCGTCGACACCATCGGCGAGGCCGGCCGCAGCGCCGACGTCCGCCCGCCGCTCGCCGGCGACGCCCACGCGTGCTGGCTCGACGACGTGCTCGACGGCCTCGGCCTCGACCGCGCCCCCTTCGTCGGCATCTCCCTCGGCGGCTGGATGACCCTCGACTACGCGATCCGGCGTCCCGAGCGGGTCGCCGCCATGGCGCTCCTGTGCCCGGGCGGCGTCGGCCCGCAGCGCCCGAGCTTCCCGTTCAAGGTGCTGCCGCTCATGCTCCTCGGCCCGTGGGGGCAGCGGAAGGCGCGCGAGCTCGTCCTCGGCACGGCCACCCCGGTCCCGACCACCCCCGAGGAGATCCGCCTCGGCCTCTTCCTGCTGCTGGTCATCAAGAGCGCGCGGCCCCGCTTCGTGAAGCTCCCGATCTTCTCCGACGCCGCGCTGTCGGCGCTGACGCTCCCGACCCTCGTCTTCCTCGGCGGGCGTGACGTCCTCTTCGACTCCCCCGCCACGCGCCGCCGCTTCGAGGCCCACATGCCCCACGCCGACGTGCGCTGGCTCCCCGACGTCGGCCACTACATCACCGGCCAGACCGAGCCCATCCACACCTTCCTCACCCGCGCTGCCCCGCGCTGACGACGAGGGCGGCGGCGCTCGACGGGCGTCTCCGTCCGCGTCCCGACCGCCGGCGACGCGCCCGCCTCCGCGGCCGACGATCCGCCTGTGAGCTGCGTCCTCGCCGGTCTGTCGCGGAGCTGTAACGGGCGCCCCACGAGATGTTGCGTGGATGTCGCGCACGCTGCACGCTAACGAAGTATAGCCGCCGCGACTCATGAGCAGCAGAGGGTCTCGAATGGGCGCGCGACGAATGCTGATGACGGTGACGGCGGTGTGGGCGGCGGCGCTCACGGCCCCGGCGTGCGGTGGCAAGGGCGGCGGCGCGGGCGACGGCGCGATCATCAAGATCGACGGCTCGTCCACGGTCTACCCGATCACCGAGGCGGTCGCCGAGGAGTACCAGAAGGCCGGCGGCGCCCGCGTCACCATCGGCGTCTCGGGCACCGGCGGCGGCTTCAAGAAGTTCTGCGGCGGTGAGACGGCCATCACCGGCGCCTCCCGGCCGATCAAGCCGAGCGAGGTCAAGGCCTGCGAGGCGGCCGGCGTCCAGTACGTCGAGCTGCCGGTCGCCTACGACGGCATCGCCGTCGTCGTCCACAAGGACAACGCCTTCGTCGACCACCTGACCGTCGACGAGCTGAAGAAGATGTGGGCCCCCGAGGCCCAGAAGACCGTCGCGACCTGGAGCCAGATCCGCGACGGCTTCCCCGCCACCGAGCTCCACCTCTTCGGCCCCGGCGTCGACTCCGGCACCTACGACTACTTCACCAAGGCCATCGTCGGCACCGAGCACAGCTCCCGCGGCGACTACACCTCGAGCGAGGACGACAACGTCCTCGTCCAGGGCGTCTCCCGCGACGCCGGCGCCCTCGGCTTCTTCGGCTTCGCCTACTACGCCGAGAACCAGGACAAGCTGAAGATCGTCCCGATCAAGAGCGGCGACGGCGCCCCCGTCGTCCCCTCCGTCGAGACCGTCGCCAACGGCACCTACCAGCCGCTGTCGCGCCCCATCTTCATCTACGTCAACGTCGCCGAGGCCAAGCGCCCCGAGGTCGCCGCCTTCATCGACTACTGGAACGAGCACGGCGGCAAGCTCGCCGCCGAGGTCGGCTACATCGCCCTGCCCGACAAGGCCAAGGCGCTCGTCGCCAAGCGTTTCGCCGCCCGCACCCCCGGATCGGTCTTCGAGGGCAAGGGCGCGACCGTCGGCGTCAGCGTCGAGGACCTGCTCGGGCGTGAGTAGGGGAGAGGCTCACGTGGCAGATCTCACGCTGCCCGATCCCGTCACCCGACACGACACCGGACACGCCTCGCGGCCCCGGCACCGTACGCGCTCCGTGACGCCGCTCGGTGAGAAGCTCATCGAGTGGACGCTGCTGGCGTGCGGCCTCGTCTCGATCTTCACCACCCTCGGGATCCTCGCGGTGCTGCTCGTCGAGGCGGTCGGCTTCTTCGACGAGGTGTCGCTGGCGGACTTCTTCGGCGACACCCAGTGGACGCCGCTCTTCGCCGACAAGCACTTCGGCATCTGGCCGCTCATCTCCGGCACCTTCCTGACGACCGCCATCGCGACGCTGGTGGCCGTCCCCTTCGGCCTCCTCGCCGCCATCTACCTGTCCGAGTTCGCCCCGGCCCGGGCCCGGCGCATCCTCAAGCCCGCGCTCGAGGTCCTCGCCGGCGTCCCGACCATCGTCTACGGCTACTTCGCCCTGGTCGTGGTCACGCCGCTCCTGCAGCAGGTCTTCCCCGGGCTGGCCGGCTTCAACGCGCTGAGCGCCGGCCTCGTCATGGGCATCATGATCATCCCGATGGTCTCCTCGCTCAGCGAGGACGCGCTGCACGCCGTGCCGATGTCGCTCCGCGAGGCCTCGTGGGGCCTCGGCGCCGCGCGCCTCACCACCATCTTCAAGGTGGTCCTCCCCGCGGCCATGTCCGGCATCGTCGCCTCCATCATCCTGGCCGTCTCCCGCGCCATCGGCGAGACGATGATCGTCGCCATCGCCGCCGGCCAGCAGCCGCGCCTGACCCTCGACCCGAGCGTCCCGGTCGAGACGATGACCTCCTACATCGTCCAGGTCTCCATGGGCGACACGCCGACCGGCACGATCGAGTACCGGACCATCTTCGCCGTGGGCGTGACCCTCTTTGCCATGACGCTGGTGATGAACGTCCTCAGTCGCCGCTTCGTGAAGCGCTTCCGCTACGGAGGCACCCGATGAGCACGTCGAGCGTCGACATCAAGCGCCGCGGGCGGAACCTCGGCGAGCGCGCCTTCATCGCGCTCAGCCTCGTCGCCATCGCCATCCCGCTGCTCATCCTCGTGGGCCTCGTGGCGAACACGCTCGTCGACGCCCTCGGCCGCATCGACTGGGACTTCCTCGTCGGCTACCCGTCGCGCCGCGCCAGCGCCGCCGGCATCTTCCCGGCCCTCATCGGCAGCCTCTGGCTCATCGGGCTGACCGCGCTCATCGCGCTCCCGCTGGGCGTCGGCGCCGCCCTGTGGCTCGAGGAGTACGGCGGCAAGAGCCGCCTCGCCGGCTTCATCGAGGTCAACATCGCCAACCTCGCCGGCGTCCCGTCGATCATCTACGGGCTCCTCGGCCTCGGGCTCTTCGTGCGCTTCCTCGACCTCGGCCGGAGCGTGCTCGCTGGCGCCCTGACGCTGTCGCTGCTGGTGATGCCCATCGTCATCATGGCGACCCGCGAGGCCCTGCGGACCGTCCCGGGCCACCTCCGCGAGGCGGCCGCGGCCCTCGGCGCCACCCGCTGGCAGGTCATCCGCCAGGTCGTCCTGCCGATGGCCCTGCCCGGCGTCCTGACCGGCGCGATCCTCGCCATCTCGCGCGCCATCGGCGAGACCGCGCCGCTCATCGTGGTCGGCGCGCTCACCTACATGACCTTCCTCCCCGCGGACCCCGGCGACCCGTTCACCGCGCTCCCCATCCAGATCTACAACTGGGTGTCGCGCCCCCAGGAGGCGTTCCTCGTCAACGCCGCCGCGGGGATCATGGTGCTCCTGGTGACGATGCTCACCCTCAACAGCGTCGCCGTGCTGCTCCGCAACCGCCTCCAGAGGAGGACCCGCTGATGACCGTGGCGCCCCCCGCCCCCAGCGTGGCCCCCAGCGCCGCCGAGACGCGGCCCAAGCTCGTCAGCCGCCAGCTCGAGGCGTGGTTCGGGGACAACCGCGTGCTCAAGGGCGTCGACATGGAGGTCCCCGCGCGCCGGGTGACCGCCATCATCGGCCCGTCCGGCTGCGGCAAGTCGACCTACATCCGCTGCCTCAACCGGATGCACGAGATGGTGCCGGGCGCGCGCATGGCCGGCCGCATCGAGCTCGACGGCGTCGACGTCTACGGGCCCGACGTCGACCCGGTGCTGCTCCGGCGCAAGGTCGGGATGGTCTTCCAGAAGCCGAACCCGTTCCCGACCATGAGCATCCGCGACAACGTGCTCGCCGGGCTCCGCCTGTCGCGGCGCAAGGTCGCCAAGACCGAGGCCGAGGCCATCGTCGAGAAGGCGCTCCGCGGGGCGGCGCTCTGGGACGAGGTGAAGGACCAGCTGAAGAAGCCCGGCACCGACCTGTCCGGCGGGCAGCAGCAGCGCCTGTGCATCGCGCGCTCCATCGCGGTGGAGCCCGAGGTGCTGCTGATGGACGAGCCGGCGTCGGCCCTCGACCCGATCGCCACCGCGCGGATCGAGGATCTCTTGCACGAGCTCAAGGAGCGGTACACGATCGTCATCGTGACGCACAACATGCAGCAGGCCGCGCGGGTGAGCGACCAGACGGCGTTCTTCCTCTCGGGCGAGCTGGTCGAGATGGCCGACACGAACACCATCTTCACCTCTCCCGGCGACCGGCGCACCGAGGACTACATCACCGGCAAGTTCGGCTGAGGCCATGCACCGCACACACACCGATCGCGAGTACGAGGCGAAGCTCGAGGACCTGCGCAGGCGGCTCATCGTCATGGCCGAGCGCGTCGACGAGATGGTCGAGGCCTCGGTGCGCGCCGTGGTCGCGCGCGACGCGGCGCTCGCGCGGACGGTCATCGACCGCGACGCCGACGTGGACCGGTGGGAGCTCGAGTGCGACGAGCTGTGCCTCCTGGTGCTCGCGCGCTGGCAGCCGATGGCCTCGGACCTCCGCTTCATCACCATCGCGCTCAAGATGGTGACCGACCTCGAGCGCATCGGGGATCTCGCGGTGAACATCGCCGAGCGCGCGCAGCGCCTCGCCGAGATGGTGCCGCTCGAGTACGCCACCATCCCGCGGATGGGCGAGGCGGTGCGCAAGATGCTCGGCGACGCCGTCAGCGCCTTCGTCATCGGCGACGCCGAGCTCGCCCGCGCCGTCCTGCGCGCCGACGACGCCGTCGACGAGGACTACCACCAGGTCTTCCGCGCGCTGATGCAGCTCATGCAGAGCGACCCGGCGCTCATCGACCGCGGCATCCAGGTGCAGTCGGTCGCCAAGTTCCTCGAGCGCATCGGCGACCACGCCACCAACCTCGCCGAGCAGGCCATCTTCATGGTCGCCGGCAAGGACGTCCGGCACCTCCACGGGGGCTGAGCCGAGGGCCGGTCGTCGTCGGGCCGGGGGCCGACGACGCGCCTGCTCACGCGTCGGTCAACGCGCGCAGCGCCCTTGCGACGTCGAGGACCTCCAGGCGGGGCAGCGTCTCGAGCGCCTCCTTGAAGACCCGTCGGGCGTAGGTGCGGCCCATCGCGAAGAAGCCGGTGATGGTCACCGTCGGGTCGAACCACTGGTCGCGCTTGTCGACGCCGATGGGCATCACACCGATCTCCTCCGCACGGCGCTCCGACCACCCGGGGGCGCTGATCGGTATCGCCACGAAGCGCTCGAGCTCGTCGACAGCGCGGCGTAGATCCAACGCCGCTCCGTCCCGGGTCCCCGTCGTCGAGGTCGGCCTGAGCTCCGATGGCACCGGGCCGGTCGCGCCCGAAGCGAGCATGGCGCGCAGCTTCTCGAGGCTGACCGTGGCCCGGAAGCGCAGCTGGACTCGGCGCCACAGCTCGCGGCGCAGGTCCTCCCGCCCCTCGCCCAGCGCGCCGTGAAGCCGGTCGAGCCAGGCTACGACCCAAGCACCGCGGTAGACCCGGCGGACCCTCTGCCGGGTCGACTCGTCGATCCCATCGACGACGACGAGCTGCGACGCTCGATGACCGACAGCACGCACGGCGAGCACCGCCGACGCGTCACCCGGTGCCGCAGCTCGCAGCGCGCCGGAGCGCCAGAGCCGCGCGAGCGTCGAGAGATCGAGCTCCTTGCGGAGGAGAGCGCGGTTGATGGGCCTGCCCAGCCCCTCGAGCGGTCGCCAGATCTCCGGCGGCTCGGGATCGATCCAGACGACGGCCTCGCATGGCCGGCACAGGCCGACATTCCGGTCACGCTCGAGCCGACCCAGCCCTTCGCGCAGGCGATCGACGTGGTCGCACAGCGCGCTCAGGTCGTCCTCGCCTTGGTTTGGCGGGTAGAACACCCGGGTGAGGCTGCCGTCGAGCTCATAGACGGCGTCGGACTCGCGGCGGCGGTCCCCGGCGTACCGCCACACGGCCGCGTCAGCGGCGGCCTGGAACACGGCCTCGACGGAGATACCCAGCACCTCGAGCACGCGCGCGAGCGTGGTCCCGCCGGCGATCCCCTCGTGCTCCAGCCTGTCGAGCCGTCGCAGGGTCTTCTCGCGCTCGTGGTGGCTCACCTGGGTGGCCAGCGCCTCGATCGACAGGCCGCGCGCCTCCCGGGCGCGGCGGGTGAGCTCACCGACGTGTATGAGCGCGTGGTGCTCGCCGTTCATCAGCAGACCTCCGGCGGCTGACGGCGCACCGCAGCCAGCAGGGCCTCGGTGCGCGGAGTCTTCTCCCAGGTGAAGGCGTCGCCCTCACGGCCGAAGTGCCCGTAGGCCGCCGTCTCGAGGAAGCGCGGGCGGCGGAGGTCGAGGACCTCGATGATGGCGCCGGGGGAAAGGTCGAACGTCTCGGTGACGGCCCGGGTGAGGAGCGGGTCGGCCACCGCGCCGGTGCCGTGCGTGTCGACCGTGATGCTCACGGGAGCGAGGGCACCGATGGCGTAGGCGAGCTGGACGGTAGCGCGCTCGGCGAGTCCGGCGTCGACCACGTGGCGAGCCACCCACCGCGCGGCGTAGGCGGCGGAGCGGTCCACCTTCGTCGCGTCCTTGCCGGAGAAGGCGCCGCCGCCGTGCGGGCAGCTGCCACCGTAGGTGTCGACGACGATCTTCCGTCCCGTCAGGCCGGTGTCGGCCGCGGGCCCCCCCTGGGTGAAGCTGCCGGCGTGGTTCACGAGGATGCGGACACCGTCCCGCGCGAGGTGGGTCGGGAGGCACGGCAGGACGACCTCACGGGTGACCTCCTCGCGCAGCCGCTCGAGGTCGCTGCCGGCGGCGTGTTGGGTCGCGAGGACGATCGTATCGAGGCGCACGGGCACGTGGCCTTCGTACTCGACGGTGACCTGGCTCTTGGCGTCGGGGAGCAGGTAGGAGAGCGCTCCGCTGTGCCGCAGCGCGGCGAGGCGCCGGAGGATCCGGTGGGCGAGGGCGATCGGGAGCGGCAAGCGCTCGGGCGTCTCGCGCGTCGCGTAGCCGAACATCAGCCCCTGGTCGCCGGCGCCGATGCGGCCGTCCTCACGGTCGACCTGGGTGGCGATCTCCCGCGACTGGAACCCGAGGCGGACCTGGATCTCGGCGTCGTCGACCGCGAACCCGCTGGCGGCGTCGCCGTAGCCGATCGCGCGGAGTCGCGCTCTCACCAGGCCCGGCAGCTCCCGGCGCAGCGCTTCGAGCGACAGGCCGGCCCCCCGCACCTCGCCGGCGATCACGACGTAGCCGGGGCCGATGAGCGTGTCGCATGCGACCCGTGCGTGCGGATCGCGAGCGAGGAGGTGGTCGAGGACGGAATCCGAAATCTGGTCGGCGACCTTGTCGGGGTGCCCCTCGGAGACCGACTCGGAGGTGAGAAGGTAGCGGAAAGCGTTGGACCGCATCATATCGAGGCTCTCCTGCACGGCGCGTGCGGTTGTGGAGCCATGAAGAGAGGCGCGTCGGTTCGCGGTCTGATTGCCCTCGCGGGCCTCATCGTTCCTGCCGATGTCCGGCAGGTCGGCTTTGGCACCTTGGTCGATTACGCCAGGTTGCCGTGCGAGTCGTCGGGCCGAATCCCTCGTCGCATCTCTTCATGGTGTGTCCGGCGGCTCGTACCCGCCTGGTTGTTGAGGCTAGGCACCGAAACCTCGGAGGCAAGGCCCATCCGCAGCGCCAGCACGAGCATGTTCAGCGCCCGCGACCAGCCGGGTCCCTTCGGCGCGACCTCAGAGGAGCGCCTGCTGGCGGGCGAGGGCGGCGTCGAAGGCCGCCTGGTCGAAGGCGGCGCCGTCCTCGATCCAGAGGTTCCGGGCCGTGAGCTCGCCTCCCTCGACGGCGGGCTCGAAGCGGCCGACGAGGCGCCCGCGGTGGAGCAGGGGGCAGACGTACCAGCCCCAGCGGCGCTTCGCGGCGGGCTTGTAGACCTCCCAGACGTAGTCGAAGCCGAAGGCGTGGGCGACCAGCCGGCGGTCCCAGAGCAGGGGGTCGAGGGGGCCGAGGATCCGCATCCGGCCGTCGTCGTCTGGGTGTGGCCGGGCGAGCGCGCCGGCCGGCAGCAGGTACTCGCGGCGCGAGCCCGCCACCGTCACGGCCTCGACCGCGCCCTCCGCGACGAGCGCGTCCGGGAGCGGCCCCTCGCGGACCTCGCGCAGCATCGACCAGTGTGCGCCGCCCGCCCGGGCCAGGAGC
>SBGO01000601.1 GCA_006226565.1 Deltaproteobacteria bacterium | reverse complement strand
AGGCCGCGAGCACGTGGCGGCTCGGGGCGTAGGGCTTGTCGGCGTCACCGCCGTCGGCCCAGAAGGCGCCGGCGTCGGGGGACGCGAAGAGGCGCCGCGCGAGGGCCTCGGCGTCGAGGTGCGCGAGCTCGGCCGCCATGGCCGACGCAGACGAGAAAAGGGGCGCGGCCGGCGCGCCCCGCTCGGTTGGAGCGGGGCGGCCGGCCGCGTGGGATCCCGTGCTCGTCGAAGGCTCGGTCAGATCTCTTCCTTGAGGAGCGCCTCGAGCTCGTCCTCGACCGAGTCGGTCGCCGTCGCCGCCGGGAGCGCGGCGGGCCTGGCGGCCGGCGCCATGCCCATCTTGGCCTTGAGGGCCGCGAGGGCGTCGGACTGGCCCGCGCCGGAGCTCTCGAGGGCCGCGAACTCGCCGGCGAGGGAGTCGCCGTCGGTCTCGCCGGAGAGCTCGATGGCCGCCTGGGCCTCGGCCTCCTGGCGCTCCACCTTCTCCTCCATGCGCGCGAAGGTGTCGAAGGCGCCGCTGTCGCCCATCCCACTCATCGCGTCCTGGATCTTCTTCTGCGCCTCGGCGCGCTTGGCCCGCGCGATGAGCAGGTTCTTCTTGCGCGACGCCTCCTGGATCTTGGCGTTGAGGCGCGAGAGCGCCTCGCGCAGCTGGTCGGCCGCCTGCTTCTGGGCGACCCACTGCTGCTGCCACTCCGAGGCGAGCTGGTCGTGCTCGGTCTTGCGCGCGAGCGCCTGGGTGGCGAGGTCGTCACGGCCGGCCTTGACCGCGATCATCGCCTTCTTCTCCCACTCCTGCGCCTTCTGGAGCTCGTTCTCGTACTGGCGCTTCAGGCGCTTCTCGTCGGCGATGGCGACGGCGACCTGCTTGCGCGCCTCGAGGAACTGCTCGCGCATGTCGATGATGAGCTGGTTGAGGATCTTCTCGGGATCCTCCGCCTTGCTGATCATCGCGTTGATGTTCGACTTCACCAGAGTCGAAATGCGTGCCCAGATGCCCATCGGTCTCGTCCTCCGGCTTGCTAGTTCGCGGCCTGGCTGTCGGCGCCGTCGTGGAAGCGCTTGAGCTCGTCGTAGTGATCGGTGATCGCCATGGTCAGCCCGTCGATCGCCGCCTGGAACTCGTTGAGATCGAGGTTCTCGGCCTGGAGCGTCTCGAGCGCCACGACCGCGTTGCCGTCGATGCCGTAGGCCCCCGACAGCATCTCGGTCACGTTCAGCTCGAGCAGCTTCCGGAACAGCTCGGCCTTCTTGGCCGCGTCCTGCGGGAGCTCCATCAGCTTCACGCGGAAGATCACGACCGGGTCCGCGTGGGTGACGACGATGTTTTCGACGTTGTCGAACTCGTCGTGCAGGATCCACATGCCGTCGCCGAGCACCTCGTACGTGATGCCGCTGCGAATCAGGTAGCCTTCGATGACGTCGTTGTCCATCCGCCTCTCCGCTGGGTTCCTCATGCTGGGCGCCGTCGCCGTGACGACCCCTAGGCCGCGCCCCTGCCGCGCCAGATCCGTTGATTCGACGCGCCGTTTCGGGGTATCAGGGGCACCCCGCGACGTCAAGGGCACCCCAGCCGCGGGATCGGAGGACGACGAGGCCCATGAACGATGGCGCGATGAGTAGTCGCATTCGGCGCGGGATCCTCGGTCTCGCGACCGTCGCTCTGATCCCCTCGGCGCCGGCCTGCGACACGCCGATCACGGTGTCGAACGCCGTCCCGCGGGTGACCTGGGTCGCGGTCGAGCCCGTCGACGCGACGACCGCGCGCATCACCGTGTGGATCTCGGACGTCGAGGGGGACTCGGTGGACCTCGCGGTGGGCTGGGTCGGCTCCGACGGCGTGGAGACCGCGCTGGTCGAGCAGCCCGGCGGCTACGGCACCGTCGGGCTCCCGACGCGCGAGGCCCTCTTCGACGACAACGGCCAGCCCCACGCGATCTTGTGGGACACGACCGACGTCTCCGGCACGGTGCGCCTGCGCATGACCCCGGACGACCGGCCCCACGAGGACGGCAAGGGCGTCGGCGCCACCGTTGAGACGCCGGCCTTCGACCTGACCACCGGGATCCCCGAGCCGGTCCGGGCCGAGTAGCGGCCTACATCGGCGCGTGGGCGTCGGCGCGGGCGCCGACTCGGACCAGCACCTCGTCGACGAGCTCGCTGTAGGACTGGGCGCCGCGGCACTTCGCGTCGAAGGCGAAGACGGGCTGCCCCTCGAGCTGCGCCTGGGCGAGGGTCGTGTTGACCGGGATGACGGTCGGCAGGACCCAGCGGGCGTAGCGCGCCAGGCTCGCCTCGACCGCCTCGTTCACCTTCTGGTTGCGCGCGTCGTAGCGCGTCCGCAGCACGCCGAGGACCGAGATGTGGTGGCCGAGGGTGTCGCCCACGGTCTCGACCGTCTCGAAGATGTCGTCGACGCCCTCGACGCTCAGCATGCTCATGTCGCACGGGACGAGCAGCCAGTCGGCCGCCAGCAGCGCGTTGACCGTGAGGTTGCCGAGGTTCGGCGGGCAGTCGATGACGATGGTGTCGTAGTGGGTGCGCGCGACCTTGAGCGCCGAGCGGAGCAGGAACTCCTTGCCGATCTTGCCGGCCATCACCCCCTCGGCGGCGCCGAGGTCCTTGTCCGACGGGCACACCCAGAGGCCGTCGATGGCGGTGGGCGTGGCGATCTCCTGCACGTCGCGGCGGCGGCCGAGGAGGATCCCCGAGAGCGCGTCGGTGGTCGTCCCGCGCAGCACCGCGTGGAGCGCCGAGGCGCAGTGCCCCTGGCCGTCCATGTCGACGAGCAGCACCCGCTGCCCGTGCATCATGGCGAGGCCGGCGGCGAGGTTCACCGCGGTGGTGGTCTTGCCGACGCCGCCCTTCTGG
>SBGO01000748.1 GCA_006226565.1 Deltaproteobacteria bacterium | reverse complement strand
CGGCCGCGCCGCGGATCGGCAGCGCCGCGACCTCCGGCAGCCGCGCGTACAGCCCGTCGAGGCTCCCGAACGCCTGGATGAGCTCCACCGCGGTCCGCGGCCCCACCCCGCGCACCCCGGGCACGCCGTCGGAGGCGTCGCCGGCGAGCGCGAAGTAATCCACGGCCGCGCCCGGCGGCACCCCGAGCGTCGCCGCGACCCGCGCCTCGTCGAAGACCGTCTTCGAGACCGGGTTGAAGAGGCGGACCGCCGGCGCCGCGTCGAGGACGAGCTGGTAGAGGTCCTTGTCGGGGCTGACGAGCCAGGTGGCGAGCCCGTCGGCGCGTCCCCGGGAGGCGAGGGTCGCCATCAGGTCGTCGGCCTCGAAGCCGCGCACGGCCAGGCTCGTGAGCGAGAGCGCCGCCGTCATGCGGCGCGCGAGGTCGATCTGCGTGCGGAGCGACTCCGGCGGCGCCTTCCGGTGCGCCTTGTAGCCGGGATCGATGCGCTTTCGGAACGAGTCGCCGGCCGCATCCCACACGACGGCGAAGCGCCGGCTCCGCGCCCGCGTCAGCCAGCGCGCGAGCTTCTGGCCGAAGGCATGCACCGCGCCGACCTCGGTCCCATCCGCGGCGTCCCAGCGCGCGCCCCCGTGGAAGGCGCGGTAGACGATCGCCGTCCCGTCCAGCACCACCAGGGCGTCCTCGGTGTCCCGTCGCATTCGCGGACCATACACGAGACACGAGCCTTGACGAACCCGGCCGGCGCCCGGTTGGATGCGGCCTCGTCCACGCCACGAGGATCGCCATGCTCGCCGTCCTGTCTCCCGCCAAGTCCCTGGATCTGACGCCCACGGACCGCGCCCTCGACTTCACCCAGCCGGCGCTCCTCGACGAGACGCTGACGCTGATGGGGACCACGCGGAACCTCAGCCCCGGCGACCTCAAGGGGCTCATGCGGATCTCCGACAAGCTCGCCGAGCTCAACCACGAGCGCTTCCAGAGCTTCGCGACGCCGTTCACGCGCACCAACGCCAAGCCCGCGGCGCTCATGTTCGCCGGCGACACCTACGCCGGGCTGAAGGCGCCCGAGCTCGACGACGACGCCCTGCGCTGGGCCCAGGATCACCTCGGGATCCTGTCGGGGCTCTACGGCCTCGTCCGCCCCCTCGACCTCATCCAGCCCTATCGGCTCGAGATGGGCACGCGCCTGGCGACCGAGCGCGGCGACAACCTCTACGCCTTCTGGGGCGACCGCATCGCCGAGCGCATCAACGCCCTGACCGCCGGGCACGCCGACCGGACGCTCGTGAACCTGGCCTCCAACGAGTACTTCAAGGCGGTCCGCCAGGACGTCCTCGCCGGCGGCGCCCTCACGATGTCCTTCAAGGAGATCAAGGACGGCAGCGCGCGCGTCATCGGCCTCGTCGCCAAGCGGGCCCGCGGGATGATGGCCCGGTGGATGGTCGAGCAGCGCGTCGATCGCCGCGACGGGCTCAAGGACTTCGCCGTGGACGACTACGCCTTCCAGCCCGGGCTCTCCAGCGACCACGAGTGGGTCTTCACGCGGCCCTGGCGGACCGCGGCAGGCTTCGTCTAGGCGCGGGTCTTCGCGACCCTGCGACGGGTTACCGCAGCGCGTGGTTGAGGTGCCGCTGTCGTCGGTTTTCTGATACCACGAAGATCGCAGAGAACCCGTCAGGCAGCCTCCTCAGAGGAGCGCCGTCCCGGCCCCGCCGGGACGGGACCGGGACGGAGAGGACGAGGAAACCCCGCACATGCTCCCTCGAACGATTCGCGCTCTGGTCGCGGTAGCGGCGCTCGTCTCGGTGCCCGGCACCGCGGCCCACGCCGAGACGGTCGTCACGCCGACGTCGGACGTCGCCGCCCTCGTCGACGCGTTCGCCGGCGCCGGCATCCACGTCGTCAACGCGACCCTCGAGAGCGGCTCGGTCTCCCAGGCCGGCCCGAGCTACAACAACCTGACGCTGCCGCCTCAGGGCTCGACCGGGACCTTCGTGGAGGGCCCGCTCGCCATCGCCCGCGGCGCGCTGCTCACGTCCGGCGACGTGCAGCTCGCCCTGCCCCCCAACGCGACCGTCGCCGGCTCCCTCGACGGCGCGACCGGGATCCACGGCGCCGACGCCCTCGACGACGACCCCTTCTGCGACACCGTCATCGGCAACGCCTCCTACCCCTCCCGCGACGTCGTCCGGCTCACCCTCGACTTCACCCTCGACCCCGGCTTCGACGGCGTCGAGGTGACCTACGTCTTCGGCTCCGAGGAGTACCCCGACTACCTCGCGAGCCTGTACGCGGACGCCTTCGGCATCTTCGTCCGCGCCGCCGGCACCGACGCCTACGAGAACATCGGCCTCGACGAGGACGGCCGGCCCGTCAACATCAACGGGCCCTACTTCGCGAGCGACCACGTCATCAGCACCGTCCCCGGCGTCGGGGACACGGGCTTGAGCGGCTACAACGGCCTCACCCCGCGCATCACCAACGCCAAGGGGCTCCCCGCCGGGCCCGAGTACGTCCACCAGCTCGTCGTCGTCGTCTGCGACGCCACCGACCGCTACCTCGACTCCGGCCTCTTCGTCGCGAGCATCGCCGGCTGCGCGGGCAGCGCCTGCGCGGCGGCCCGCTACTGCGGCGACGGCACGGTCGACCCGGGCGAGCTCTGCGACGACGGCAACAACGTCGACACCGACGGCTGCACCAACGCCTGCAGCCCCTGCGCCGACACCCTGCCCGGCGCCGGGATCGACCGCGGCTGCACGGCCGTCGAGCCCATCTGCGCCAGCTTCGGCGGCGACCTCTCGGACTGCACCCGCTGCGACGACGACACCGTCGGCGACGTGGACAGCGGCTGCGGCGCCCCGACGCCGGCCTGCTTCCGCGACGGGCTCGGCGTGGGGCTGTGCGTCGAGTGCACCAGCGACGCCGACTGCGTCACCGGCTGCGACCTCGCGACCCACACCTGCGCCGCCTGCATCGACGACACCGCGGCCGGCGTCGACACCGGCTGCGACGCCGAGGCGCCGGCCTGCGACGCCGACGCGGCGGGTGGCCCGGTCTGCGTCCCCTGCACCGCCGACCCCCAGTGCGGCGAAGAGGTGTGCACGGCGGACCTCGTCTGCTCGGCGTGCGAGGACACCGCGAGCGAGCTGAACGTCGACCACGGCTGCTCGGCCGTCGCGCCCCTCTGCCAGAGCAGCGGCTCCACCGAGGCGCGCTGCGTTCCCTGCGTCGACGACTCCGTGGACGGCACCGACCTCGGCTGCAACGCCATCACGCCGAGCTGCGACGAGAGCGGCGCCTTCGGGCCGGTCTGCCTCGGCTGCGAGACCACCGCGGAGTGCGGCCCCGGCAAGGTCTGCACCCCGGGCGGGGCCTGCGTCCCCTGCTACGACAGCGCCACCGGCGCCGGTCAGGATCTGGGCTGCCCCTCGGTCGCCCCGATCTGCGCCGACAGCGGCAAGCCCACGGCCTACTGCACGCCCTGCATGGACGACCGCACCAGCTCCGTGGACACCGGCTGCAACTCGACCGCGCCGGCCTGCGACGAGTCGGCTCCCGGGGCGCCGGTCTGCGTGGGCTGCACCCTCGACAGCCAGTGCGGCGTCGGCGCCATCTGCGACACCCGCCAGCGCTGCGTCGTCTGCGAGGACACGGCGGTCGGCTCGGGGCTCGACGACGGCTGCGGCTTCTCGGCGCCGATCTGCGCCGCCAGCGGCACCGTCAACGCGCGCTGCGTCCCGTGCGAGGACAACACGGTGGTCGGCACCGACCGCGGCTGCGCGGCGCCGACCCCGGCCTGCGACGCGGGCGCCGTGAACGGCCCGAAGTGCGTGGGCTGCACCGGCAACGGGCAGTGCTCGGTCGGAACGATCTGCACGTCGGCCCAGATCTGCCGGCCCTGCGAGGACACCCTGGCCGGCGCGTCCGTCGACGACGGCTGCGTCTCCGCCAAGCCCATCTGCACCCAGAGCGGCACCTCCCTGGCCCACTGCGTCCCGTGCGTCGACGACAAGACGACCGGCATCGACACCGGCTGCGGCGCGGCCCTCCCGGCGTGCGACCCGTCGGCGCCCGGCGGCCCGACCTGCGTCGCCTGCACCCGCAGCGAGGAGTGCAACGGGAAGGTCTGCAGCTCCGGTCGCCTGTGCGTGCCGTGCGAGGACACGGCGCTCGCCTCGGCGGTGGACCTCGGCTGCGACCTCGGCGTCGCGATCTGCGTGGGGAGCGGGCTCCCGACGGCCCACTGCGTGCCGTGCGTGGACGACACCGTCGCCGGCGTCGACAGCGGCTGCTTCGGCGGGCTCCCCGCCTGCGACGTCTCGGCCTCCACCTGCGTCGGCTGCACGCGCCTCGAGCAGTGCGCCCCCGACGGCATCTGCGGCGCCCACGGCGCCTGCGTCGCGTGCGAGGACACCGCGCTCGGGGCGGTCCGGGACTCCGGCTGCACCCTCGCTCAGCCGCTGTGCGTCGGCGCCGGCACCGACACGGCCCGCTGCGCCCCGTGCATGGACGACACGGACGGCGGCGTGGACACCGGCTGCGCCTTCGGCGTCCCCAACTGCCTCGAGATCGGGGGCGGCGACGTGGCCTGCTTCCCGTGCATCACGAACGACGACTGCGCGTTCGGCGAGTTCTGCAACGACGCGCACGCCTGCGAGCTCATCCCGAACGCGCCACCGCTCGCCGTCGACGACCTCGTCGAGGTGGACGAGGACGGCGCCGTCCTCGTCGCCCCGCTCGCCAACGACTTCGATCCCGAAGGCGAGACGCTGACCGTGAGCGACGTGCTCGTCGCCGCGCCGCGCGCCGGTGAGGCCGAGGTCCGCGCCGACGGCAGCGTCCTCTACACGCCCCGCGCCGATCGCCACGGCCCCGACGCGCTGGCCTACGAGGTCTGCGACGCCGACGGCGCCTGTGAGACGGCCTACATCTACGTGCTCGTCCGCCCGCAGGAGGACGCGCCGGTGGCCGTGGACGACCACGTCGCGACGGCGGCCAACCAGCTCGTCGCCATCGGCGTCCTCCTCAACGACTACGACCCCGACGGCGACGCCCTGGTGCTCGACGGCTCGACCGCGCCCGAGCACGGGACGACGGCGCCCGGGGCCGACGACAAGCTCCTCTACAGCCCGGAGACCGGCTTCGTCGGCGAGGACAGCTTCAGCTACACCGTGCGCGACGGCGCCGGGAACACGGCCACGGCGACCGTCACCATCACCGTCGGCGGCCCCGCCGGACCGACGGCGGTCGACGACGCGGGCGCCGTCGACGAGGACGGCGAGGTGGTGATCGACGTCCTCGGCAACGACACCGGCGACACGCTCACGGTCGGCACGGTCGGCGTCGCCATCCACGGCACGGCGGAGGTCGCCGAGGGCGGCGTCCGCTACGTCCCCGACGCCGACTTCGCGGGCGAGGACGGCTTCGCCTACACCGCCTGTGACGCGGCCGGCGCCTGCGCCTCCGCCCGCGTCACGGTGACGGTCGCGGCGGTGCCCGACCCGCCCCTCGCGCTCGACGACGTCACGTCCGCGGTGGGCGAGCTCTCCTTCGACCCGACCTCCAACGACGTGGACGCCGACGGCGGCGCACCGCGGGTCACGTCCATCACGTCGCCGTGGCGCGGCGAGGCGACCCTCGGCGACGACGGGCTCATCACGTACACCCCGCCGGTCGGCTTCATCGGGATCGACGTGATGTCGTACACCGTCGAGGACGCCGAGGGGGCGAGCGCGACAGCCTGGGTGGCGCTCGACGTGCGCGCCACGCCGAACACCGCGCCCCTGGCCGCCGCCGACGCGTTCATCGTCGACGACGGCGCCGCGAGCGACCTCGACGTGCTCGCCAACGACAGCGACGGCGACGCGCTGGCGGTGGTCGCGGTGCAGGAGCCGCGTCGCGGCTTCGTCAGCTTCGGCGACGGCGTGCTCGTCTACCACCCCGACCACGGCTTCTGCGGCGAGGTGAGCTTCGGCTACACCGTCTCCGATGCCGGTGGGGCCGCGTCCTCCGCGACGGTGACCCTCGCGGTCGGCGACCGCGACGAGGACGGGCTGTGCAACCTCTACGAGGTCGGCATCGGCTCCGACCCCGACGACCCGGACAGCGACGACGACGGGCTCTCCGACGCCGAGGAGGACGCCGGCACGAGCTCCCCCATCGACGCCGACAGCGACGACGACGGGGTGGCCGACGGCGTCGAGGTCGACGCCGGCCTCGACCCGGCCGACCCCGACAGCGACGACGACGGGCTCTCCGACGGCCTGGAGCGCGGCGCGAAGGCGCCGATCCCCGGCGGCACGAGCGACGGCGACCACCCGATCACCTTCCTCGGGACCGACGCCGCCGCGGCGGCGTGGCAGCCGGACACCGACGCCTCCACCATCACCGACCCGCTCGACGCCGACACCGACGACGACGGGCTCCTCGACGGCACCGAGGACGCCGATCACGACGGCGCCGTCGGCGACGGCGAGACCGACCCGAACGCGATCGACACCGACGAGGACGGGCTCCTCGACGGCACCGAGAGCGGGCTCGCCGCGCCGGAACGGGAGGACGCCACCGACATGACGGTGTTCGTCCCCGACAGCGACCCGACCACGACGACCGATCCGACCGACGCGGACACCGACGACGGCGGCGTGATCGACGGCGAAGAGGACGTCAACGGAAACGGCGCCGTCGACGAGGGCGAGCGGGATCCCCTGGTCGCCGAGGACGACGTCCCCAAGACGAACACCTCCAAGCAGGGCGGCTGCGGAGGGAGCGCCCCCGCGGGACCGCTCTCGGCGGTCGCTGGGCTCCTCGTCGCGGCGTGGCTGGTCACCCGGCGGCGACGGATCGCGTCCTAGCCTCGACGCAACGGGACGGAGACGTCGCGCTGCGGGACGTCCCCGCCGGCGTGGTGGCGTGGACGGCGGGTGCGGGTGAAGATGTCCGGGCGCGGCGCGTCCGTGCAGCCACCCCCGTCACCCACGGCGCCCTCCCCCGCGCCCTCGCCCCTGGAGCGTCCCCATGTCGCACTCCCTGACGTGGCCCCGGCCCCTCCTCTCCCTCCTCGCGCTCGGCGCCGCGCTGCCGGCGCTCGGCGCCGCCCGCTGCGGCGGCCCCATCTCCTCGACGACGCCGGCCCCGGACGTCAACGGCGCCTGGAGCATCAGCTACGACGACACCGTCGCCGTCCGCGTCACCCTCGGCGGCGCCGTCTACGCCGCCGAGATCGGCGTGAACGGCGGCCAGGTCACCATCGACCACAACGGCACGCCGTTCACCTTCGACCTCGACTGCGCGCGCCCCGAGGTCGTCTGCCCGAGCGAGGTCTGGCCCGCGACGGTGACCCTGGCGCAGCGGAACGCGACCTACCCCCACCGCTTCTGGGCGACCCTGCCGTTCCAGCAGTGCGACAGTGAGCTCGTGGCGCCGGCCGACGACGAGTGCGGCGCGGGCACGCTGAACCCCGGCTGCGACGAGGTCTGCGGCGGCACCATCACCCTCATCGAGGCCGAGCGCTTCGGCGTCATCGACGAGCCCGGCGAGTCCTTCGACCTCCTGCTCGGCGCGGGCCTCGCGACCAACGGCATCAACTGCGCGCTGCTCGGGGCCTCGTCGGCCCACGGGACGCTCACGACCGTCGGCGGCAGCGACCAGGCCAGCTGGACCGCCACCGCCATCCCGACCGGGACCGTCAAGACCGTGTACGCCGGCGGCTGCCTGTGGGCCGGCGACCCCGACGACGACGGGAGCCTCGAGGCCATCGTCCTCAACGCCTCGGTCGAGCTCACGACCGGCTTCAGCGGCGCCCGCCAGTAGCCCGAAACGGCGACGGGCCGGGAGCGTCTGGCTCCCGGCCCGTCTGATTCAATCAGGCTCGGAGCGTCACTGCGCGAGGAGCGCCCGCGCCGCCTGGAAGAGCGTCGAGAACTCGCCCCGGTCGGGGTCGGCGTCGGCCTGCTCGCCGACGACGGTCCCGATGAGGTCGAGGTGGGCGACGTCCCCGTAGGGGCTCCCCTTGAGGATCTCGGCGAAGGCCGCGATGGCGGCCGCCCAGCGGAGGTCGTCGCCGGCGTCGTCGAAGCTCGCGAAGACGCGGTGCGTGGCGACCATGTAGTCGATGGGGATGGCCGGATCCTCGACCGTGGCGCCCGGCTCCTTGTAGCGCACGCGCACCTCGACCAGGTCGTCCGCCGCGAACGCCGGCAGGTCCTCGCCGTCGTAGACCGCGCCGTCCTCGGTGACGGGGGCGCCGGCCGGCTCGGGGACGCTCTGACCCGCGAGCACCAGCTCGTAGAGGGCCGTCACGGAGTGGCCGGAGCCGATCTCGCCGGCGTCGACGGTGTCGTCGACGAACTGCACGTCGGCGATGGCGTTGTTCTCGTAGCCGAGGAGGCGGTAGGCGTAGACCGTCGCCGGGTTGAAGGCGAGCTGGATCTTCAGGTCCTTGGCGATGAAGAAGAGGCTCCCGAGCATCCGCGTGTTGGCGTAGACGACCGCCGAGTCGGCGTCACCGATGTAGGAGTAGACGCCGTCGCCGGCGTTGGAGACGGCCTCCATCATGGAGTCGTTGAGGTTGCCCGTGCCGAAGCCGACGACGGTCAGCGTGATGCCGCTCTGGCGCTTCTCGCTGATGAAGTCGACGAGCGCGTCGGTGTCGGAGATGCCGACGTTGAAGTCACCGTCGGTGCAGAGCAGGACGTGGTTCACGCCGCCCTCGATCCAGCCGGCCTGGGCCACGTCGTAGGCCATCTGGAGCCCCTGCGCGCCGGCCGTGCTCCCCCCGGCCGCGAGGCTGTTGATCTTCGCGCGGATGAGCTCCGCGTCGGCGACCCGGGTCGCGGGCAGGACGATCTTCTCCTGGCTGGCGTAGGTGACGATGGCGACGGTGTCGTCCGGGTCGAGGACGTTCAGCGTCTCGCGGAGCAGCACCTTGACGAGCTCGAGCTTGTCCGGGCTCGCCATGCTGCCGGACACGTCGACGAGGAAGACGAGGTTGGCGGGCGGCTTCACCTCGGGCGGCACCACCTTGCCCTGGATGCCGACCCGCAGCAGCGTCGTCTCGGAGAAGGCGCTCGGCGCGGCCTCGACGGCGACGTTGAAGGGCCGCTCGGCCTCCCACTCCGGGGCCGGGTAGTCGTAGTGGAAGTAGTTGACGAACTCCTCGAGGCGCACGGTCGACGGGTCCGGGAGCTGCCCGTCCTGCACGTGGCGCTTGAAGATCTCGTAGCTCGCCGTGTCGACGTCGGCGCCGAAGGTCGAGAACGGGTCGTGCTCGGCGACGACGAAGGGGTTGGTGGCCGTCGGCTCGGGCGTCGTGACGGTGGTGTCGGGCCCGGGCTCCTGGGTCGTGTCGTGGCTCGGCACGGCCGTGTCCGACGGCGACGACGCGTCGGCCGCCGTCGCCGTGTCGTAGTAGGTCGCCGTGTCCGCCGACGACGTCGGGACGGTGCCGGGGTCCTGCCACTGGGTGCCGGCGAAGGCGTCCCCCGAGGCGGTGTCGCTGGCGCTCGTGGTGTCGGTCGAGGAGAAGTTGCCGCCGCTGTCTGCGGAGCCGAAGTCTCCGCAGGCGGGGGCCGCGCCTACGAGCGCGACGATGGAGAGGAGTGCGAGGTGGCGCTGCATTGATGAACCCTCCGGGCCGTGTCCGGATACGTCCACAGCACATCCCGTGCCACCGCCAACCGACTGAATTCACGCCCATCTCGCGACCCGCGGGTGGTAAGCGGGTTTACACTCGTTCAGCTCCTGGCCAGCCGCCGGCGTTTGACCTCGCCGCCCGAGTCGACGACGCTGCAGCCTCCAGCTGACCACGGAGCTCGCCGTGCCCGAGATGCCTGTCCTGTCGGGTCTCCCCGTGCTCGGGTGCCTGCCCGAGCTGCGCCGCGACCGCCTCGGCCTCCTCCTCCGCGCCTACCGCGAGGGCGGGGACATGGTCCGCGTCCCGATCCCCGGCCGGCGCCTCTACATCGGGACCTCGCCGTCCATCGCGACCGCGGCGCTGCGCCAGGAGGCGTCGCGCTTCATGAAGTTCTTCGCCCTCGCGAAGCTCTCGCGGCCGGTGCTCGGCGACGGGCTCATCACCGCCGAGGGCGCCCACCACCGACGGCAGCGGAAGCTCATCGCGCCCGGCCTGACCCGCCGCGAGGTCGGCCGCTACGCCGAGGTGATGGCCCGTCACGCCGACGAGCTGCAGCGACGCTGCACCGCCGGCACCACCGTCGACGTCCACGCCGAGATGACGCGGCTCACCCTCGCCATCGCGAGCGAGACGATGTTCGGCACCTCCGCCGAGGCCCACGCCCGCGCCGCGGGGGACGCCATCCACGCCGCGACGAGCTACATCGCCCGGGGCGTCGGGAGCCTGGTGAACCTGCCGCTGTCGTGGCCGCTCCCGCGGCACCTCCGCATGCGGCGGGCCGTCGCGACCCTCGATCGCATCGTCTACGACATCATCCGCGACCGCCGGAGCGCTGGCCGGAACGGCGCGCCCGGCTCCGACATCCTCGGCATGCTCCTCGCCGCCCAGGATGAGGAGGACGGCACCGGCATGACGGACGACCAGGTCCGCGACGAGGTGATGACCCTCTTCGTCGCGGGCCACGAGACGACCGCCAACGCGCTGACCTGGTCGCTCTACCTGCTCGACCACCACCCGGACGTGGCCGAGCGCCTCGCCGAGGAGGCGACGGCGGTCCTCGGGGGCCGCCCACCGACCCTCGAGGACCTCCCCGCCCTGCCCTACGCCCTGCAGGTCTTCAAGGAAGCGATGCGCGTCTTCCCGCCGGCGTACATGGTCGGGCGCGAGGCGACCGAGGACGCGGTCGTCGACGGCTGGGAGATCCCGAAAGGCGCGACCCTGCTCCTGAGCATCTACGGGCTCCACCGCCGGCCGGACCTCTTCGAGGACCCCGAGCGCTTCGACCCCGACCGGTTCGCCCCCGAGCGCGAGCAGGCGCTCCCGCGGGGCGCCTACGTGCCCTTCGCCGACGGCCCGCGGGTGTGCATCGGCAACCACTTCGCCCTGATGGAGGGGCAGATCGTGCTCGCGCACCTCGCGCAGCACGTGCGCCTGCGGACGCGGACCCAGCCGGTGGTGCGGCCGCAGCCCCGGGTGACGCTGCGGCCGGCGACGCTCGTCGCGCTGACCGCCGAGCGGCGCGCCGGCTGATCGCGTTCGCTACTCGCAGCGCCGGATGAGGACGCTGTCGGCGTCGACGACCGCGTCGAGGCCGCCGCTCACGCACAGGATCCCGACGGCCTCACCGCGCAGCACCGCCTCGCCCGTGTTCGCCTGCAGCGAGGCCGCGTCCACCGTGCCGTGTCCGCTCGCGCTCACCCGGACCGTGCGCACGCGGCCCGCGGCGCCGACGCGCCCGCCGCCCGTGAGCGCGAGGTCGAGCGTCTCGGTCCGGACGTCGAAGACGGAGAGCCGCCCGTCCCCGACGAGGGACGCTCGCTCGAGCGCCGGCACCTCGATGACCACCACGACGCCCGGCGCGGTGTCGCCGATGACGGACAGGCGCCCCGAGGACGAGCTCAGGAGGAGCCCGTCGAGCGTGCCGCCGCCCGCGGTCGCCGACACACGGTCGATCCAGGGGTCGACGTAGACCTCGACCGTCGCGTCGCCGACGATCTCGACCTGATCGAGCTGATCCGGGGTCTCCCAGCGGACGCCCAGGTGGGCCGAGACGTGGCCGTCGCGGGTGTCGATGCTCAGGTCACAGCCGCTCGCGGCCAGGATCAGGCCGACTCCGATGATGGCGAGACGCATGGTTTCCTCCTCCGTGTCGCCGGTGTCGCGTTGTCGGCTGCAACACCGCGTGGCCTGCGAGGTGTCACCAGAAATCGGGAGGGGGCCCCTCGGAGGAGGGACAATCGAGCATCATCGGCGTGTTGCCCGATGCCTATCGTTGCCATGCCTGTCGCGCCGTCATAGGCTCGCGCCCCAGCACGGTATCGGGATCGTGCCAGCCCGCCATCGAGTCGCACCATGAACGAGGCGTTCGCGTTCAACCTCAACCACCTGCGCTACTTCTACGAGGTTGCGCGCTCCGGGAACATGCGCCGCGCGGCGAGTCGCATCGGGATCTCGCAGCCCGCGCTCTCGAAGCAGATCCAGGCGCTCGAGGAGTCGATAGGCCTGCAGCTGTTCTACCGCTCCTCGCGGGGGCTGCAGCCGACGCCGGATGGTGAGGCGGTCTTCCTGCACTGCGAGCGCGTGTTCGCGCACCTGCGCGACCTCGAGGACGCGGTCGAGGCGCTGCAGTCCGGCTCGGCGGGTCGGGTCACCGTGGGCGCGACCTTCAGCATCGCGGAGTACATCCTCCCCGAGTACATCCGCCGCTACCACGAGCGGCACCCGAAGGTGCGCTTCCGGCTGGTGACCGCGCGCTCGAACGACGTCCTGCGCTCGCTCCGCGAGCACCGCGTCGACGTCGCGTTCGTGGCCGGAAACCCCGACGACGAGAGCCTGGTCGCGACGCCGATGGGCGACAACCGCCTGGTCGTGGTCGTCGGCCCGACCCACGCCCTCGCCGGCGCGCAGGGGAGCGTCCCGGTGGACCGGCTCCATCGCATCGACATGGTGGCCTTCGACGAGGAGGCGCCGACGCGCAAGCTCACCGAGCGCTACCTCGACGGGCGCGACGTGGTGCCGCGCATCATGGCCGAGTCGCCGAGCATCGAGACGATCAAGCGTCTCGTCCGCGAGGGCGTCGGCTTCGCCGTCCTCCCGTTCCACTCGGTCGAGGAGGAGATCGCGAGCGGTCGCCTCGAGATCGTCGACGTCGAGGGCTGGGACCTCCATCGGCTCCTGTACGCCGTGCACCTCGCGCTGCCGGCGCTGCCGCCGACGGTCCAGAACTTCGTGGACCTGATCCCGTCCATCGATCCCCCCGACGCGCTGAAGATCGCGAGCCGCGGCTTCTCGGTGAGCGCGTAGCGCCGACGCCGCGCTGCACTCGCGCGACCTCGGCCACGGTGACGCCGGAGGCGAGCGCGACCGCACGGCGAGCGCCTCGGGGGCGGCCCGCGGGGCGCGCTAAAGTTGTTGCGTCGCACGGACGATTCGGTACGCTGAGTGAGAAGATCTATCGCGCACATGACGTCTCTGGACGCGTGCGCGCAGCGGAGTGGGAAGGTCCCCTCGGCTGATGCGGGTGAGCCCCGCGATCGTTTTGGAGAGAGCTTCGATTCATGGCCGGCGAAGGCGGCAGTAGCCCTTCAAGTACCTGCCCGTAGCCGTCGCACCGCACCTCCGGGGTGGTCGACGTTGCTACGGCGACCTCAACCCCAACTCACCACTTCGGAGGTGGAGCCATGACCCATGTGGCCAACCGTGCCGTGATGTTCGGCCATCTCCTGCGCACCGGTGACCGTGCGCGGGCGGTACGTTTCATCGACCGCCTGGATCGGGATGCGCTGACCGACCTCATCGAGACCCTCGGCGGCGAGGAGCTCACCACCCTCGCGGCCCTCGCCCTCGGGCCCGAGCGGCTCGCCAAGTGCCTGGGCCTCCCGCTCCCGGCGCTCGCGGGCCTGCTCCGCGTCGCCGACGACGCCGACGCGCGCCGCGCGCTCAGCCAGCTCCCGCCGGGACGGGCGGCTCGGCTCCTGCTCGGGCTCGACCGGGACCGACGCCGGCGGCTCGGACGCCTCATGATCCAGACGGCGCTCCAGGCCGATGTGCCGTCGCGCGCCGCCTCGCGGCGTGAGCCGGAGCGAGTCGGGGCGGTGTTCCGCCAGCGCCGGCTCTTCTCGGCGAACTGAGCGCAGACGCGCCTCTTGCGTGGGGCGGTGAGCCGGCCTTCGGGGCGGCTCACCCGACGCGTCAGCCGTCCAGCACGTCGTAGCCGTGCTCGGCCAGCAGGCGCAGCGTCTTCATCAGCGGGAGCCCGATGATGGCGGTGTCGTCCGCGGTCTCGGGGTCGGCCTCGATGCGGCTGAAGAGCGCGATCCCGCGCCGCTCGAGCAGGTAGGAGCCGGCGCAGTCGAGGGGCGCGTCGTGGGCGACGTAGGCGGCGATGCGCGCGTCGTCGAGGGCCCGCATCGTCATGGTGTGCACGTCGACCGCGTCGAGGGTTCGCCCGGTGCGGGTGTCGTGGACGGCGACCGCCGTGACGAGGCGGTGGCTCCGCCCGGCCATGCGCCTCAGCTGGGCTTCCGCGGCCGCCGCCGTGTGGGGCTTGCCGAGCACCTCACCGTCGAGGTCGACGACCTGATCGCTGCCGATGACGAGGGCGTCCTCGATCGCCACCGAGGTCGCCTTCTCCCGCGCGAGGATCCGGGCGAGCGCGTCGGGGCCGAGCCCAGGATGGGCCGTCTCGTCGCAGTCGGGGGCCATCGCGTCGAAGGAGACGCCGAGGCGCTCGAGCAGAGCCTTGCGGTAGCGGCTCGTGCTCGCGAGGATGAGTCGACGGGGCGGCGACATGGGGGCTCCGGGCTTCGGACGGCCGCGAGCTTTCCCCACCGCGGTCCCCTTGGCAACCCTGAGCGCGGCGGGGTTCCCAACGGCCACGACCCAGCGTAAGCTGCCTCGCAACGAAGAAGGAGCGAACATGAGTGAGCCTCAGGAGGACTTCGAGCGGTACGACGTCCTCATCGTCAGCCAGTCCCGTGACTTCAACCTCGTCGAGCAGGGTGTGAAGTCGCTGATCAACTACCTCGCGACCTCGAACTTCATGCGCCCGGCCGAGGAGGCCATCGCCAAGGAGTGGGTCGAGATCTACGGACCGCCGGGGCCGACCGCCCACGAGGCGTTCACGCGCGGGGCGTACAGCGGGGACTACGCGGTCTTCAAGGAGGCCACCGTCCGCGGCGGGACCAAGTACATTCAGATGCCCTTCGGGGGCGCCAAGAACGAGGGCGTGCGCTTCTACATCGCCTTCTATGGCGTGCTCTGGAAGGAGCTGTCGCCGTCGTTCAAGAACCGCCTCACGCGGCTGCTCGTGACCCGGATCGACGTCTTCACGCGCGTGCACGAGGCTGTCCCGCCGCACGCCGAGGTCGGCAAGGACGAGCTCCCCGACGAGCAGAAGTTCGCCAAGAAGGACCGGACGAGCCCGCGGGTCGGGACGGCAGTCGAAGAGTTCTGATTGGCCGCCGGCGTCCCTTCGGTCTGTCCCGACTGCCTCGCCGAGGTGGGCCCGGCGCCCGCCCTCGAGGTGGAGTCGTGTCCCTCGTGCGGGTACGTGCGCCCGCCGGAGGGCTGGCTCGTCGACCCGCTGACCGGCCTCATCCTGGCCGACCGCTACCGGCTCGAGGGGCGGCTCGGCGCCGGCGGGATGGCGTCGGTCTTCCGCGCGTCCCGGGTCGGGGCCCTCGGCGGCAAGGTCGCCGTCAAGGTGCTGGCCCCGCGGCTGTCACGGACCGTCATCGCGCGGCGCTTCGAGCGTGAGGCGCGGGTCGTCAGCCACCTGTCGAGCCCGCACATCGTCCGCATCTACGACTTCGACACCTTCAACTTCCCCGGCAGCGCGCAGCCGCTCTATTTCATCGCGATGGAGCTGGTCGAGGGGACGAGCCTGTCGCAGCTCCTCAGCAAGCAGGGGCAGGTCAACTTCCTGTGGGCGATCGACGTCCTGCGTCAGACCGCCCGCGGGCTCGACGACGCCCACGCCAACGGCGTCGTCCACCGGGACCTGAAGCCCTCCAACATCATGCTGATGCAGCAGCGTGAGGCGACCCACGTCAAGATCGTCGACTTCGGCATCGCCGGGCTCGCCGAGATGGAGGGCGAGCCGGTCGAGAAGCTGACGCAGACCGGGTTCGTCAGCGGGACCCCCGACTACATGGCGCCCGAGCAGTGCATGGCGTCCGAGACCATCGGGCCCCCGGCGGACATCTACGCGCTCGGCATCGTCGCCTACGAGCTCTTCACCGGCGCGCGCCCGTTCTCGGGCGAGTCGCTCATGGACGTCCTGATGCAGCGCGTGACGCGGCCCGCGCCGGCGCTGCGCGAGGCGATGGGCGGCCGCGAGCTGCCACCCGACATCTACCGCATCGTCGACAAGATGCTCGCGCGGAGGCCGGCGGACCGCTACCCGAGCGCCGGCGAGCTGCTCGAGGACCTGGCGCGCTTCCCGGCGATGATGACGCGCCCGGACCTGCCCGTCACGATGGCCGAGATGGCCGAGCTCGCCACGCTGACCGCGCAGCGGGCCGCCACGATGGGGCCCAAGGCCGCGGCCCAGATCGCCCCCACCGCGATCGCCCAGCCGGCGACCGTCCCTCCTCCCGAGAGCCCGGTGACGGCGACGGCGACCGCAGCCGTCTCCGCCATCTCCGACGGCCCCGCGAAGCGCTCGCGCTGGCCGTGGTTCGCGCTCGGCGGCGCGGTGGTCACCGGCGGCGCGGTCGCCGCGGCGCTGCTCCTCGGGGGACAGCCACAGTCCGGCCCCACGCCCGGCCCGACGGGTGGGACCACGACGGGCACGGCCGGGAC
>SBGO01000162.1 GCA_006226565.1 Deltaproteobacteria bacterium | reverse complement strand
AAAGTGTGATGAAGCGGGGTCAGACCCCACCTCATCACACTTTTCTCAGAGGGCCTCGACGAAGAGCTCGAAGGCGCCGCTGACGGGGCCGAGGTTCGAGTAGCCGTCGACGACGATGAAGAGGGGCGAGACGTCCTCCACCGTCAGGGTCACGGACTCGGAGCCGATGCCGAAGACGTCGTCGCCGGCGACGCAGCTCGCCGCCACGTCCGCGCAGTCGCGGACGACGTAGAGGAGCGAGTCGAAGTCGGCGTCGAGCGTGACGACGTAGCTCCCGGCCGCCGGCGGGGTGAAGGCGTAGACCGTGTCGCCGGCCGCCTCGCCCCAGGCGCCCTCGATCCCCGGGCACGCGCCCGCCGGCACGCTGTAGTCCGCCGTCCGGCCGACCGTGGTCCCCGCGCGGTGGGCGGGCACCGCCGTGATCGGCAGCGGGTTCTCGCAGCGGTTGCCCACCACCTCGGTGGCGCCGACGCACTGCCCCTCGGCCGCGTTGCAGGCGAGGCCCTCGCCGCACGTCCCGCACTCGCCGCCGCAGCCGTCGGGCCCGCAATCCCGGCCCTCGCAGCTCGGCGTGCAGGCGTCGCTGATGCGCAGCACGTAGGGGCCGCGGAGCGGCGTCACGGCGGCGCTGGTCCCGTCCACGACGATCCGCACCTGGTCGCCCTCCGCGAGGGCGAGCGAGATGGCGCCGTGGGTGTCCCCGGCCGCCACGCCGAGGCACGCCGCGTCGGCGGCGGCACCGCAGTCCCTCAGGATCCAGAGCGCCCCGTAGAAGGTCGCGTCGAGCTCGAAGCGGTAGGTCCCGCTCGCCGGCACCTGGAAGCGCCAGATCTGGTCGGGCGTGCCGATTCCGAGGTCGGGATAGCTCGCGCCACAGGCCGCCGCCGGGAGCGCCATCGCGTCGGACGCGTAGAGCGTGTTGCCGGCCCCCGCGAAGGGCACCGGACCCACGACGAACGCCGTCTCGCACTGGTTCCCGGGGAGCGTCTGCGCGGCGACGCAGGTCCCGGCGGGCGCGCAGGCCCCCTCGGGGCACTCGCCGCAGGTCAGCCCGCAGCCGTCCTCGCCGCAGACGCGCTCGCCGCAGCTCCGCTGGCACGGCGCGTCGACGGTCAGGGTGTAGGCGCCGCGCTCGGCGACGCTGTTGCCGAAGCCGTCGACCACGACGGTGTAGTCGCTGCCGGCCTCGAGGTAGACCCGCACCGTCTCGTCGCCGTCGATCTCCCCGTCGACGCCGAGGCACGTCACGTCGTCCTCGCTGCAGCCGGCGCGCACCGAGAGCAGGGCGTCGAAGGCCGCCTCGAGCCGGACCGTGTAGACGCCGCTCACGACGGGCGTGAAGGCGAACACCTGGTCCGGCGACGCCTGACCGACCACGAAGCCGTTCGGGCCGCAGTCCAGCGAGGTCCCGAAGGTCGGCGTCGCGTCCGGGGTCGCCGTCGTGCCCGACCACGAGAACGGGAGCGACGTCGCGTCGATCACGAAGGGCAGGCCGCACCGATCGCCGAGCGGCGCCACGCACTGCCCGCCGTCGTCGCACACGGTCCCGCTCGCGCACTCGCCGCAGCTCCCGGCGCAGCCGTCGTCGCCGCAGATCCGCCCGCTGCAGTCCGGGAAGCACGGCCCGGAGACGTCGATGGTGTAGGGGCCCTCGCCAGCGACGCCCTCGACCTCCCCGGCCGCCGCGCCGCCGTCCACGACGACCCAGGCGGGCACGCCGCCGTTGAGCCGGAGCGCGACGACCTCCTCCTCGCCGGCGCCGCCCGCGTCGGCCCCGCGCATGCAGGCCGTCAGCGTCGCGCCGGTGACGCACGAGCTCAGCACCGTGACGACGGCGTCGAACTCCGGCGCGACCCGGATGACCCAGGTGCCGGTGTCGGTCGGCACGAAGCGATAGACCTGGTCCGCGAACCCGCCGCCGACCGATCCGATGGGCTCGACGCCGTCGCAGGACAGCCCGGAGGTCGCGAAGGTGTCGGTCCCGAAGCGCGTGTCGCCGCTGGCCTCGAGCGGCAGGGCCTCGACGTTGATGGGCGCCTCGCACTGGTTGCCGACGAGGGTCGCCGGGTCGACGCAGACCCGCTCCGGCGAGCACGCGAGGCCGTTCTCGCACGCCCCGCAGCTGCCGCCGCAGCCGTCGGGCCCGCACACCCCGGGGCAGCTCGGGGTGCACACGACGACCTCGGTTTCCTCGGCGTCGCCGCCGTCCGCGACGTCGCCGCCGTCCTCCCCGTCGACCGTGTCGGCCACCTCGGTGTCGACCGGCACGAACGAGTCCGCGACGGCCGTGTCGCCCGCGCCGGTGTCCGCGACGATGGTGTCGTCGCGCACGTCGACGTCGTCGGCCTCGCCGGCCTCGAAGGGCGCCACGCCGATGCACTGCGTGAGCGCGACGAGGGAGGCGATGGCGAGGGCTCGTATCACGGCGGCAGGATGCAGGGGGACAACGGTCCACGCAACATACATCACCCCCGCGGCGCCCGCCGCCCGCCCGCGATGAGCGCCCCACGGCGATCTTCCGTGTAAGCTCCCCCGCCCTCCCGCGTCGTTTGCCCCGTGGGACGATGATGCGCCGCTCCAGACGCGGCGTTGCCCCCATTCGTCCATTCGACGGCATCTCGCGATGGGCCGCGGCGTACGGACTGGTGCAACGCACCATGCGGCCCTCGGCGGGCCGCGGTGTGCCCGGCGCACCCCGGCGAGGAGGAGACGGCGATGAAAGCGGAGATCGTGTTGCGGCTCGGCCTGGTCCAGGGCGGGCGCATCCTGAGCGAGCGCCTGGTGCGCGGGGGCGACGTGACGGTGGGGACCGACCCGACCTGCACCCTGGTCCTCCCGTCCGACGGGCGCGCGCCGCGCCGACAGCGCGTCGTCGCCTGGCCC
>SBGO01000524.1 GCA_006226565.1 Deltaproteobacteria bacterium | reverse complement strand
TACGCCCTCGCGCGGGCCGCCGCCCACGTCCGCGCGGACCTCGCCGCGGCGACCGCCGCCAGCGCCGCCCGCGCCGGCGGGATGAGCGAGCGGACCCTCCTCCGGCGCTTCGTGAGCGAGACCGGCGGCACGTTCCGGGACTACCTCCACGCCGCGCGCATGGTCCGCGCCATGGACCTCCTGCTCGACCCGACCGCCCGGGTGACCGACGTCGCCCTCGCGCTGGGCTACGAGAGCCTGGCCGCCTTCTCGCGGGCGTTTCGCGCCTACTCCGGTGAGTCGCCGCGGGACTTTCGCGCCCGCGGCGTCGAAGGGCGTGACACCAGCGCACCCATCGGGTAGCCAGTCGGGGACGGGAGGCGGCGGTCATCGCGCGAAGGCACCGAAGAGCAGCCCTTTTCTTGGTCGGTGGCGTCCTCGCCGCCGCGCTCGCCGGCGCCGTCGGCTGCGGCGGCTCCTACACGGAGCCCGACGTCGTCGCGGACACGCGGCCCGAGATCGTCCAGCCGCACTTCCTGCGGATCGCGACCTTCAACGTCCGCCGGTTCTTCGACACCGTCTGCGACAGCGACGCCTGTGGTCCCAACGACTACGAGGTCGCGCTGACCCAGGGCGAGTTCGAGGCGCGGGCCAACCAGCTCGGCTCGGCCATCCTCGGCCTCGACGCCGACATCGTCCTGCTCCAGGAGATCGAGACCGAGGGCTGCCTCGACGCGCTCCTGCTCCGGGTCGCCGACCGCCTGCCGGACGGCGTGTTCGGCGAGACCGGCTGGTCGGCCAGCCTGGACGTCGCGGTGCTCGGCCCGTCGCCGCCGACGGCCGTGTTCCGCCACGCGACCGGGCCCATCGGCCGGGTCGACGGCGAGGACGTCTTCTTCGCGCGCGAGTTCCTCGAGGTCCGCTACGATCTGGCGGGCCAGGAGGTCATCGTCTTCGTCACCCACTTCAAGTCGAAGGTCGGCGACGAGCCGGAGCGGCGCCTGCTCGAGGCCCAGCGGGCGCGCGAGATCGTGCTGGCCGTGGCCGACGAGCGGCCTGACGCGCTGATCGTGCTCGGCGGCGACTTCAACGACGTCCCGGGCTCGGCCCCGCTCGAGGCGCTCGAGGCGGACGGCGGGCTCGATCGCCTCGACGCGCGCGCCTCGCCGAACGATGCCTGGACCGTCACCTACCAGGATCAGCACATCGCGCTCGATCACCTGTACCTGGCGCCCGAGCGCGACGCGCTCTACGTCGACGGCACGGTGGGGGCGGTGCGCGGGCCCTTCGGCGGCGGCTACGGGGGCTCCGATCACGCCGCCATGCGCGCCGTCTTCAAGCTCCCCTGAGGGGGCGCGACCCGTTCCAGCACGAGGGAGGAAGCCCCATGATGGTCGTCTACGAGGTCAACCTGGTGGTCGACGCCGCCATCGCGGCCGAGTACGAGCGCTGGCTCGCGGCCCACATCAAGGAGATGCTGGAGGTCCCCGGCTTCTTCCGCGCGCGCTGGTACAGCCGCAACCCGCAGGACGAGGGCGGCGCCCCCAGCGCGGACGCCCACTGGACGATCCAGTACGACGTCTACACGCGCGAGGACCTCAACCGCTACTTCCGGGAGGACGCCGCGCGGCTGCGGGGCGACGCGATCGCCCGCTTCGGGGATCGCTTCACCGCCAGCCGGCGGATCCTGGTGCCGCGCTCGCTCGAGGCGCCGCCCACCTGAGCGGGAGGCGGCGCGTCGAGCGGCGGAGGCGTCGCGCTAGAGCGCGGTCTCGATGCGCAGCGCCACCTCGTGCGGCGGGCCGACGCCGTCGATGAGCCGCACGATGCCCTTGTCCTGGTAGAGCGGCAGGACCGGCGTCGTCTCCGAGTGGTACTTCGCGAGGCGCGAGGTGACCGCCTCGGCGGTGTCGTCCTTGCGCTGGATGACGCGGTCGAGGACCTCGGCCGGCGGCGGATCGAACTTCATGTGGTAGATGGCGCCGGTCTCCGGGTCCATGCGGCGCCCGGTGATGCGGTCGACGATCAGCTCGTCGGGGACCTCGATCACGACGACGTGATCGAGGGCGATGCCGGCCGCGTCGAGGGCCTTGTCGAGGGCGGCGGCCTGCGGAACGGTCCGCGGGAAGCCGTCGAGCATGAAGCCGTCCTGGCAGTCCGGCTTCTGGAGCCGCTCCATGACCAGCCCCACGACGAGCTCGTCGGGGACGAGGTCGCCGGCCTTCATGAAGGCGTCGGCCTGCTTGCCGAGCGCGGTCCCTTCGGCGACCGCGGCGCGCAGCATGTCGCCGGTGGAGAGGTGGGCGATCTCCGGGTGCCGCTCGAGGAGCCGCGCCGCCTGGGTGCCCTTGCCGGCACCCGGGGGGCCGAAGAGAATCATACGCATCGTCGAACCTCCTTTCCTCCGCAGGCTTCCTACACCCGGGGCGGGACCGTCAAGGACCACCTGTGCTGATCGCGGCCGGGCGCCCCGGATCAGCCGTCGATCTCGCGTCACCGCCCGGTAATCGCAGCGTTATCTTCGCGG
Source organism: Deltaproteobacteria bacterium (assembly GCA_006226565.1). Classification (GTDB taxonomy): domain Bacteria; phylum Myxococcota_A; class UBA9042; order PHBI01; family PHBI01; genus PHBI01. Next base: position 380 of record SBGO01000524.1, on the reverse strand, counting down.
CGGCCGCGCTCCGCGCGTCGCGCACTGCGCCCGTCGTGCCGCGGACCGTCGCACCTGCCGCGCCGGCCACGTCTCGCCAGAAGGTGTCGAACTTAGGTCGTTTTCCTGGAAACGACAGGAAGGGCGACGAGGGGGCGAAAAAAGTGTGTTGACATCCCCCCGGCGTTACAGCACTGTTCGCCCCGCTTCGGCGGGGAACACACCCACCGACGCGGAGCAGTCGCTCCTTGAAAACTGGATAGCAGGAAGCCAAGTCGGGTCCTCGACGCCACGAAACCCACTCCTTCGGGTCTGGGTGGACGGCATCGAGAACAATAACTTTGAGACAAGCGTCGCGCGCCGGTTAGCCCGGTGCAAGACGTTCAAGCTTTCCAAGCTTT
>SBGO01000203.1 GCA_006226565.1 Deltaproteobacteria bacterium | reverse complement strand
GGCGACGCTGGCGCGTTCGTCGGCGACGCGCTCGGCGCAGGCGGGGCAGGTCGCGAGGTGGGCGTCGACGAGGGGGCGCTCGTCGGCGGTGAGCTCGTCGAGGGCGGCGCGGCTGACGCGGAAGGCGGAGAGGCAGCCGTCGGGGCGCGGGCGGGCGAAGGGATCGTTCATGGCGTGCTCCGGGCGAGGCGCGCGTGGGCGGCGGCGCGGAAGTCGTCGAGGCGGCGGCTGACGGTGCGGCGGTGGAGGTCGAGGAGCTCGCCGATCTCCTGCTGGTCCATGCCGTCGACGTAGTAGTAGACGGCGACCGCGGCGAGCTCCTCGGGGACCTCGGCGAGCACGCGGTGGACGTCGAGGCGCTCGTCGTGCGTGGGCGAGGCGGCGGCGGCGCGGCGCTCGTGGTCGAGCAGCGCGCGGCGGCGCCGGCCGTCACGGAGCGCGTTGAGCGCGCGATTGGTGGCCGTCCGGTAGAGCCAGGCGGCGGGGTTGTCGGGGCGCTCGCCGCGGCGGTGGTGATCGAAGTAGGTGACGAAGACCTCCTGGGCGAGATCCTCGGCGGCGGCGCCGTCCCCGAGGAGGCTCGCGCAGCGCCGCCGCACCAGCGTCACGTAGCGCCGGTACAGGGTCGCGATGTCGTGGTCGTGCTCGGCGGCGCGGGGGCTCATCGTGTCGGATCCGTCGTCCTCGGGGGGCCGTCACGAAGATGACCCCCGAGCGCGGTCTCGTGGACAGAAAAAACACCGGCGAACGCCGGCCATCGAATGAGACTCCGCGTGGCCGCGTCTGTTAAGCTCGCGCCGGCTCGCCCACCGGACCGTCAATCGCGGAGGGCGGCTGGTCGCCGTCCGCGGCCTGGCCACGGCCGGCACGGCGCGAGATGCACCCGATCCCAGGGAGAGGACGATGAAGCTTGCGAAGTCTTTGTTCGGCGCCTTGTCGGCGGCGGCGGTGCTGGTCTTGCTCGCGGCGCCCGCGAGCGCCAAGAAGTGCGAGGACGTGACGATGCCGAACACCGTGGAGGTGGACGGGGTCAAGCTCGTGCTCAACGGGATGGGCATCCGGGAGGCGACGGTCTTCAACGTCAACGTCTACATCGCCGGGCTCTACGTCGAGGAGAAGAGCACCAGCGCCCAGGCCATCCTGGACGCCGAGGGCCCGCGCCGCCTCGTGCTGCGCTTCGTCCGCGACGTCGACCGGGAGGACATCGTCGACGCCTTCTCGGAGGGCTTCGGCCACGCCAAGAACGCGGGCGCGCTGATGCCGCGCGTCCAGCGCCTCCTCGCGATGATGAAGGACGCCAAGGACGGCGTGAGCTGGACCTTCACCTACACCCCGGCCAACGGCCTCGAGGTGAAGCTGGGCGGCGCCGTGAAGGGCACCATCGAGGGCGCCGACTTCACCAAGGCCTTCCTCAACATCTGGATCGGCTCGAAGCCCCCGAACAAGGGGCTCAAGACCGGGCTCCTCGGCGGCAAGTGCGGCTGAGCGACACCCCGACGAGACGCGCAGGGGCCGCCCCGGGACACCTCCCGCGGCGGCCCCGCTGCGTTTTGGACGTCAGATGAGATCCCCCCACCGCCTGCGGCGCCCCGCCAGCTCGCTGGCGCTCGCCGGGGGGAACGACCCTGCCGGCGCCACCGACTCAGCCGGAGCTCGCCTCATCCTCTGCGGCCGTCGGAGCCGGTGGCGACGTCAGTCGTACGCCGGGCCCGAGATGATGACGCGGTCGATGCGGCCCTGGGCGTCGTACTCGTAGCGCAGGTCGCGGCCGTCGTCCCCGGTCCGGTGCTGGCTGTCGAGGCGGCCCTGGGCGTCGTACTGGTAGTCCACGGTGCCGACGACGGAGGTCGCGTCGGGGCCGAGGTCGGTGCGGCTCGCGAGGCGCCCGTCGGTCCACGTCCACTGCGTGTCGCCGACGTGGTAGCCGTAGCCGTCGACGAGGACGCGGCCGATGAGGTGGCCGTCCTCGTCGCTCTGGTAGTCGGCGAGCTCGAGCGGATCGCCCCCGCCGTTGCTGAGCATGCGGTGGGTCAGGTCGTAGCCGTGCCAGGTGTAGCTCTCGAAGGTCAGCGGCGTCCCCTCGCCGTCGGTGACGTCGCGGTCCGACAGGCGGCCGAGGTCGTAGCCGAAGCTGACGAAGCGGGTGGGCGTGCCCTCGGCGTCGTTGGTGATGAGATCGGTCAGGAGATCCTCGCTCCACGAGGGGGTCGTCCGGAGGTCGGTCTCGCCGTCCCCGTCGGTGTCCTCGACGATCTCCTCGAGCTGGTTGGTGAGCGCGTTCCAGCTGAAGGTGGCGCGGTAGACCTCGCCGCCGCCGTCGTCGAAGCGCACCAGGTCGAGGCGGCCGGTGGCGTCGTACTCGAAGGTGGCGGTCCCGATAGGCGGCGGATCGTCCGGGTCGGCGCCAGGGCGGCAGAGGGCGGCGGCGAGCCCGTCGCCGGCGCCCGCGGGGATGGCCTCCGGGCCACACACGACGTGCGGGAGGGGCCGCGGTTCGACGGTCTTGGCGTCGTCTCCGCAGGCGCCGAGCGCGAGGAGGGCGAGGGGCGACAGCAGCGCGGCGAGGCGTGGCGCGATCATGGGGGACTCCGGCGCGGGGTCTCGTGCGGCCCGCGGACGTCGCCCGCGTAGGAACCGCAGGATTGCTCGCCCCCATCTTGCTGGCGATGCGGAGAAAGCGCCACCGTCCCGGGTGCTGCGCCGGGCCCCCTACCATGGGCGGCCGTCCGGCGCGGCTCGGGGACTGGGACCGAGGGCCGGACGGCGCCCCCGCTAGTAGTACGGGTTGGCCTTGAGGTCGCTCACCCGGCGCGGGACGAAGGCCGAGACGCGCGAGCGGGCCGGGCGCTCCGGGGCGATGAAGGGGTTGGCCTTGAGGTCGCTCACCCG
>SBGO01000756.1 GCA_006226565.1 Deltaproteobacteria bacterium | reverse complement strand
CGCCGAGGCCGCCGCGCGGTCCGCGTCGAGGAGCGCCTCGAGCTGGGCGCAGGCGTCGGCGTCGGCCGGGTCGTCGGCGAGGATCGCCGCGTAGCGCTCCGCCGCCTCGAAGGGCGCGTCGAGGCGCGCGTCGTAGAGCTCGCCGAGGACCAGCCGCAGCGCCCGAATCTCGGCGCCGGCGCCGGCCTCGAGCGCGAGGGCGAGGCGCGCCTCGAGGATCTCGGCCTGGCTCGTCCAGTCCTCGAGCGCGCCGTAGAGCTCGTCGAGGGCCGACAGCGCCACCTCGTCGCTGGGGTGCTCGGCGAGGATGTCGTCGTAGATGATGGCGGCGCGTCGGAGGTCCCCGACCCGCTCGGCGGCGACCTCGGCCGCCCGGTACCGCAGGAGGCGGACATCGTCCGGGTCCGCGTGGTCGCCAGCGTGCGTGAGCAGCAGCTCCACGACGTCTTCGTGCCGACCCGCGCTGGCGAGGAGCGTCTCGAGCCGCGCGACCAGGTTGGCCTGCGCGTCGGGCAGCGCCACCTCGGGCTTGCGCGTCTCGGCGAGCGCCTCCTGGAGGGTCGAGATGGCCGCGTCCGGGCGGTCGAGCGCCTCGTGGATGCGCGCCTGCTCGATCAGCAGGTCGACGACGGCGGCGGGGTCGGTGGCCGCCTCGCGCTTCCGCTCGAGGACGTCCAGCCGGGCCTCGCGATCGCCGGCGTCGGCGTAGAGCCGGTCGAGGGCTTCGAGGGCCTCGGAGACATCTGCGGTGGGGTCCGCGGCGTGGATGTCGAGCTGGTGTCGCCAGGCCGCGATGGCGCGCGGGAGGTCGTCGAGGCGCGCCTCGCACGCGACCGCGATCTCGCGCCACAGGGGCGTGAGCTCGGCCCTGGGCGGGGGCTGCTTGCCGCACTCCTCCAGGGTGTCGACGAGCTGCTCCCAGTGGTCGAGGGCGTCCGCGAGGGCGACCAGCGTCTGCAGGGTGTGCGTGTCCCCCGGGCCCTCGTAGAGCGCCTGGGCGTAGAGCCCGAAGGCGTTGACGCTGCTCTCGCGGTCGTCCGCCGCGTGGGCGGGGTCGGGCGCGCAGACGGCGCCGGCCCGTCGGAGCAGCTCCGCGCGCACGGCCCCCGGGGGCGCGAAGTCGGCCTCGACCAGCAGGACGGCGAGGCGCCCCTCGGCGTCCCCGCTGTGGTCGTAGAACTCGCCGAGGACCTCGAGGATGACCTCGCGCTGCGCCTCGGACTCCTGGGCGCGGCTGATCTCGAGCAGCGCCTGGCGCGCGTCCCACCCGACCACGGGGCTCTCGACGAGGCCGAGGAGCTGGCTTATCGCCTCCTCCCAGTGGCCGAGCTGGTCGCGCCGCAGGAGCGCCTGCTGGTACGCCAGCGCGTCCCGCTGCTCGCGGTCGGTCACGGCGTCGAGGCGGCGGCTGAGCAGGGCGTCGAGCGCGTCGTAGCGGTCGGCGCGGGCGAGCATCCCGCCGAGGGCGTCGCCCACGTCGGCGTCGGCGGGGTCCTCCTCGAGGAGCGCGCTGCAGCGCGCGACGGCCTCGTCGAGGCGGTCGAGCGGGCCCGCGAGCGCCTGGCACGCGTCGAGGATCTTGCGGCGCCGCGCGTCCCGGCTGATGACGAGCTCGCTCGCGGCGAGCTTGACCTCGACGAAGCGGTCGAGCTCCGCGACCTTCTTGTAGAGGATCTCCAGCGCCTCGAGCGCGGCCAGCTCGTCCGTCGGCGTCGTCGCCTCCGCCCGCGCCGCCTCGACCTGCGCGACGGCGTCGTCCACCTCGATGAGGCGGCGGTGGTAGATCTCGGCGAGCGCCATCCGGAGCGCGACGCGACGCGCGGGGTCGAGCGCCTCGGGGCGGTCGGCGGGGGTGTCGACCGCGGCCTGCCAGGCGGCCGCCAGCTCCTCCCAGGAGCGGGTGTGCTCGGCGAGGCGCTCGAGCTCACGCCAGGTGTCCCGGTCACCGGGGGCCGTGCGGAAGCGCAGGAGCATCGCGTCGAAGGCCGACTCGACGTCGCCGAGCGCGCCCTCGCTCAGCATCGCGATCTCGTCGAGCAGCGCGAGCCGCTCGACGGTGAGGTCGGCGGTCTCGAGGCGCGCGTTGAGGACCTCGACGAGGAGCCCCGGCTCCTCGCGGTGGCGATAGAGCTCCTCGAGCAGCGGCGCCGCCGCCACGCGGGAGCGCGGGTCCTCGAAGAGCGCCTCGAGCGAGAGGACGGAGTCGTCCTTCAGCTCGCCGCCCGCCTCGAAGACGGCCTGGTAGTGGTCGGTCGCGGCGAGGGGCTGATCGAGCTTGGTCGCGTAGAGGACGGCGAGCCGGCGGTGGACGGCGCAGCGCTGGGCGCGGTCCTCGAGGCGCGTCAGGGCGGTCTCGAAGATGGCGGCGAGGTCGCTGTACGCCTCCTCCTGGCCGAGCACGCGCGCGACCGCCTCCTGGGCGTCGACGTCCGACGGGTCGAGGACCAGGATCTCCTGGTAGACCGAGGCGGCGCGCGCCATCTCGACGAGCACGTCCTCGTAGAGCTGCCCGAGGCGGAGCAGCGGCGCGACCCGCTCCTCCGGCGTCTCGGCGGCGTCGGCCCGGGCCTTGAAGACCTCCTCGAGCCCCTCGAAGTCGTTCTGGCTGAAGTGGATCTTCTCGAGCGCGTCGAGGGCCGGGACGTCGCCCGGCGCGAGCTGCAGCACCCAGCGCAGGTGCTGGACGGCGTCCTGGGTCCGGCCGAGGCGCACGCTCGCGAGGTTCCCGAGGCTCCGGTGGAGCCGCAGCCGGGCCTCGGCGGCGCCGCTCGTGGGGAGCCGGCCGAGGGCGTCCTGCATGGCCTCGTAGGCGCCCGCCCACTCCTGGACGGCGTCGGCGGTGGTCTCGAGGGCGTCGGCCGAGGCGACGGTCCCGAGCGCGGCCTCGCACACGA
>SBGO01000749.1 GCA_006226565.1 Deltaproteobacteria bacterium | reverse complement strand
CGAGGAGGGCGTCCGCGCCACCCGCTCGGCCTTCGCGGTCGGCGAGGCCGCCTCCACCGAGGTCCTCGACGCCGAGGTCCGCCTCTCGGGCGCCCGGGCGACCCTGGTCGAGGCGCGCGCGCGCGGGCAGATCGCGCTCGCGTCGCTGCGCCTCGCCCTCGGCCCGCCGTATGCTCCGACCGTCGACGAAGCCGACATCGGCGCGCCGACCGAGCCCACGCCCGCCGAGACCCAGGAGGCCCAGCGATGACCGAGCTCACCAAGCGCAAGCGCTCCGCGGAGCGGACCCGCGCCCAGATCCTCGACGCCGCGGTCGACCACTTCGCCGAGGCCGGCCTCGACGGCGCCCGGGTCGACGCCATCGCCGCCGCATCCGGCAGCAACAAGCGCATGATCTACGCGCACTTCGGGAGCAAGGAGGGGCTCTACGACGCCGCCCTCCGCAGCGTCATCGAGGCGGCCCTCGACGCGATGCGCGCCACCGCGCACCCGGATCTGCCGCCCGAGGAGCGCACCCGGCGCCTGGTCCGCGGCTACATGCACTTCCTCGCCGAGCACCCGCGCTTCGTCCGCTTCCTCGCGTGGCAGGGCCTCGCCAACACGCAGGACACCTCGGTCGCGACCGCGGACCTCGTGGGCGCCGGGCTCGATCGCCTGGTCCAGCTCGCGGAGCGCGGCGTGGCCGACGGCGTCTTCCAGCCGGTCGGGGACCTGCGCCACCTCGTCGTCGCCGTCAACGGCATGTGCCTCGGCTTCTTCCACCGCCGCGCGCAGCTCGAGGCCCTGTGGGGCGTCGACCTGTCCGATCCCGCCACCATCGACGCCCTCGCGGACGTCGTCGAGCGCCTCGTGCTCGGCGGCCTCCGCGCCGCCCCTGTCACCGCCGCGTCCCACCGCGACGCATCGGAGCCCACGCGATGAACCGTATCGCCACCCTCTCCGCTCGAACCGCCACGCTCCTCGCGGTCGCCACCCTCGCGGGCTGCGACACCCCGGCCGCCGCCCCGGCCGCGCCGACCCTGACCGGGCTCGTCAACGCGACCGAGATCGACATCGCCGGGAAGGTCCCCGGCCGCATCGACCAGGTGTCGGTCCGCGAGGGCGACCGCGTCGAGGCCGGCGCCCTGCTCGTGCGCATCAAGAGCGAGGAGCTCGACGCCAAGAAGGCCCAGGCCGAGGCGGTCATCTCGGCCGCCCAGGCGCGCCTGGCGCTGGCCCGGAAGGGCGCGCGCCCGCAGGAGAAGCGGGCGCTCAAGAGCGCCGTCGCCGCCGCGCGGCATCAGGTCGACATCACCAAGAAGATGGTCGACCGCATGACCCAGCTCGCGGACGAGCGCGTCGTCCCCGAGGCGCGCTACGACGAGGCGAGCTTCCGCCACGACGTCGCGGTCGACCAGCTCACCATCGCCCGCGCCAAGCTCGACGCGGTCGAGGACGGCGCGCGCGACGAGGAGATCGCGGCGCTCGAGGCCCTCGTCCGGCAGGCCGAGGGGGCGCTCGCCGAGGTCGCGGCGTACAAGAAGGAGACCGAGCAGCGCGCGCCGACGGCGGGGCTGGTCTCGAAGGTCTACCTCCACGCGGGCGAGCTCGCGGCCACCGGCGCGCCGATCCTGACCGTCGTCGACCTCGACGACATCTGGGCCAGCTTCGCCGTGCGGGAGGACCTGCTGCGCGACCTCCGGGTCGGCGACCGGGTGACCGCCGAGGTCCCGGCCCTCGGCAAGGAGATCCCGATGGAGATTGCGCACCTGGCGGCGATGGGCGACTTCGCGACGTGGCGCGCGACGAGCGACCGCGATCGCTTCGACCTCGCGACCTTCGAGGTCCGGCTGCGCCCGGTCGCGCCCCTGCCGGAGCTCCGCCCCGGGATGTCCGTGCGCTGGTCGCTGGCCGCGCCGCCGGCCGGTCCGCAGACGACCCAGCTCTGAGCGTCGTGAACGCCGAGTCGGAGGACCGGACATGAGCATCCAATCGCGCTCGGCGCCCCCCGGCGGGGCCCGCCGCCTCCTGGGGTACGCGCTGCGCGGCCTCCTGTGGCCGACCCGCGCGGTCGTCGTCCAGCGGCGGAGCCGCGTCCTGATGCTGCTCACCCTCACGAGCGGCATCGCCGTGGCGGCGGTCTATCAGCACCAGACCCTCGGCGAGCTGCCCTTCGCCGTGGTCGACGACGACGGGACCGGCATCACGCGGACCCTCACCCTGAGCCTCGACGCGACGCGCGAGCTGTCCGTCGTGCGCGGGATGCCGGACTTCGCCACCGCGAGCGCCGCGGTCGAGCGTGGCGAGGTCGCGGGGGCGCTGTGGCTGCCCGACGGCTTCACCGGCGCCATCAAGCGCGGCGAAGCGGGCCCCGCGGTGCTGCTCGTGGACGGGCGCAACATCCTCGTGTCGAAGACGGCGCAGCGCGCGGCCGAGACGGTCCTCGCCACGGTCGGCGTCGGGATCGAGATGACCATCGCGCGCAAGACCGGCCTGGGGCCCGAGGAGGCGCTCGGGCGGGCGGCCCCCATCGCGCTCGCCCTCGACCGCCCCTGGAACCCGCGCGGGAGCTACGCCGTCTACCTGGCGCCGGCGCTGCTCCTCTTCAACGTCCACCTCTTCTGCCTGCTCTTCGCGGCGTTCCTGCTGGCGCCGCCGACGCCGGAGCGGACCGGCTCGCGCCTCCATCCGCCCGTCGACCACCCGGTGGCCCGGGCGGCGGCGCTGGTCGGCGCCGTCGTGCCGGCCGCGGGCGTGCTCGCGCTCTTCGTGGGCGTGGTGCTCCCGTGGCTCGGGATGCCGGTCGTGGCCGCGCCCGGGCCGCTGGTCGGCTTCGGCCTCGCCTTCATCGGCGTGAGCCTGCTCGAGGCGGCGACGCTCCGGGCGGTCATCCCGTCGCCGGCGCTGGCGACCCAGGTGA
>SBGO01000156.1 GCA_006226565.1 Deltaproteobacteria bacterium | reverse complement strand
CGAGGCGCGGCTTCGCGCGGCGGAGAGCGCGGCGGCCTGGCCCGAGCAGGCCTCGGCCGACGCGGTGGAGCCGGAGAGCGCCTTCGACGGCCCCTCACGGGCGACGTGGGAGGGGCGCGCGGACGTCCGCGCGCTCGCGGACCTGGGCCCCGAGACGAACACGCGCGAGCCGGCGGCGATGGCGTCGCCGCTCGTGAGCGGGAGCGAGAGTGAGGACGAGATGAGCAGCTCGATTCTGACGTGCCTGGCGACCTGCGACGCGGCCGGGCTGGAGCGCGCCGTCGCGCAGTGGCTCGCCGGCGTGGTCGAGGCCCACGGCGCCGAGCGCGCCTTCGTCGTGGTCGGGGAAGGCGAGATCCTGGCCTCGCGCGACGCCGACGGCGAGGAGGTGGGAGACGCCGCGCGGAAGCTCCCCGACGTGGCCGTGGAGCAGGCGCGCGCCCGGGGCGGCGTGTGGCGCGCGACCGGCGCCTCGGGGCGCGGCGCGCTGGTCGGCATGCCGATCACCGTCGGAGAGGGCGCCGAGGCCACCCACGCCGTCGTGGTCCTCCAGAACCGCTTCGTCGCGGAGGCCTTCGCGGACCTGCCCGGAGCGCCGCCCGACCTCGCGCCGCTCGGGGCGCTCCTGCGCATGCGCACGCTCGAGCTCGAGCGGGGGTCGCTCCAGACCCGCCTCCGCGAGGCCGAGGAGCAGCGCCGCGAGGCGCAGACGCGGTCCACGGAGGAGCTCCTGAGCCTCCGCCGCGAGCTCGAGTCGACCCGCGAGCAGATGGGGCCGGCCCGGAGCTACCCGAACATCGTCTTCCGGTCGACCCGGATGAAGAAGATGCTGCGGCAGGTCGACCGCGTCGTCGACACCGACCTGCCGGTGTACGTCCACGGCGAGAGCGGGACCGGCAAGGAGCTCGTCGCCCGGGCCATCCACGATCTCGGCCCGCGGGCGCGCGGCCCCTTCGTGGCCCAGAACGTCAGCGCCATCCCGGCGACCCTCTTCGAGAGCGAGCTCTTCGGGCACGAGCGGGGCGCCTTCACCGGCGCCAACCGCGCCAGCGAGGGGCTCTTCCGGCGGGCCGACGGGGGCACGCTCTTCCTCGACGAGATCGGCGACATGCCCCTCGATCTCCAGGCGAAGCTCCTGCGCGTGCTCGAGACGAGCGAGGTGCGCGCGGTCGGCGGCACGCGCACGACGCGGGTCAGCGTGCGGGTCGTCTCGGCGACCCACCACGACCTCCGCGAGCTGGTCCGCGAGGGCCGCTTCCGCGAGGACCTCTACTACCGCCTGAACGTCATCCGCATCGAGATCCCGCCGCTCCGGGACCGCCCCGACGACATCCCCGTCCTCGTCGACCACTTCCTGGGCCTCCGCGGCGACGCGACGGCGCAGGTCCGGCTCGGGGACGGCGTGATGAAGGCCCTCGTCGCGTACGCCTGGCCCGGCAACGTGCGCCAGCTCGAGAACGAGGTGACCCGCGCGGCGCTCCTCGCCGACGACGGCGTCATCCAGACCCGCGACCTCTCGCCCGAGGTGGCGAAGGCGCGCGGAGGCGGCGGCCGAGGCGATGGCTCGGGGGCGCTCTCCGGGCGGCTCGGCCTCGATCGCGGCACGTTGAAGGAACGCGTCGACCGGCTCGAGCTGTTGGTGCTCGAGGAGGCGCTGGCGCGCACCGCGAACAACAAGAGCCAGGTGGCGCGGGAGCTCGGGCTGTCGCGGGCCGGGCTCAACATGAAGCTGAAGAGGCTGGGGCTGTGGTCGGACGACGAATGACGAGGCGGGGGGCGCGCGTGGTGGCGTTCGGGATGGCGACCTGGATGGGGCTCGTGGTGGCGCTCGAGGCGGCGGCGGCCCCTCCGGCGCCTACCGCGGCGCCGCCCGTGCGCGACGCCGTGCAGGTGCGAGATCATAGCTTCCGCTCCAAGGCACTCGACCTTGAACGCGACTACCTCGTCGTCCTTCCGCCGGGCTATGACGCAACGCAAAAAAAGCCGTACCCGGTCGTCTACCTGCTGCACGGCCTCGGCGGGGAGCCCCGGGACTGGCTCACCTACGCCCAGCTCGACCGCGAGCTCGACCGCCTCGTCCGCGCCAAGGCCATCCCGCCGATGGTGCTCGTCGCCCCCGACGGCGACAACGCGTACTGGACCGATCACCTCGGCGAGCCGGGCCACCCCGGGCCGCGCTGGGGGACGTACGTCGCCGACGACGTGCTGGCCGAGGTCGAGGGGCGCTTCAACGTGCGCGCCGACCGCGCGGGGCGCGCCATCGTCGGGGCGTCGATGGGCGGCCACGGGGCGATGTCCGCGGCGCTCATGCACCCCGACCGCTTCGCCGCGGCGGTGAGCCTGGCCGGGGCGCTCTTCGCGGAGCCGCCGACCCACCGCAAGATCTACAAGCGCGTCTGGGGCTTCCCGGCCGATCCCGCGCACTGGGCGGCGACGAGCCCGATCGCGCTGATGCGGGCGCTCCCGGCGAAGGCCCGCGGGGTGCCGGCGCTGTACTTCGAGGCCGGCGACGACGACCCGGCGGGCTTCCTCGAGGACGCCATCCTCGCCCACCAGCTCCTGCTCGAGCGCGAGATCCCGCACGAGCTGCGGGTGAACGACGGCGGCCACACCTGGAAGGCGTGGACCTTCGTCACCGAGGACTGGCTCCGCTGGCTCGGCGCGAAGCTGAAGTAGCCCGTTCTACCGGGGGGCGAGGCCCAGGAGCCGCGCGTTGAAGGGGATGCGCTGGAAGCTCTCGCGCAGGCTCGGGGTGTCCATCCCGGCGACGCAGCGCGCGATGGCGTCGGCCGCCGCGGCGCGGACGAGGTCGGCGGAGGCGGCGTCCCCGAGGGCGTCGAGCACGTCGCAGAGGGCGGCCGCGACGTCCGTGTGGCGCAGGATCCCCGGCGGAGGCAGCTCC
>SBGO01000179.1 GCA_006226565.1 Deltaproteobacteria bacterium | reverse complement strand
ACCCCGGCGCTGACGGCGCGGGTCGTCGCGCCCGAGGCCGCCGAGGACGTCGCGGCGACGCCGACGCGCCGGGAGCGCGTGAGCGACGCCGTCCGCGCGGGCCAGACCCGCATCTGTACGACCACCGACGACGGCGGCATCGCGTGCCGCGCCGTGGCGCCCGTGAAGGCGACGGGAGGGTGTTGCCGATGAGAGCGCTCATGACCCGCTGGCTCCCCGCCCTGCTCGCCGTGCTGGCCGCGCTCCCCGCGCCGGCGCGGGCCCAGGTGTGCGCCCAGGTGAAGATCGAGATCGTCCAGGAGCTGACCCTGGAGCGACAGGCCTTCGACGCCCGGCTGAAGATCAACAACGGCCTCGAGGGCCTGTCGATCGACAAGATCGCCGTCGACATCCGCTTCGAGGACGCCGCCGGCAACCCGGTCGTCGCCACGACGGACCCCAACGACACCGCGGCCCTCTTCTTCGTCACCCTCGACAGCCTCGACCAGATCAGCGCCGTCGACGGCAGCGGCACCCTCGCCCCGGCCACCAGCGGCGAGGTCCACTGGCTCATCATCCCGGCGCCCGGCGCCGCCGGCGCCGACCCCGAGGGGACGCTCTACTTCGTCGGCGCCACGGTGAGCTACGAGATCGGCGGCGACGCCGAGCAGACCGAGGTCGTCCCCGACTCGATCCGCGTGCGCCCGATGCCGCGGCTCGAGCTCGACTACTTCCTCCCCGAGGACATCCACGGCGACAACCCCTACACCGCCGAAGTCGAGCCCCCCATCCCCGCGTCGCTCGGCGTGCGCGTGGCCAACTACGGCTACGGCCCGGCGCGCTCGCTCGCCATCGCCTCGAGCCAGCCGAAGATCGTCGAGAACGATCAGGGGCTCGTCATCGCCTTCCGCCTCATCGGCTCCGAGGTGAACGGCCAGGAAGCGACGCCGAGCCTCCTGATGGACTTCGGCGACATCGGCCCCGGGGCGGCCGCCGCCGGCCGCTGGCTCATGACGACCACCCTCCAGGGCAAGTTCGTCAGCTTCACCGCGACCTTCAGCCACGCCGACGAGCTCGGCGGGCAGCTCACCTCGCTCATCGACGACGTGCGCACCCACACCCTCCTGCGCGACGTGCGCGTGGGGCTCGACGGCCGCGACGACGTGCGGGACTTCCTCGCCCTGGAGCTCGACGGCGGCTACCGGGTCTACGAGTCCGACCTCGTGGACACCGACGTCTTCGACGCCTCGGAGGCGGCCGCGCTGAGCCAGGCCGGGCCGACGACGTGGACGCTGTCGGCCCCGCAGACCCTCGGCTTCACCCTCGTCACCAAGACCGACCCGCTCGCCGGCGCGTCGGCGCTGCTGCGCTGCCAGCGCGATGACGGGCGCGTCCTCGCCCCCGACAACTGCTGGCTCTCCAAGCGCTGGATCAAGGACGCGCAGTCCTACGACTACTTCGTCAGCGTCTTCGACTGGAACAACCCCGGCGGGCTCGGCTACACGCTGACCTACGGGACCGCGGTCGCCAACGAGAAGCCCGTCTTCGGGCCCATGCCCGACCGCTCGGTCGCCGTCGGGGACCCGCTCAGCTACGTCGTCACCGCCACCGACCCCGAGGGCGAGCCGCTCTACTTCGAGGCCGTCCCGCTGCCGCTCGGGGCGAGCTTCACCCAGCTCGACGACACCACCGCCATCCTCGAGTGGACCCCGACCGCCGGCCAGGTCGGCGGCTACCTCGTCGACTTCACCGCCTTCGACGGCGTGACCGTCGCCGCGAAGACCGTCCTCTTCACGGTCGTGACCAGCGGCGACAACGTGGCGCCCACCGGCGCCTCGGCCCAGCTCGTCTCCGTGAACGGCCAGCCCAGCGCGCCGGTCGTCCCGACGGTCGTCGACCCCAACACCGGCGACACCCACACCTTCCTCATCGAGACCCAGCCCGCCTTCGGCGTGGCCGAGGTCCTCGACGGCGCCCTCGTCTACACGCCGAACGCCGGAAACCGCCACAAGACCGACAGCTTCACCTTCCGGGCCACCGATCCCTTCGGCGAGAGCGTCGTCGGCACGGCGTTCGTGACCCTGAGCGGCGTCTGCCCCGGCGACCCCGGCGACGACGCCGACGACGACCTGCTCTGCGCCTCCGAGGACAACTGCCCGCTGGTCGCCAACCCGCTCCAGGCCGACGGCGACGGCGACGGCGTGGGCGACGCCTGCGACAACTGCCCGGCGGCGGGCAACCCGCTCCAGGGCGACGGCGACCACGACGGCGTGGGCGACGCCTGCGACGGCTGCCCCGCGGACGCCGACAAGACCGCGCCGGGCACCTGCGGCTGCGGTGTGGCCGACGACGACAGCGACGACGACGGGCTCCTCGACTGCGACGATCCCTGCCCGCAGGACCCCAGCAACGACGTCGACGGCGACGAGGTCTGCCCCAGCGACGGCGACTGCGACGACACCGACCCCGACGTCTACACCGGCCACCCCGAGGTCTGCGACGGCAAGGACAACGACTGCGTCGGCGGCGACGCCGAGGCCGTGCCGTGCTTCGACGGGCCGCCCGAGGCCGCGGACGTGGGCGCCTGCAAGGTCGGCGAGGCCACCTGCACGGACGGGGTGACGGGCGAGTGCGTGGGCCAGGTCCTGCCGGTCGACGAGATCTGCGTCAACGGCGCCGACGAGGACTGCGACGGCGCCACGGACGAGCCGGACTGCACCCTCGCGGGCGCGCCCCTGGCGGGCTTCCCGGTCGACCTGGCCCTCGCCGGCGGGAGCCCCGGGCACCTGACCGGAACGCCCACGACCGCGCCCCAGGGGGCGACGAGCGCCATCCTGGCCCTGGCCCTCGCGGCGCCGCCGGGCACCGCGGGCGCCGTGGTGGCGACCCTCGGGCCGCTGAGCGACGCCAAGCCCTACGCCTCGCCGC
>SBGO01000741.1 GCA_006226565.1 Deltaproteobacteria bacterium | reverse complement strand
GTCCCGCGCGGCGCCTCGTGGCAGGTCGCCGCCGGCGAGCCCTTCACCGCCGCCTTCGAGAGCGCGGCCGCCGCGGACGCCCTGGCCTTCACGGCCGGCTTCCTGGCGTCGAGCCCGGGGTGGCCCCTCGCGGCCGAGGACTCGGAGGCGCGTGAGGGCTACTCGGCGCCGTACCGCCTCCGCCCCGACGGCGAGCGCGGCGGCGTCGTGCTCGACGTCCGCCTGCGCGACTTCGATCCCGACGGCCTCGAGGCCCGCAAGCGCCACGTCGCCGCCCTCGCCGAGGCGCTGCCGACGGTGTCGGTCAAGATCGTGGATCAATACGTCAACATGGGCCCGCGCCTCGCCGACCGCCCCGAGCTGGTGGACTGGGCGGTCGCCGCGGCGGCCGAGGTCGGCGTGACCCCGCGCCACTTCCCGATTCGCGGCGGCACGGGCGTCGACCCCTTCCTCGACGAGGGGGTCGCGGTGGCCAACGTCGGCACCGGCTACTTCGCGCCGGAGAGCGAGAAGGAGCTGACCTCGGTGCAGATGATGGCGCGCCACGCGAAGTGGCTGACGGCGCTCGTCACCCACGTCGCGCAGAGCTGAGCGCTCGCGTCCGGTCGCGCCTCGCCCGCCTCGTGGCGGGGTGCGACCCGGCCCCCGCTCAGGGGGCGACGAGGAAGGCGATGATGCCGCCGAGGACGAGCATCACGAAGGCCAGGATCAGGATGAGCCCGGTCTTCGAGCGCGGCTGCTCGAGCCCCTTGATGCGCCCGTCGAGGGTCAGGTCCGGCACGTCCGAGCCCTGACGGCGGCGCTCCGCCTCGAGGGCCGCGAGGACCTCGGCCTGGGACGGGCCGTCCTCCTCGAGCATCGTCTGGGGCGACGAGAAGAAGTCCTCGACGCTCTTCTGGGGCTGCTTGCCCTTGCGACGCGACGACGTCGTCTCCGGCAGCGCCGCGTGGGCGCCGCTCTGGGCGCGACGGGGAGCCGCGGCCCGCAGGATCTCCGGCACCGGCTCCTCGATGGTCATGGCCGGCTCGGAGGGCTCCGAGCGGGGGACCATCCGCGACTCCATCGGGTGCGCCTCGACCTGACGCGAGCCGCGCGTCCCGAGGTGCCGCCGCGACGGCTCGGCGTGGTGGACGAGGCCGGTCTTCTGCGCGCGCTCCGGCGGCGCCGGGGCGCGGCCGCCGCGCTGGGCGTAGCTGGGATCGACGTCCGCCTGCTCGGCCCGGATGCGATCGATCTTCGCGGCGTAGAGCTCGCGCATGAAGGGCTTGAGCTTCTCGGACTCGAAGTCCGTGACGGTCTTGTAGTACCAGCGCGTGAGCTCGCGGTTGAACTCCTCGACGCTCTTCTGCCGGTTGTCCCGGTCCTTCTCGAGCGCCGTGAGGATGATGTCGTCGAGCTCCTGGTCGACGCCCGGGCGGAACCGCGAGGGCCGGTCGATCGGGTCCTTGAGCACCGCGGTCAGCGTCTCGAAGTCGCTCTCGCGCAGGAACGCCCGCTTGAGCGTCAGCATCTCCCACAGCACGGTCGCGAGGGCGAAGAGGTCGCTGCGCCCGTCGAGGTTCTTGCCCCGCGCCTGCTCGGGGCTCATGTAGGCGACCTTCCCCTTGACCGTCCCCGCCTGCGTCTTCGCGCTGCGCTCGGCCGCCTTGGCGATGCCGAAGTCCATCAGCTTGACCTCGCCGTTGTACGAGATCATCGCGTTGTGGGGGGAGATGTCGCGGTGGATGATGTTGAGCGGCCGCCCCTTGTGCTCCTTGACGTGCGCGTAGTGGAGGCCCTTGGCGAGCTCCATCGTCACCCAGACGCACTGCGCCACCGACAGCGGGTGGTGGGCGTCCTGGCCGTCCTTGAGGACCGAGGACAGGTCTTCGCCCTCGATGTACTCCATCGCGATGTAGTACGAGCCGTTGATGACGTCGAAGTCGAAAATCTGAACGATATTCGCGTGCTGCAGCTTGGCGGTGATCGACGCCTCGTCGATGAACATCCGCACGAACGCCTGATCCTCCGAGAAGTGGGGGAGGATCCGCTTGATGACGATGTCCTTCTCGAAGCCCTCGGCGCCGGCGGTCTTCGCCTGGAAGATCTCCGCCATGCCGCCCGTTGCGATCCTCCTCAACAGGACGTACTTGCCAAACTGCTGTGGAAACGTCGGTGCCATCTTCCTGGCCGGGTCGGGGAGCGGTCGCCGCGGCGTGTCCGCAGACGCGGCGGGGGCGCGCGTCGCGTCGGAGGTTAGCAGATCGCCTCGCCAGCCTCCACCGGACCAGACCACGTCCATCGCGACGCGTCAAAATCCCACGTCGCCTCGTGGGTCGGCGCCTAGCTCGGGCCCCGCTGGTGGATCGATCGGAGCGCGCCCTCGCGCGCCGAGGACTGCCGGAGTCGGCCCGTGAGGACGCGCATCACGGCGAGCCCGATCGAGCCGTTCTCGCGCACGATGGTGCGGAACTGGTCGGCCGAGAGCCGGTAGACCGACACGTCCGAGGCGCACACGGCGCTCGCCGTGCGGGTGGCGCCGTCGATGATGGCGATCTCGCCGAGGACCGAGGCGCGCCCGAGGGTGCTGACCGCGGTCCCGTCGATGACGACGTTCACGAAGCCGTCGATGATGATGTAGAGGCTGTCGCCGAAGTCGCCCTGGTTGAAGATCGGCGTGTTCGCCCGGTAGACGCGGTGCTCGCACGCGGCCGCGATGGGCAGCAGCTCCATCCCGGCGACCTCCTCGAAGAGGGCGACCTCCTTGAGGAAGGAGAGCCGTCGGCCGAGCTCCGCCGCCACGCCTTCGCGGTCGGCGTCGGGGGCGGTCGCGTCCGGGCCGCAGTAGGCGAGGACCGCGTCGAGCCACGGGTCGCCGCCGCCGTGGTCGCCGTCGGGGACCGGCGGGGCCTCGTCGCCCATCCCGGCGAGGCGCCGCCCCTGCTGGATGACGGCGAGCAGCGCCGCCTCGCCGACCTGCCGGAGCATCTCGGTCGCGAGGCGCTGCACCTGGCGGTTGGCCGGCACGCGGGCCGGGTAGAGGCGCCGGAAG
Source organism: Deltaproteobacteria bacterium (assembly GCA_006226565.1). Taxonomy (GTDB): domain Bacteria; phylum Myxococcota_A; class UBA9042; order PHBI01; family PHBI01; genus PHBI01. The sequence continues at coordinate 13,609 of SBGO01000741.1, read as the reverse complement.
ACGCGCCAGTAGAGGTCGCCCACCAGGGCGTTGAGGGCCGGGTGGTGCGCGCCGGCCTCGATCGCCTCGACGCCGATGCGGATGGCCTCGCGGTAGGCCATCGCCAGCTGCTCGCGCAGGTCGACGAGGTCCCGGCGCCACTGGCCGAGCTTCTCGCGGCTCACCCCCGGCTCGACGAGCTTGGTCTGCAGCGCGTCGACCACGGCCTCGGTGCCGTAGAGGCGATCGAGCTCGACCCGCACCTCGGCCAGCGCCTTCTGCCCGAGCTCGACCCGCTGCCGCAGGCGGCGCCGCCCGGCGAGGTGGTTCTCGACCTCCGCCAGGAGCTCGTTGACCGTCTGGTAGCGGTCCTCCTTCGCCTTGCTCATCGCCTTGAGGCAGATGCGCTCGAGGGTCTCGGGGACCCGCCGGGTGGGGTTGCGGCGCGACGGCGGGACCGGGTCCTCGTTGAGGACCATGTGCAGGGTCTCCTGCTTGGTCTTGCCGACGAAGGGCCGCGCGAGGCAGAGCATCGCGTACAGCAGGCCGCCGAGGGCCCAGATGTCGGTCCGCTGGTCGTAGGCGGTCACGTCGCCGATGACCTGCTCGGGGGCCATGAAGCCCGGCGTCCCGCTCCAGAACTGGCTCCGCGCCTGCAGCGTGCCGATCTCGCCCATCACGTAGGCGAGGCCCCAGTCGACCAGCATGACCTCGCCGTAGTGGCCGATGAGCACGTTGTTCGGCTTGAGGTCGCAGTGCACCACGCGGCGGTCGTGGGCGTACACGATCGCCTGGCACACCTCGATGAAGATGGTGAGGAGGCGATCGAGGTCGAAGCGCGCCTCCATCTCGGGGTCGTGCTTGCGCAGCCCCTGCAGCGCGCCGCCCAGGGTCAACCCGTCGAGGCGCTTCATCACGTAGTAGGGGCCGAGCTCCTCGCTGAAGCCGAGCTGGTACACCGGCACGATGTTCGGGTGCTCGAGGCCGCCCGTGATGATGGCCTCCTCGATGAAGGCACGGAGCAGCAGCGCGTTGTTGCGGTGCTTCTCGTGGAGCACCTTGACGGCGACGCTGCGGCGCAGGTCGCGGTCCACGCCGTGCGCGACGTAGCCGGCGCCGCCCTTGCCGATCTCCGGGCCGATCGCGTACTGCGACGTGCCCTCGCCGTCGAGGGCGGGGCCGTCGGCGTCGAGGCCCGGGCTCACGGTCGGCTCGATGCCCGCCTCGGCGAAGAAGCGCGCGAGCCGCGTCTGGGTCCGCGCGCGCCGGCTGACGACGATGTCCGTCGGGTCGCGGATGACGCGGCGGTGCATCGGCCCGCCGGTAGCGCCGCCGAGGTCGGTGCTGTCCTCTTGCAGGCCGTCGAGGTCGGTCGACGGCCCGGACACGTCGTCCTCGACGTCGTGCCAGGACTCGATGCCCTCGAAGTAGGCGCCGAGCTCGTCCGCGACGCTGGACGCCTCGGCGACCTCCTCGCCGCGGAGGACGTCGGTGAGGATCCCCTCGATGACCTCGGCCGAGGGGGCGTCCGGCGCGGCCCCAATCTCACCGACCAGGGTGCGGGCGCCATAGACCGCCATCACGTCGCACAGCTCAGGGAGCCGGAGGCGGCCCTGCTTGAGCAGGGTCAGCGCGTACTTGATGGCGTCACGCGGGATGGCCAACGAGGCTCCTCGAGCGGCTGCGGGCCGTTGGACTCTCTCCGGGCACGGCACCCGGTGGCGTCATCCTAGCCCGAAGCCCGACCCGGGGCCACCTCGGACGGGCGGCTACAGGAAGACGAAGAAGCGGACCATCAGCTCGTAGTTCTTCGGGCTCACGTAGTCGCCCACCGTCGGCTCGTTGACGGACGTCGAGCCGCTCGCGGCGGCCGAGCTGGCGGAGAGGGCGAGCTGCTGCTCGACGTGACCCGAGACCGAGTCGACGCCGGGGATGACCATGTAGAAGGACGTGTCGACGCTGATGTGCTTGGACAGGTAGACCTCGAGGCCGGCGCCGACGTGGTAGGAGTTGCCCGCGCTCGAGATCTGGAAGAGCTCGCTGGCGTTCGCGCCGCCGACGCCGCCGCCGATGTAGAAGCTGACCTTGGAGGTCGGGATGAGGTAGGCGAGGGCGCTCAGCCGCATCTTCGCGCCGAACTGGAGCTCGCCGTCGTCGGCCGACTGCACGTCGCGGCCGAGGTCGACCGAGTAGTCCAGGCCCAGGAACGACGCGACCTTGAGTCGGAGGTTCCCCTGGTTGACGAAGGTCGTCTCGCCGCTCGCGCCCGGCTGGGCCGCGTGGAGGTACCCGACGCCGGTCCCGAGGCCGACGGTCACGATCGAGTCCGCGTCCGCGTGCGCCGTGCCGGCCAGCGCGAGAACCATCCCAACGGCGGTGAGCGTTCGTGCGAGCATGCGACCTCCCCGACGGCTTTCCGGCGGTCCCCGTACCGCGCGGCGCGTCGTTCACGCTACTTGAGTGACATCGTCGCCAGCCGATGATCACTGGAGGCGTTTTTTTCCGCGCTGCGGGATGCCCTGTAACCGAGCAAACGTAGACCCGGGCGAGGTGATCGCGGCCCGGGATCGCGGCAGGGCGGTTACCGGGACGGCGATCCTACGGCTCCATGACGCCTTGACGATCGGCACGTCGCCTCATAGACCAACCAGTCGAGGGGCTGGCTCTGCCCGGCTCTACGCGTGTCCGGTTGACGCGTCCTTCGATCCAACGTCCGTGCCCGTGGGGAAACCCTACGAATCGAGGTCGTCCATGCGACAGCTCTTCCGTCTCGTGCCCGCGCTGACCGCCGGAGCGGTCCTGCTCACCACCGCTGGGAGCGCCCTGGCCGCCGCAGATCCGGGCCTCCTCCCCAAGGAGGAGGAGGTGGTCAAGGCCGCCGACAAGAAGCCCCAGGGGTGGGATCCCGCGGTCACCCTCGGGGCGAGCGCGGCGCTCAGCTCGAACTCGAACGTGGTCGGTCAGCCCGACGGCGCGTCGTGGACCTTCGGCCTCAACCTGCTCGCGCGGCTCGACCTGCTCCAGGACATCCACGACTGGCGGAACACCCTGAAGATCCAGGAGGTCGTCACGCGGACGCCGGTCGTCGACGACTGGGTCAAGACCGCCGACCAGCTCTTCCTCGAGAGCACCTACTACCTCAAGCTGACGGAGAACGTCGGTCCCTTCGCGAGCCTGAAGCTCGAGACGCCGCTCTTCCGCGGCTTCGACATCCGCCAGACCCGCGCGACCTACGTCGACAAGGCCGACGGCACCACCATCGCGACCGACGTCGACCGGCTGAAGCTGACCGAGGCCTTCCAGCCGCTCGCGCTCAAGGAGTCGATCGGCGTCTTCTACCGGCCCATCGAGCAGAAGACCATCGAGGTCGATCTCCGCGCGGGCTTCGGCGCCCAGGAGACCTTCGCCGAGGGCGGCCGCGTCCTCGATGACGACGGCGCGACCGACACCATCGAGGTCAAGCGCCTCTCCGACTTCGTCCAGGCCGGCGCCGTCATCGGCGTCGAGGCGAAGGGCGTCCTCGAGGGCGGCCGCATCACCTACGGCGCGCATGCCGAGGTCATGTTCCCGCTCATCAACGACGACGCCGAGAACCGCAGCGTCATCGACCTCACCAACTACGATCTCGGCGCCAAGATCACCTTCAAGCTCTTCGAGTGGGCCTCGCTCGACTACGAGATCAAGGCCTTCCGCCAGCCGGCGCTCGTCGACGCCTGGCAGCTCCAGAACAACCTGCTGCTCACCTTCAGCTACGCGCTGATCGAGTAGCCGCGGGCGCCGCCTCGAGCGCGGCGAGCCGGACCGCGTCCCCGGAGGGTGGGCGCGCATCGCCGCTCGGTCCCCGCGGGTACGGACCGAGCTCCATCACTCGACGACGAGGAAGAGAACCATGTTTTCGATCATCGCTGCGGCCGCCCCGGCCGCCGAGTCCGCCGCCACCGCCGCCCCGGCCGCCGAGTCCGGCGGGGGGATCCAGGCCACCATCGAGAGCCTCCTCACGCAGCTCCCCGAGTGGGGGATGAAGATCCTCGGCGTTCTCGTCCTCTTCATCATCGGCAAGTGGATCGCCGGGCGCTTCGCGAAGATGCTGCAGAAGCAGCTCGACAAGCGGAGCTTCGACAAGACCCTGTCGCGCTTCTTCGCGACGATGGTGCGGACGCTCATCCTGGTGGTGGTCGTCCTCGCGATGCTCAGCATCTTCGGGATCGAGACCACCAGCGTCGCCGCCGTCCTCGGCGCCGCCGCCTTCGCGGTCGGCCTCGCCCTGCAGGGGAGCCTGGCGAACTTCGCCGCGGGCGTGATGCTCATCGTCTTCCGGCCCTTCAAGGTCGGTGATCTCGTCTCGGCCGGCGGCGAGGTGGGCGTCGTGGACGTCCTCGGCCTCTTCACGACCACCCTCGACACGCCGGACAACCGCCGCATCATCGTTCCGAACTCGGCCATCTTCGGCGGCAACATCGTCAACATGACGCACCACCCGCGCCGTCGCGTCGACATCAGCGTCGGCGTCGACTACGCCGCGGACCTCGACCAGACCCGCAAGGTCCTCGAGGGCGTCATCGCCAACGTCCCGAGCCGCGTCCCCGACGCGCCGCACCAGATCTTCCTGTCCGCCCTCGGCGGGTCGTCGGTCGACTGGGAGGTGCGCATCTGGACCAAGCCGGCGGACTACTGGACCTGCTGGCAGGAGACGACGGCCGCGACCAAGAAGGCGCTCGACGCCGCCGGCATCTCCATCCCGTTCCCGCAGATGGACGTCCACCTCGACGGCAAGCTCGACAAGAGCTGAGCGTCGGGCGTGCCCTGAGCCGAAGGCCCGCGTCGCGCCTGCGTCGCGGGCCTTCGTGCGTGCGGGGTCAGCCGCCGAGCCGCGCGAAGCTGCGGCCGCTCAGGCGCCAGAAGCGGATGGCGAGGGCGACGGCGGTCGTGGCGAGCCCGGCGGTGAGGCCGAACCACAGCCCCCGGGCGCCGAGGTCGGCCTCGAAGGCGAGCAGCACGGCCGTCGGGAAGCCGACGCCCCAGTAGCCGACCGCCGTGATGATGAAGGGCCGCGTGACGTCGCCCGCGCCGCGGAGCGCCCCGGCGGCGACGACCTGCAGCCCGTCGAAGACCTGGAAGATGCCGGCGATGATGATGAGGCGGCCGGCCAGCGCGCGGACGGCGTGCTCGTCGGGCGCGAAGACCGCCGCCAGGGGGTCGGCCAGGGTCAGGAACGCGATCGCCGTCAGGGTCATGAAGATCCAGGAGAGCAGCATCGCCGCCGCGCCCGCGCGCCGTACGCTGACGCCGCCGTCGCGGCCGACGCTGTGCCCGACCCGCGCCGAGGCCGCGCCACCGATCCCCACCGACACCATGAACGTCATCGTCGAGCAGTGCAGCGCGATCTGGTGGGCGCCCGCGGACACGTCGTCGATGGTCGCCGCCATGACGCCGACGCTCGAAAAGACGATGAACTCGGTGGCGAGCTGGAGCCCGAGGGGGAGCCCGATGCGGACCAGCGCCCCGGACGTGATGCCGCTCGTGTCGCCCTCGTCGACGTCGGTGGGGCGGATCCCGCGGATGGCGACGAGCAGCATCACCGCCATGACGATGGTGCTGACGCTGGTCGCCACGCCGGCGCCGACCGCGCCGTAGGCCGGGATGCCGAGGGCCGGGAGCCCGAGCTTGACCAGGGTGGCGTCGCCGCCGACGAGCACGATGTCGGCGATGAGGTTGAAGACGTTGGCGACGACCGCCGCGACGACGAGGGGGCGCGTCCGCTGGTAGCTCTGGAGCAGGGAGCGGGCCGCCATGTAGACGAGGTAGACGAGCATCGCCGGCGTGCGGGCGATGAGATAGGCCGTCGCCCGCTCGCGGAGCGCCGTCTCGACGCCGAAGAGCTCGGTGGCCCAGGACGAGGCGACGGCGAGGACCGAGAGCGGGATGGCCGCGATGATGGCGACCCGGAGCCCGACGCGCCACCACGCCCAGGCGCGGCCGGGCTGGCCGGCGCCGAGGGACTGCGCGACGAGGGGCTCGAGGGACATCGCGAAGCCCATCCCGAAGACGAGGAACGCGAAGGTCAGGGCGTTGCCGAGGGAGACGGCGCCGAGCTCGAGGCGCGAGTAGTGGCCGACGACCGCGGTGTCCACCACGGCCATCATCATCACCGAGGCCTGGGCGAGAATGAGCGGCCACGCGAGCTTGGCGGTGGCGCGCAGCTCGTCGGCGAAGCGGGGCGGACCCGCGACGGGCGCGGCGCGGTCCATCGGGCGCCCCGTCTCCCTCAGGCCTGGGCCGCGGCGGCGACCATGGCGTCGAGCTCGGCGAGGCTCTCCTCGACCTCGTCGCGCGGGAGGTTTCCGGCCTCCAGCTCGGCGTCGTCCTTCTTCAGGAGCTCGACGTACAGCGCGCGCCCGCGGGCGAGGACCTCGGCCTGCGGGCCGACGAGCTTGAGCACCTTGAAGAGCGCGTCCTCGGCGCCGGCGAAGTCGCCGCCGTGCTCGCAGAAGGTGACGAGGTTCATCTGCGCGGTGAGGTACTGCTGGGCGGCGCGGTCGGCGCCGGTGACCTCGAAGCGGTCCCACGCCTCGTCGGCCGCCTCGCGCCCGATGGCGCGGGCCTGCGCGTTGCGCCCGATCTGGTGGCAGGTGACCGACGCGCTGATGCGGATCTGGCTCAGCATCTCGGGGATGTCCGGGACGTCCTCGGCCTGGAGCGCCTCCCCGAGGGCGATGGCGCGCTCGTAGGTGGTGATGGCCTCGTCGGGGCGCCTCATGCGCGCGAGCAGCAGCCCCTGGGCCTGGAGCGCGGCGACCTTCATGAAGCCGGCCTGGGCCGGGGCGAAGCCGTCGAAGGCCTCGAGGGCGCGCCGGTTCTCGGCGAGGGCTTCCTCGTTGCGACCGAGCTGGGTGCAGGCCGAGCTGAGGTTGAGGTGGGCGATGCCGAGGTGGAGGAGCCGCGGCTCGCCGGTCAGCTTGGCCTGGCGCTCGCGCACGCGGATCGACTGGCTCAGCTGGAGGTAGGCCTCGTTGGCGTCGCCGCCGGCGATGGCGAGCTGGCCCTTGCCCTCGTGGATGCTGGCGAGGACCTCGAGGCGGTCCGGGCCCTCGTCGTCGCCGAGGGGCTGCAGGGCGACGGTGGCCTCGTCGAGGCGCCGGCTCGCGCCGCTGCGGTCGCCCTGCTGCGCCATCTGGGCGGCGTGGGCGACGAGCTGGCTCACGGTCGCCAGGCGTTTCTTTCGCGTCTCGGAGTCCACGGCGCCTCCCGGGCAGGGCAGAAGGAGAGGGCGTGGTCTAATACGCCGGAAGCCCCTCTGTCGACACCCGTGTGGTTTCACGGTCGACAGAGGGGCCTCGGTCCGGACGGACGTCGTCGGGGTCAGCGGACGCTGATCGAGCGCTCGGGATCCGCCACCTCGAAGCGGAGGGCGGCGACGCGCAGGCCGTTGGCGTCGAGCACGTCCACGGTCCAGTCGCCGGCGTCCCAGGCGCGCAGCGTCTTGTTGGACCAGGTGCGCCAGCCGGGGCTCGTGCCGATGTCGAGGGTGTAGCGGAAGGCGATCTCGTCGCCCTTGCGCCAGACCATCGTGACCGTGGTCGGCGGGCCGTCGTTCTTGACCTTGATCCACGCCCAGATGCGCGCCGCGTCGACGGTGAAGGCGTCGTCGGCGCCGACGGGCTCACGGTCGGCGATGCCAGTGGCGATGGCGCTCTCGACGATCGTGACGCGTGGGGTCACGGCCGGGACGACGACGGGGACGCGCTCGGGCTCGGCGACGGTGGGCTCGGCCTTCTTCGCGACCTTGGCGGTCTTGACCGGGGCGGGCTCGGTCGTGGTCTTCGGCGCGGCGGCCTTCGGCGCGGGCTTGGCCTCGGCCTTCACCTCGGCCTTGGTCGCGGTGGTGCCGGCCGCGGGGGCGCTCACGGTGGCCTCGGAGGCCTTCAGGTCGACCACCTCCCACGGGCCGCTGACGATGTCCTCGACCGGGACGCGCTCGGCGCTCGGGGGCGCGGTGGCGACCTTCGCCGGGCCGGTGTCGATGGTGGGCGGCACCGCGCGGGTCGCGACGACGGGCGCCGCCACGGGGGTGGACGGGGTCGGCGTCGCGGCGCGGGCGGGGGCCGGCTTCACCTGCTCGGCGACCACCGGGCGCGGCTTGGCGCGGCCGTCGCCGTCGCGGGTCAGGGCGAAGCCGACGATGCCGCCGAAGAGCAGCGCCACAGCGCCGATGACGAGGAAGATGAAGCGGGTGTTGAGGGGCTGCGAGGACTGCATGGAACCGACTCCCTTTCGTGGTGCGAACGACGCGTTCGTGGTTCCGGTCCTGAGCAAGCCTCGTGCCAGTGGCTCTGATGCGATACAACGCATTGGACTTAAACGGATCTTTCCGAGCCCGGTCCGGCGCGCGTCGCGGCGTCGTGTCATCGGAGACACAGCCGCCCCGCGCCGAGACACGGCGGTTGACACGCCCGCGCGCTCGGAGACGATGGCGGCGATGAACAGCGACAAGCGAGCGCAGATCCTCATCGCGGCCGCGCAGGTCTTCGCCCGACAGGGCTACAAGAAGGCGTCGATCGACGAGATCGCCGAGGAGGCCGGCGTCGCCAAGGGCACCATCTACCTGGCGGTCCGCTCGAAGACCGAGCTGTACGAGCAGGCGGTCGGCCTCGAGGTCGAGGCGTGGCTCCACGCCAACCGGCTCTCCGAGCGCGCGGACGTCCCGCTCGCCACCCTCCTCGAGGCGCAGCTCACCGACGAGGTCGCCTCCGTCGTCGACTTCCCGCTGGTCACGTGGCTGCTGACCGGTGAGTTCCGCCGCGTCCTGCCCGAGCGCGGCGAGAGCCTCGAGGCGCTCCGGCGCCGCGCCCGCGCGAACCTCCTCGAGCTGCTGCGTCGCGGCGCACGCTCCGGTCGGCTGCGCCGGGATCTCGACCTCGAGGAGGTGGCCGTGCTGCTGCAGGACCTCGAGGCGGCGACGCTGCTCTTCCACAACCACGGGGACGCCCTCGAGGACGCCCACTTCCACCGCTGGGACACCACCGTGTCGGCGCTGGTCGAGGGGCTCGACGCCTCGCGCGAGGCCGCCCCCGACTATTGAGCCCGCGGCCGACGCTCAGTCGTCCTCGTCCTCGTCCTCGCGGAGCTCGCGCACGAGGTGGCGGAAGGCCTCGTGCCGCGTGGTGACGGCGTCGTGGAGGCGGCTCAGCTCCGCGTCGAAGTCGCGCTGTGGCTGCCAGCGCGCGAGGTCCTCGCGGGCCGCCTCGGCCACCTGGGCGGCGCGTCGGGTCGCCCGTGCGTGCAGCGTCTCGGCGGACAGCGGCCCGTCGAGCGCCGCGACGGCGAAGGCGAGGTAGCGGCGGCGGTAGGACGCGATCGCCAGGATGCGCGGCGAGAAGCCGTCCTTGCCGTGCCAGGCGCTCACGCCGATGCCGAGCCCGTGTCCGGGCCAGTCCGCGACGTCGATGGGGGCCCCGTCCCAGTTCTGGCCCCAGGTCGCGTCGGCGTCCCAGCTGATGACGCGGAAGCGGTCCGCGGGCGCGCCCGGCGCGGCCGTCAGGTCGTGGTAGAGGTAGTAGTTCTTGGTGAACGCGTCCTGGTTCAGCGCGAGCGCGTGGACCACCTGGTAGGCCGTCCAGTCGTCGAGGTGCAGCACCGGCTCGACCGCCTCCCCGAACGCCTCGGCGTCGAGCGGGGTCTTCGTCAGCGCGCCCAGGAACGGGCCGAGGTCCTCGGTGGGGTTGTCCTCGTTGACCTTGTGCTCGTAGCCGGCGAGGGGGTTCGCCTTGGAGAGCCAGTTCGCGCGGTGGTCGACGGCCTTGTAGAGGTTCGCGTCCTCGTCGAGCGCGTGGCGGTCGAGGTAGCGCCGGTCGATGCGCTCGATGACGAGGTAGAGGCCGTGCGGCGCGCCGTTGAGGTAGACCTCGGCGTAGCCGGTGCGCGGCGCGAGCCCGCCGACCGCCCGAATGGCGGCGAAGGTCAGGTCGTTTCGCAGGAACGTCGGGTCGATCCAGCTCGCCTGCAGGACGAGGTGACGCTGCGGCTCGGGATCGGCCTCGCCGTCGAAGGCGAAGGGCAGCCCCTCACCCTCGAGCTCGATGCGGTAGCTCTTCTTGGCGACCGTGCGCGCGAAGCCGCCGTGGAGCTCCATCTCGACGTCGGCGTAGCGGACGCCGTCGTAGTCGACCACGACCGGGATCTCGATGGCGCTCGCCTCGTCGGTGTACCCGTCGAGGGCCTTCAGCGCCGCCGCGTCGGCGCAGATCGCGAGGACCGGCAGCCCGAAGCGCTCCCGCGGCGCCTCGAAGCCCTTGCCGTCGAAGCCCTCGTGGCCGTCCGCCTCGGGCGCGGCGCAGTCGGGGGCCTCGAACACCGGGGCCCCCGCCTCGCAGCCCGAGGCGAGCGCGAGCCCGGCGAGCAGCGCCGTCGCGATTCGCGTCCTGGTCGACATCGGCGGCACGTTAGCGTGCAGGTCCGGTCGGTCCAAGCGCGAATCCTCACCCGTAGAGGTCACGCGGCCACCCGATCCAGGCGATGGCCTCGCGCTGGGTGTCGAAGAAGCCCGCGTTGCGCATCATCCCGATCTTCATCACCGCCTGCGCCAGGCGCATCTCGAACGGGCGTCCCCCGAAGATGGCGACCCGCTCCAGCTGCGCCTTGCGCGTGAAGAGCCACTTCCCGAGCAGGAATTGGGCGCGCAGCGGCGACCCGTCCAGCTCGCGGAGGTCGACCACCGCCGAGAAGACCTTGTCGTGCCCGACCGCGTCGCGGATGCTCTCCATCACGTCGATGAGCGCCCGCGCCCCCCCCATCGAGCCCTTGCCGGAGAAGTACACGATCGCGCGGAGCTCGGGGTCCACGACGATGTGAAGAAGCTGACCGGGCTCACGCCACGTACGCGTGAGGAGCCACCGCGGGTCGTCGAGGTCGGGACCGCCTGCCATCATCACTCCACGTTTTTTTGATGCAGCCCGAGGATTGGAGCGAGGACGAATCGGGGTCAAGTCCGCGCCCGACGATGCCGATGGAACGACATCGATCTTGGACCCCCGCGCGAGCCCGCGCAGCGGCGTGACCCCCCAGGTCACGCCCGACCCCACGCACATCACCACACGCACACGCGCGCCGCTGCGCACCGGTCGGGGAGAGGACCGTGCAAGCCTGGGACGGACGATACGAGATCGAGCGGACGCTCGGGGAAGGAGGCATGGGGCAGGTCTATCTGGCCCGTGATCTGACCGCTCCGGGGCGCGTCGTCGCGCTGAAGCTCCTCCTCCCCGAGTTTCTCGACGCGACCGCCGAGTTCATGCGCGAGTACGTCATCCAGCGGCGGCTCCGGCACCCCGCCATCCCGCGCGTCTACGACTTCGGCTTCGGCGCCCACCCGACCGGTGAGGTGCCGTACTTCGTCATGGAGTACGTGCGCGGGACGTCGCTGATCCGCGCGATGCAGGGCGTCGAGCGCCTCGAGCGGGCGTGGCCGTGGATCCTCGAGACGCTGCGCGCCCTCGACCACCTCCACGGCCTCGGCTACGTCCACCGCGACCTCAAGCCGTCGAACATCCTCGTCGACCTGCAGGGCCGCCAGTCGCAGGCGGCGCACCTCATCGACTACGGCATCGCCGTGCCCCTCGACGCCGAGCCCGAGGAGCTCTTCATCGGCACGCCGGAGTACTCCGCGCCCGAGCTGATGGCGGGCGACCCCTTCGACGTCCGTCAGGACCTCTACGCGGTGGGGCTCCTGCTGTACGAGATGGTGGTCGGCCGCCGTCCGTGGCCGGGGGAGGACCCGACGACCCTGTGGGAGGCGCGCACCTACCGCCGCCACCCGCCGATCGAGCGGCCCGACTGCCCGCGCGCCCTCGCCTCGCTCATCGACGACCTCCTCGCGCCGCGCCCGGGCGACCGCCCCGGCAGCGCCGCCGAGCTCATCGCGGCCTTCACCTCGATCGTGGGGCTCGAGCCGGTCATCGAGACCCCCGAGGCCTTCCGGCTCCGCCTCGACGCCCACCCGCTGTCGCCGCCCGACGAGCTCGAGCGGGCGGCGAGCGACTGGCACGCGGGGCTCCGGGTGGAGGTCGGGGACCCCGAGGGGCGCCCGGCCATCCTCGTCATCGACAGCCCGCCCGGGCTCGACGGCCCCCGCCAGCTCGCCGAGCTCACCGATCGCGGCGCCGTGGGCGGCGCGCGCAGCGTCCGCCTCACTCTCGACGAGCCGGCGAAGCGGCCGCTCTCCGCGGTCTCCTCCGCCCTCGACCTCTTCCGGCGCCTGCGTGAGCAGCGGGCCAAGGGGCGCCCCGTCGTGGATCTCCCGGGCCTCGCCGGCGCGGCCACGATGCTCACGCGGCTCCACGACCCCACGGTCCTCAGCATCTCGGGCCTGCAGCGCTGCGACCGCGCGACCCTCGAGCTGCTCGCGACCATCTTCACCGGCGCGGCGAACTCGCGCCTCCGCGTCATCGCGACCCTCGACCCCGAGGAGACGCCGGTCGCCCCGGAGCCCCTCGCGGCGCTCCTCGACGCGCGCTTCACCCACCGCGTCCCGCCGCGTTACATCGAGCGCGAGGATCTCGTCCTCTGGCTCGACGCCGTGCTCGGGGCCGGGGTCGTGCCGCCCGACCGCGTCGACCGGCTCCTCGCGCGCTCGCGCCGCCGGCCGGACCACCTGCGGGCGCTCCTCGCCGAGGAGTACGGCCTCGGGCGCGTCGTCCGCACCGTGAGCGGCTACGCGATCACGCCGGAGTTCGCGCGCCCACCCGAGGCGCGTCGGCCCGAGGGCGGGATGGAGCGCGACGACCTCCTCGCTTGCCTCGTGTCGCCGTTCCCGGAGGACGTCCTGCGCCGCTACCTCGAGGTCGGCGGGAGCGTCATCGCCGAGCTCGTGGCGAGCGGCGTGCTCGTCCGCAAGGGGCGCGACCTCCTCGCCGTTCGGCCCACGGTCGCCGGGCGCGAGCGGTACCGCGCGCTCGACCGCCGCTACCGCCACGCGCTCCATCGGCGGCTCGCCCAGGCCATCGCGGCGTCTCGTCGCTACCGCGGCCAGGCGGCGGCGTGCGCCTGGGAGTGGCTCCGCACCGGCGAGCCCCTCCAGGCGGCGCCATGGCTCGTCGTCGCCGCCAACGAGGCCGCCGACCGCCGCGACCTCGCCGCCGCCGAGGACCACTTCACCCGCGCGGTGCGGCTCCTCGACGCCCACGCCGTCGGCGCGGACGACGTCGAGCTCCACGCGCTCCGCGTCGAGGTCGCCCGCACCGAGGCGCGCCTCGGGCGCATGGTCGGGGCGTGGGATCGCTGGCGTGGCGCCGCGTCTCGGGTCTTCGAGCTCGGGACCGCGCGGGGCAACGTGCCGCTGATGGTCGTGGGCCTCGACGCGCTGATGGACCTGGCGGCGGAGACCCGCGACTGGCCCGCGCTGCTGCGGCACGCGGAGGCCCGGCGCGCGCTCCCGGTCGTCGACGCGCACGGCGACGACGGCGACGGGATGCGCGCCTGGGCGACCGCCCTGGTCCGGTGGTCCGGGGGGCAGAGCGACGAGGCGCTCCGCGTCATCGAGGAGGCCAGCGCGCTGTCCTTGTCCCCTCCGGTCGCGCTCCGCGTGACGGGCCTCCTCGCCGAGCTCGCCGTCACGACCCAGGACGTCGAGAGCGCGCCG
>SBGO01000382.1 GCA_006226565.1 Deltaproteobacteria bacterium | reverse complement strand
CGACGAGCCCGCGCCCGCCCCCGCCGCCAAGCCGGCGGAGCCCGCCGCGGCGACGCCCGCCCCGACGCCCGAGGCGCTGAAGGACCCGTCGAAGCTCAACGAGCAGGCCCCGGACAGCTTCAAGGTCAAGCTCGTCACCACCAAGGGCGACGTCGTCGTCGAGGTCCACCGCGACTGGGCGCCCCGCGGCGCCGACCGCTTCTACAACCTCGTGAAGAACGGCTACTACACCGACATCGCCTTCTTCCGCGTCATCCAGACGCCGCGCCCGTTCATGGCGCAGTTCGGCATCTCCGGCGACCCGGCGCTCAACCCGATCTGGCGCGAGGCCCGCATCGACGACGACCCGGTCAAGGAGACCAACACCCGCGGGCGCATCACCTTCGCGACGGCCGGGCCCAACACCCGCACGACCCAGCTCTTCATCAACTACGGCAACAACTCCAACCTCGACGGCATGGGCTTCGCGCCGTTCGGCGAGGTGGTGAGCGGGATGGAGGTCGTCGACAGCCTCTACGGCGGCTACGGCGAGGGCTCCCCGCGCGGACGGGGCCCCGACCAGGGCAAGCTGCAGGCCGAGGGCAACCCCTACCTGAAGGCGTCGTTCCCCGAGCTCGACTACCTGAAGTCGGCCGAGATCGCGCAGTAGCGCCGCAATGACCGAGGACGGGCGGCGCCGCCGACTCGAGGCGCTCCGCGACCGCTTCGTCGCGGTGAGCATGCGGAGCCGCACGCTGCGGCTCCTGCGCCCGTCCAAGAGCGGGGCGCTCGATCTGTCGCGCCTCGGCGACGCCTCGCGCCTCCTGTGGTTGGTGCAGGTCCTCGGGAGCGACCGTGCGCGCCCCGGGGTCCTCGCCGACGTCGCCGCCACCGACCCGCTGTCGGCGGACGTCGCCACCCTCGCCCACGCCGCCCGCGCCGAGCGCATGGAGACGGGCGCCGACGACCTCGCCGTCGGCTGGCCCTTCCTCGAGGGCCGCGCCGCCGATGGCACCTGGCTCCGCGCCCCGCTCTTCCTGTACCCGGTCGCCCTCGGCCAGACGACGAAGGGGCGGCTCCGCTGGACCCTCGAGCCCATCGGCGCGCCGGTCCTCAACGAGCCGCTGGTCCAGACCCTCGCCCGCCTCGGCGGCGTGCGGGTCACCGCCGAGGACTTCCTCAAGCACGACGACGACGGCCGCTTCAAGGTCGACGACGCCACCTGGAAGGGGCTCCTCGAGACCCTCCAGCTCGCCGGGCTCCGGCTCCACGAGACGCCGCCCGCCCTGCCCGCCCTCGCCCCCCTCGAGGCCCGCGACGCCGAGCAGCGCGACGCCGAGCCGCTCGACCGCTTCCGGCTCCGCTTCCACCTCGTCCTCGGGCGCTTCCCGGCCGCCGCCAGCAACATCGTGCAGGAGTACGACGCGCTCCTCGAGGGCGGCCTCGACGACGACGCGCTCGGCCTCGCCGCCGATCTCCTCGCCATCGACGAGGACGCCGTCTGGGAGCCCGGCGCCGGCCCCCCGCCCCCGGCCCCGCCGCTCGCCGGCGGCCACGGCGAGGCCCGCCTCGGCGAGCTGCGGCGCTGGCAGCCGCTCCGCTCCGACGCCAGCCAGGACGACGTCTTCCGCTTCCTCGAGCGCGACGGCAAGGCCGGGCTCGTGGTCCAGGGGCCGCCCGGCACCGGCAAGTCGCAGCTCATCACCAACCTCGTCGCGGCCAGCGTGGCCCGCGGCGACCGCGTCCTCCTGGTCTGCCAGAAGCGCGCGGCCCTCGACGTCGTCGCCGACCGCCTCGCCCACCTCGGCCTCTCCGACGTCGCCGCCGTGGTGCACGACGTCGAGCGGGACCGCAACGCCGTCTGCCACGCGGTCGCCGACACCCTGGCGCACGTCCTCGACGACTCCGCCTCCGAAGGCCACGTCAAGAAGCTCGACATCGCGCGCGCCGGCTCCGCCCACGCCCGGGCGCTGTCCCAGGTCGAGGCGCGGGTCGAGGCGCACCAGGCCGCCTGGACCCTGCTCGCGGCCCCCCACCACGGCCGCCCGGGGCTGGCCGAGCTCGACCAGCGCGCCCTCGACGACCCCGGGCACCCGCTGCCGGATCTCCGCGACCACGTCGCCTCCCTCGACGAGGCCGGGCTCGAGCGCGCCCTCCCCCACCTCGACGGCCTCGCGACGCTCGCGGCGCCCCTGGCCTGCCCTCATCCGCTGTGGCGGCGGAGCGACTGGCGCGACCACCGCGAGTCCCACCTCGACGCCGCCTGGACCAAGCTCCGCGCGCTGTCCGACGCCCTCACCGCCTGGCGCGGGATCCGCGACACCGGCCACCTGCGCCCCCGCGACCTCGACGCCCTGGCGGCGACCTTCATCGAGGCCGACCCGCTGGTGCGCCTCCTCCTCGACGCCGACGACGGCCCGCTGTCGGACTTCCTCCTCTTCTGGGGCTGGTGCGGCGGCGACCAGGAGAGCGGCGAGTGGGCCCAGGTGACGGCCCGCCTCGCCGAGGCCCGCTCGAAGCTCGGGCCCGTCCCGACCGAGCTCGTCGTCCGCTCCGACGCCGAGCTCGACGCCGACGCCGCGCGGATGGACGACCTCGCCGCCCTCGACGACCGCTGGTACCGCTTCTTCGTGCCCCGCTACTGGTCGCTCCGCGGGCTCCTGAAGCGGACCGTGACGGCGTTCTCGGGCCCGGTCGAGCTCGGCGACGACCGCCCGGTGGCCCTCGCCCGGCTCCTCCGCGAGGCGATGCCGTGGCAGCGCCTCATCCAGAGCATGCCGGTCGACAGCCCCTTCTTCGACTTCGGCTTCGGCGGCGACCCGCGCGAGATCGACCACGCCCTCGACCGCGTCTCCGGTCGCCGCGACGCCGTGCGCGCGGTGCACCGGCTGGCCGGGCGGCTGGCGCGCTTCGGCGGCCCCTACGCGGCGC
>SBGO01000744.1 GCA_006226565.1 Deltaproteobacteria bacterium | reverse complement strand
CAAAGCTCGCCGTCGCCGCCACGATCGTCGGCCTGTCCGCCGCCCAGCTCGCCCGCCGCGCCGAGGACGCCGCCCGCCGGGATCGGCTCGAGGCGGAGAACCGCGAGCTCCGCGGCGACCGCGCCGGCCTGCGAGTCATCGAGCCCATCGGCCAGTCCGCGCCGTTTCTGGCCGCGGTGGGCCTGGCCAAGAGCGTCGCCGCCTCCGACGTCCCGGTGCTCATCCATGGGGAGACGGGCACCGGCAAGGAGGTCCTCGCCAAGAACCTCCACCTGTGGAGCCGACGCGCGGCCAGGCCCTTCGTCGCCTTCAACTGCGCGGCCGTCCCCGAGGCCCTCATCGAGAGCGAGCTCTTCGGCCACGTGCGCGGCGCCTTCACCGGCGCCAACATCGACCGCAAGGGGCTCTTCGAGGAGGCGGACGGCGGCACCATCTTCCTCGACGAGATCGGCGAGATGCCGGCGGTGATGCAGGCCAAGCTCCTGCGCGTGCTCCAGGACGGCGAGGTGCGCCGGGTCGGGTCCTCCCGGCCGTCCCGCGTCGACGTGCGGGTCGTCTCGGCGACCCACAAGGACCTCGCGGCGCTGGTCGCCCAGGGGGCCTTCCGCGCCGACCTGATGTACCGCCTCAACGCGGTGACGCTCCGCATCCCCGCGCTCCGCGAGCGCGGCGACGACGTGGCGCTGCTCGCCCACTTCCTCCTCGGGCGCGCCTGCGACCAGGCGCGAAAGCGCGTCCCGGGCTTCGCCGCCGACGCCCTGTGGGCGCTGTCCCGCCACGACTTCCCCGGCAACGTCCGCGAGCTCGAGAACGAGATCCTGCGCGCCGTCGCGCTCACCCCCGAGGGCGAGCCGGTGCGCGCGGCGGCCTTCAGCGAGCGGGTCGCCGACCGCGCGCCGGTCCGCGGCCCCGCGCCCCTCGGCGGCGGCCCGGTGACGCTCAAGGACGCCGTCACCGAGACCGAGCGCCGCGTCATCGAGGAGGCGCTCGAGCGCACCGGCGGCAACGTCTCCCAGGCCGCCCGCGAGCTCGGCCTCACGCGCCCGGGCCTCTACAAGGTCATGGAGCGCCTCGGGATGCGCGACGCCTGAAGAAAAATGTGAAGTCACGGGGTCGGACCCCGCCTCATCACACTTTCTCGCGCGGGGATGTTGCGTTGCAGCGAGCTTGGGTCTCTCTCGCCCCTCATGTAATATCCGGGCTCCGGCTCCCGGAGGTCTCCTGCATGACAGCACCCGCTCTCGCCGTCGCGCTAAGCGCGGCCGCCGCGCTCTCCTGCGTCGCGGCCTGCGACGGCGTCCGCGTCGACGAGCCGGGCGCGCGGGTCGACCTCCGCGTCGCGCCCCTCGACCTCCCCGGCGTGACCGACGCCGAGTGGCGCCTGACCGTCACCAACCAGGCGGGCGAGGTCGTGTGGACCCGCGACGTCGCCTCGAGCGCCTACGGCGACGGGACCGGGAGCGCCAGCTACGTCGGCACCTGCGACGCCGACGCCAACGACAACCGCGCCGACGTCCGCCTCCTCGCCCTCTACGGCCCGGGCGGCGCCCCGCTCGCCGCCGACGCCTACGCCGACCCGGGCGTCCTGACCCGCACCTTCACCTGCCTCGCCGACCGCGACGTCGCCCTCGACTTCGACGTCACCGTCGCCCGCCGCGCCGTCCAGGGCTTCTTCGACGTCGCCATCGCCTTCGACGACGTCTACTGCTCGGCCAAGCTCGACTGCGTCGACGCCGCCGGCGACCCGCTGCTCCTGCTCCACGACGCCGACGGCGTCCGCGCGCGCACCGCCGTCCTCGCCTTCGCCTGCACCGCCGACACCGGCGCCGACGTCACCCACCTCTACCTCGACGCGCTCGACGTCACCTGCGCCGACCGGAGCGCCACCGTCGACCCCTCCGCCGGCCCCGGCAACCTCGCCGACGGCGCCGGGGTCACCCAGGACGCCGGCACCCCCGCGCTCTTCGCCGCCCAGGTCAGCCGCGGCCACGAGCAGCTCGGCGCCCACAAGGTCTACTGGAACGTGCTCCTCGGCCTGGCCCCCGACGCCCCCGACTGCGCCGTCGAGACCCGCGGCACCGCCTACCCGGGCGAGCTCCTCTACGGCGAGACCCCGGCCGACACCACCTGGCCCTATGTCCACTGGCAGGTCCCGCTGACCGGCGCGGGCGGCGCGCTCGCCTGCACCCGCCACCCCCTCGACGGCACCCCGGCCGGCGTCGCGACCGAGTACACCGCGCTCGCCGCGCCCATCGCCTTCGCCGCGACCTTCGACGGCTTCACGGCCGCGCCCACCGCCCCCAACACGCCGCCGCAGATCGACGCCGTGACGCTGCCGGCGGGCGGCTATGTCGCCCCGAGCGCCAGCGCCGGCCTCGCGGTCACCGCCTCCGACGCCGACCTCGACCCGCTCAGCTACAGCTGGGCCTTCGTCGGCGACGCGACCGGCTGGTCGCTCACCCAGGCGGACACCGCGACGCCCACCGTCACCGCCGCGGGGGCCGGCGGCGCCGCCACCGTCACCCTCCGCGTCACCGTCGACGACGGCCGCGACCCGGTCACCAGCGACGTCGGCCTGACGAACGTCGCCCGCGCCTCGTGCGCGGACTACCTCGCCGCCGACCCCGACGCCCCGACCGACGTCTACCTCATCAACCCGACCGGGTCGGACGCCTTCCAGGTCTACTGCGACATGGACACCGCCGGCGGGGGCTGGACGCTGCTGTCCAACCGCCGCGCCGGCTCCAACAACACCGAGGCGTGCGGCTCCAACATCGCCACCTTCTTCCTCAACGGCTGCGGCACCGTCACCAGCATCGGCGCGAGCAACTCCTACGCGCTGAACAGCGCCCGCCGCGCCGTCATCCCGCGCACCCAGATGCTCGTGACCCAGTTCCTGAGCGGCGCCCTCGACACCGACGACGTCTACATGATCGACCTCGGCGCGAGCTTCGACCCGTTCCCCAATGACGTGAACTCCCTCAACATCGCGGTGACCGGCGTCTGCAACATCGACCGCTCCGTCTGCGACACCAGCAACGTCTTCTGGAAGTACATCGGCGACTACTGGTTCCACAGCGCGATGTGCTTCTCGGGCTCTTCCGGGTCGGCCACCTATCGCGGCAACTACGGCGTCTGCCACGACGACGCCTACAACGCCGGGAGCGCCGCCACGTACCCCGTGAGCTCCTTCACCGGCGACCGCTCGGCCTACGAGGAGTCGAAGCTCTGGGGCATCAACACCGGGTCGCTCAACTACCAGGAGCGGATCTGGTTCCGGTGACGCTCGCGCCGCGCTCCGTCGCGTCCCGCGCGATCGCCGCGCGATCGCTCTGACGCGGTCGCAAAAAAGCGGCGCATGGGATTGTTTTTCCGCGCGGTTAGCGCTGGTGCTGCGTTGCAGCAAAGTGCCGATCGCGAGCGTTGACACCGCGCCGCGGCCGCCGCCACGATGCTCGCAGGACGGGCGTGCGGGCCCCGTCCGGGCATTGGAGGTCGCCGTGCGGGTGAGGAGCGCGAGTCTCTCGTCGTTGGTCGCGCTGTCGTGGTGCGCCGTGGGCGTGGCCTGCGCCGACGCGCTCCCCTCGGAGGGCGGGCGCCTCGCCGTCGACATCGCGGCCCTCGAGCTCACCGGCGTCGGCGACGTGGTTTGGGACGTCGAGGTCGTCAACGGCGCGTCCGAGGTGGTCTGGCACAAGCGCCTCAGCTCGACCGGCTACGGCGACGGCGCCGGCTCGGCGAGCTACGTCGGGACCTGCGACGCCGCCGCCGGCGTCGCCGAGAACACGATCCGCGTCTGGGTCGTCGGCGTCTACGCCGACCCGGTCGCCGCCTTCGGCGCCTTCTCCTCGGGCGCCGCGACCGGCGCCGGCGCGGTGACGGGGACGCCCCTCGACTTCCAGAACCCCACCGTCGATGGCCCGCTCACCCGGACCGCCACCTGCGTCGCCGACACCGACGTGGCGGTGCAGCTCGACGTCGCGCTGATGCGCCCGGCCGCCCAGGGCTTCTTCGACGTCGCGGTCAGCTTCAACGACGTCTTCTGCTCGGCGAAGCTCGACTGCTGCGACGACAGCGACGGCACGCCCGGCTGCGCGGTCGACGGCTCCGAGGACCTCAACCTCCTCTACGACGCCGCCGGGGACCGCGCCCGCACCGTCGTCTTCGGCCTCGCCTGCACCGCGGGCGCCGCCGACACCGGCGAGACCGAGCTCCTCCTCGACCCGCTCACCCTCGACTGCACCGACCCCTACGGCGCGGCCTTCACCGCCGACCTCACCATCGACCCCGCCGCCGGCCCCGGGAACCTCTGCACCGCCGGCGCCGTCGCGAGCTGCGCGGCCGTCACCGCCGCCGCCGGCGTCGACGCCGACAGCTACCTCTTCCAGGTCGCGACCTACCGCGGCACGGAGCTCCTCCAGAGCGGCGGGGTCGCCGCCCGCAAGATCTACTGGAACGTCGCCCTCGGCGCGGCCGCCAACCTCGGTGACTGCCGCCTCATGACCGCCGCCACCGCGGACGACGCCGCCGACGACGCCGACGGCGTGGTCGACGGCGTCGTCGCGGCCGGCGCCGTCTACCCCTTCGTCGCCTGGGACGTCGACCTCGGCACGTGCGGCTCCGAGCAGCTCTCCTTCGGCGACCCGAGCGCCGCGGTCACCGTCGGCTACACCCCGACCGACGGCGGCGGCGGGGCCACCCCCACGCCCTTCGGCTACCGCTTCGGCCCGAGCGTGCCCGCCGGGGCCGTGTGCGAGAGCCCGTGCCTCAACGGCGGCGTCTGCTCGGCGCCGAACACCTGCGACTGCTCGCAGACCATCTACACCGGGCCCACCTGCGCGACGCCCGCCTTCTCGGGGACCATCTACTTCGCCTCGACCCGCACCGTGAGCGGCGAGAGCCACATCTACGGGATGGCCCTCGACGGCAGCGGCGTGGCCCTCGTGACCAACGGCGCGAGCTGCAAGAGCTTCTTCACCCCCTACGTGTCGCCGAACGGCAACGCCCTCGCGCTCAAGCACGACACCGACGGCAACTGCGTCTACGTCACCGACACGCCGGTGCCCTCGTACTACATCACCACCAGCGGCACCGGGCTGCGCTCGCTCTCCTCCACCTACACCGCGCTCGCGACGCCCTTCGTCTGGTCTCCCGACAGCACCCGCGTCGCGGCGGTCCACTCCACGTCGGGGCTGATGCCGGGCTACATGAACGTCGTGGTCGTCACGGCCGCCACCGGCGCCACCACGTCGGTCACGACGAACAGCGTCAACTACATGTACTCCCAGTACCCGACCTGGTCGCCGGACAGCGCGCGCATCGCCTACGCCGACAACACGACCGGCAACTACGAGATCTTCGTCGCCAACGCCAACGGCACCGGCAAGACCAACCTGACAAGCAACGCCGCCTACGACACGATGCCGGCCTGGTCGCCCGACGGCACCCGCATCGCCTTCACGACCAACCGCGACGGCAACACCGAGATCTACACCATGGCCACCGACGGCTCGAACCTGGTGAACCTGACGCAGACCGCCGACAACGAGACGAACGGCGTCGTCTGGTCCCCCGACGGCACCCGCATCGCCTACCGCAAGGCGAGCCGCCTGTGGGTGATGAACGCCGACGGCAGCGGGCAGACCCTGGTCACGCCGACGGTCTACGCGTTCTCGTCGCCGGTCTGGGCGTCGACCAGCGCCCACCTCGTCTTCGAGTCGAGCAGCGAGATCTACCGCGTGGCCGTCGACGGCTCGGGGCTGACGAACCTGACGAACGACCCGGCCTCGGACACGGCGCCGACCCTCTGAGGCGGCGTGCGCGCCGACCTGTCTCCAGCGGGAGACGGGTGTCCCTCGGCGGCGCCAACCCCCGGAAACACGTCCGCTCGGGCGAACGGGGGTGTGTCTTTTGAGATCAAGTGGTTACGTGTCTGGCACGGGGCGTGCTCTGGGAGCGGGTGACCGGGCGGGGAGCCCGACAACACGACCCAGGGAGCAGGACATGACCATCAGGATTCACACGCACGCCCGGTTCACCCTCGCGCTCTTCGCCGCGGGCACCCTCGCTTTCGGCGCCTGTGACGGCGTCGCCGACACGGGCACGACCACCGGCGACAACCTCGACGAGAGCAGCGTCTCCTACGCCGGCTTCGCGCTGACGGCCGACGACGAGTCCGACGACGGCTTCAACGAGGAGGCCGACCCGCAGCCGCTCTTCGAGGAGCTCGGCGAGGCGGTGGGCGACGCCGACGAGGCGCCCACCGCCGAGGAGCTCGACCCGGTCCCGCCCGACCCCGAGGAGCGCGTCGTCCGCACCGTGCTCGTCCTCTGGGGGCAGCCGCGGCTGAACCCCGACGTCCCGGAGCCGAGCCTCTGGGAGGGCAAGATCGAGAGCGACGTCGCCAACGTGCGCGTCCTCCGCAAGATCCGCTTCGAGCAGGGCGACCACCTCGTCCCCGACGGTGACCCGCAGTCGGTGACCTTCCGCACCACCACCCTGCCGCACCACGACGGCCTGCTCATCCGCGTCGTCGCCCCGCGCAGCCCCGCGACCCTCGCCGGGCACCTCCGCTTCGCCACCGGCAAGCTCCAGAAGACCATCCCGCTCGCCGACCTGCTCGACGGCTACCACCAGGTCTTCCCGGCCGACGACATGGGCAACGCCCTCATCGTGAGCACCGTCCGCGAGCACCGCTGCGGCCAGGGCCTCATGCGCCTGGTCTGGAAGCGCATCGACGCCCGCGGCGGCGTCTTCGGCGGCAAGGTCTACGGGCCCGAGGGGCAGATCGTCGCGAACGTCGCCGGCGTGTGGGGCAAGGTCGCCGGCAAGAACCGCTTCAAGGGCTTCTTCCTGAACGCCGACCGCGAGCCCATCGGCGTGCTCAAGGGCGCCTCGGCTCCCTTCCCCGGCGCGGCCGGCATCGACGGCGGCACCTTCCGCGGCATCTGGATCCTGAAGAACCGCGACATCGCCGGCGTCGTCGGCGGCGTCTACCAGGTCGGCGCCGAGCCCGGGCAGGGCACCGCGGTCGGGCACCTCATCGCCCGCTGCGACGACGAGGCCCCGAGCTGCGAGGCCGACCTGAGCCTGCCCGAGCCGCCGGCCGCCGACTGCAACTGCGGCCCCGACGCCGACAGCGCCGACGCCGAGACCTGCGAGTGCGTCGCCGCCCCGCCGGTGACCTGCATCCCGGTCGAGCCGCCGGCCGAGGAGACCGGCGCGGTCGACGGCGAGTAGCCGCGACGCCGGGTCCGAGCGAAGCGCGCGCCCCCCACCCGGGGGCGCGCGTTTCGTTTTGCATAGGGCTTACATCGCGCGCCCGGCCGCGGGCGTACGTTGAGGGTCCCCCCGCCCGGAGGCCCCCATGCGTACACTCCTCTTCCTCTCCGTCGCAGCCGTCGCCGCCGCGTGCAGCCCGCGCGGCGACGCGATCAAGCCCCATCAGCCCCCTGCGCCCGTCGCCGTCGCGCCCGGCGAGGGGGAGACCCCCGCGATGGTCGCGGCCGCCTTCGAGCACGCCGCGGCCGGGCAGGGCGTGGCGGCGGTGGCCCCTGCGAAGACCGAGCGGCCGACCGAGCCCGTCGACGAGCCGGAGCTCACCGACGGCGAGGACGTGACCGCCTTCGTCCGCGAGCAGAACTCGGACAAGTACGCGCCGCCGCCCTCGACCTTCCGCCCGGGGCACGTGAGCCCCCGCACCCTCGACGTGAGCGCGTACAAGGCGCTGCCGTTCAAGGGCAACGGGTTCGTGGTCGCGCTCCCGAGCGGCGCCCCCCTCACCACGCCGGCGGTCTACGACGGCAAGGTCGTCGTCAGCGGCGGCTTCCGCTCGAAGGAGCTCTACGCCCTCGACGCCGCGACGGGGAAGCTCGTGTGGGGCCTCGATCTCGACGACGACGGGCCCTCGGCCCCGGCCTGCGCCGAGGGCGTGTGCGCCTTCAACACCGAGTCCTGCACCCTCTTCGTCGTCGACGCCGCGACCGGCGCCCAGCGCTGGTCCCTGTGGCTCGGCGATCCGCTCACCAGCGCGCCGACCATCGCCGACGGCCGCGTCTTCACCTCGTACCCGGCGGGGGGCGTCGGCTACGTGCCGCAGCTGCCCAACGACGGGAACCACCAGATCAACCCCGCCCCCGGGCCAGGCAGCGGCGCGAACGGGGCCCCCGACGCGCCGAACGGGCAGGGCGATCCCGCCGCCGTCGTGGCGCAGGGCGCGCAGCAGGCGCCGGGCAACGTGGCCCACAACCCCGCCGCCGGCGCCGCCTCGCGAGGCGACGGCAAGGCTCGCCCGCCAGGAGCCACCCACGCGCTCGCGGCCTTCGACCTGAAGACCGGCAAGATCCTCTGGCAGGTCTGGATCGACAGCGACGTCCTCTCCGCGCCCGTCGCCGTCGGTCGTCACCTCTACGCGACGAGCTTCGCCGGCACCCTCTACAAGCTCGACCAGGCGACCGGCGCCATCCTCGCGGCGCGCAAGGTGCGGGCGACCTCGGCCCCGGTCATCGCCGCGACGGGCGATCTCTTCTACACCCGGCGCGACGACGCCAAGGGCGAGGCGGCGGCCGAGGTCGTCGTGCGGACCAACGACAAGGGTCAGGCCAAGTGGGTCGCCGCGAAGAAGCGCGCCGCCTACCTCGACCACGCCGTGCAGGCGCGTTCGGGGCTCAAGGCCCAGGCGGCCGACAACGACTCCGCCAACGGCTTCGGGGGCGGCGCCCCGACCGCGGCGAACCCCGGCGCGGCCCTCGGCAACGTCGGCCAGGACAACGTCTTCTCCATGCAGGCCTTCCAGGGCTCACGGGTGCTCGCGACCCGCTGGGGCAACGTCAACACCATGGGCGACGAGGTCGTCTGCACCGATCCCGCCACCGGTGAGAAGCGCTGGACGAAGAAGCTCGAAGGGGATCTCGCCAAGGCCGGCGGCTTCCTCGCCGCGCCCCCCGCGGAGGCCGGCGGGCGCATCGTCCTCGGCACCCTCGACGGCATGGTCCTCGTGCTCGACCCGACCACCGGCAAGGAGCAGCTGCGCTATCGCCTCCAGCGCCCGATCCGGTCGCAGCCGGTCGTGGTCGGCGGCTGGATCTACGTCGGGACCGACGACGGCCACGTCGCCGGCATCGACACCCGCAACCCCGAGCTCACCGGCTGGTCCCAGTGGGGTGGGGACGCCGCCCGGACCGGCGCGCCCCGCGGGTGAAACGGCGCGCGCGACGGTGTAGGCTCGGCCCATGAAGATCCAGCACCTCGCGTCCACCGCCCTCCTCACCCTCGCCCTCGGCCTCGGCGCCTGCTCCCAGAAGGCGCCCGAGCCGACCGCAGCGGGCGAGGCGTCGCCCACCGCGACCGCCGAGCCCGCCGCGGCCCCCGAGCCCGCCACCGCGGCCCCCGCCGAACCGCTGAAAGTCGGCGATCCGGCGCCCGACGTGACGCTGACGCTCACGGACGGGACGAAGGTCCGCCTCGCCGACCTGAAGGGCAGCCGCGTCCTCGTCTACTTCTACCCGAAGGACGACACGCCCGGCTGCATCGTCGAGGCCATGGGCCTCCGCGACGCCTGGCCGGACCTCCAGGCCGCAGCGATCGCCGTCTACGGCGTGTCGCTGCAGGACGCCGAGTCCCACCGCGCGTTCGTCGACAAGTACTCGCTGCCGTTCCCGCTCGCCATCGACGACGGCCAGCTCGCCGCCGCCTTTCAGGTCCCGATCCGCTTCGGCCTGACCGCCCGCCAGTCCTTCCTGGTGGGGGCCGACGGTCGCCTCGAGCACGTCTGGCGCGAGGTGAGCCCCGCCCGCCACGCCGCTGACGTCCTCGCGGTGGTCGGGGCTACTTCGTCTCCCAAGTGACCGTGCCGGCGCTGGCCGTCGCCAGGTCGCCCGAGCGGAGCCACGCCGCGGCCGCCTCGCGGCCGCGCACGTGCCAGTCGAGGAACGCCACCGCCGCCGCGAAGATCCAGCTCCGCATCTCACGGCAGCGCGCCTCGGTCGCGCCGGCGACGCCCGCGCAGGCGTCGATCTCGCCCTCGAAGAGGGTGTGCTTGGCGGCCCGGTCGTCGACGAAGAGGCGGGTGGAGTCGAGGCCGCTCGCGCTGCTGGCGAGCGCGTCGTAGACGCCACGGCGGTTGTCGGGCTCGCCGTCGTCGCCGTCGGCGGCGCCGGTCCCGGTGAAGAGCGGGATGGCGACGGTCGCGAAGGACTCGGTCATGAAGCCCGCCGCGCCCGGCCCCTGGGGGGACAGCGCGACCGCGACCGCGACGCGCGGGTCGCGCAGCACCACGAGATCCGCCGCGTCGCAGGCGACGACGGCGCCCTGATCGTTGCCGTAGGGCTGGTCGCAGACGTAGTTGCGCCCCGCGCCCGACATCATGACCGCGCAGCCCGCGCCGGCGGAGTGGCCGAGGTGGGCGAGCCGCGTCAGGTCGACGCGCCCCTCGAGCGGGCCGCCGGCGGCGGCCTGCTCCTCGATCCAGTCGAGGACGCGCGTGACGTCGTGGGGCCGGTCCCAGTCGATCTTGACCGCGCACGGGATGGTGTCGGGCACGGAGAGCGCCTCGCACAGCCGGTCGTAGGCGTCCTGATCGCGCCCCGGGTGGGCGATCGCGACGGCGACATAGCCGGCCCGCGCAAGCACGGGCGCCCACTGGTCCATGCTCCGGAGCGGATCGGTCTTGCCTCCCGCGCCGCCATGGCTCAGCACGACCACCGGCGCCGGCGACGGGGCGTCGATGGGGCGGTAGACGGCGACGGCGACGCTGCGCTCCTCGCCGAGCACGTCGGTGTAGGTGATTCCCTCGAAGGTCAGCGGCTCCGCCACCTCGTAGGTGATCGCCGGGCGGTAGAGGCAGCCGGCCGCGTCGCCGTCGGCGCAGGTGCCGCCGGCGTCGTCGCCGGCCGTATCGGTCGCGTCCACGGCGGCCGTGTCGGCCGTGAACGTGTCGTGGGCGGTCTCGGCGCTGCCGCCGCAGGCGACGGGCCACAGCAGGAGCGGCCACAGGATCAGGCGCTTCGTCATCACTCGCTCTCGGGGCTGGAGTCGGTCCGGAGCGAGCGCGGCCTCAGACCCCGCCGCCCGTCACCATCTTGTACCCGGCTCCGCGCAAGCTGACGAGGTGGACCGGCCGCGCCGGGTCCTTCTCGATGAGCCGCCGGAGCCGATAGACGAAGGTGTCGATGGTGCGCGTCTTGCTCTTCGCCGGCAGCTCCCACACGTCGGTCAGGAGCTGCTCGCGCGTCACCACCGCCCCTGCATGATCGAGGAGGTAGCGCATCAGCCGCAGCTCCAGCGCGCTCAGCGCGACGGGCTCGCCGGCGCACCACGCCTCGCCGCTCCGGAAGTCGATCGTCAGCTCGCCGACGGCGGTCTTGTCGGTCGTCGGCGAGATCCACGTCATGCGCCGCAGCTGCGCGGCGATGCGGGCGATCAGCTCCGGCAGGTCGAAGGGCTTGGTGACGTAGTCGTCGGCGCCCATCTCGAGCCCCTGGACTCGGTCCTGCAGCATCGTCCGCGCCGTCAGCGCGATGATCGGCATGTGGTCGCCGCTGTCGCGGAGCTCGCGGCACAGGTCGAGCCCGTCGCCGTCGGGGAGCCCGAGGTCGAGGAGCACCAGGTCGAAGGCGCGCGCCTCGGTGACCGCCCGCGCCTCGGCGAGGGTCGTCGCCACGGTCACGGCATGCCCCTCGGTCCCGAGCGCGATGCGCAGGCTCAGCCCCAGCGTGCGGTCGTCCTCGACCAGCAAGATCGAACCCATGCTCACCCCTCTCCCGGCGCCATCGGCAGCCACAGCTCGGCCGTCGCGCCCTTGCCGGGGCCCTCGCTGGCGAGGTGGATCTCGCCGTCGTGGCCCCGCGCGATGGCGCGCACGAGCGCCAGCCCCAGCCCGTTCCCCGGCCGACCGGTGTCGCCGCGGTAGAAGCGCTGGAAGAGCTCGTCGCGGGACCCGGCGTCGAAGCCGAGCCCCTCGTCCTTGAGCCGCAGCACCGCGTGGTCGGCGCTGCGCGCCACCGTCACCGTGACGTGCGGCGGGCGCCCGCCGGCGTACTTGAGCGCGTTGTCGACGAGGTTCTCGAGCAGGAGCTTGAGCGCGCGCTCGTCGCCCTGCACCCGCACCGGCTCGCCCGGGACCAGCTCGTAGTCCCCCTGCGCCGCCGTGAAGGCCCAGCGCGCCTCGCTCAGGACCGTCTCGGCCAGACGCCGCAGGTCGACCACCGACTGCACGAAGGCGATCTTCTCGAGGTCGAGGCGCGCCGTCTCGAGGAGGTTGTCGATGCGCAGCTCGAGGCGGCCCGTCTCGTGGAGGACGGCGCTGTAGAGCAGCTCCCGGTCCGCCGCCGAGAGGCTCGGCGCGGCGCGCAGCGTCTGGGTCGCCGTCCGGATCGCCGCGAGCGGCGTCCGCAGGTTGTGGCTCGCCCCGGTCAGGAAGGCCGCCTCGGCGTGCCGCAGCCGATGGCTCGCCCGCAGCGTGATCAGCAGCGTCGTCAGCGCCAGCAGGATCCCCGCGAAGGCGACCGACCCGAGCGTCAGCCAGAGCGCGTTCGGCCCGTCGGTCGTGTTCGCCCAGGCCAGCACCCAGCCGACCAGCAGCGCCACCACCAGGCCCGCGACGAGCAGCGTCACGAGCACGCCCCACGGGCCGTCCCAGAAGCCGCTGCGGCGCACGCGGAGCCCGCCGGCTCGGCTGGTGTCCAGCGCCAGGGCGCGACGTCCGGGCTTCACGCGGCGGCGCTTGATCGGCGGGAGGGTCGCGCTCACGGGCGGATGCTCCGCAGTGGACGCGGCGGTGTCAACTCGCATGACGCGCACGCGGGATTTCCGCAGAGCTGTTGGGAGTCCACCGGCGAATCGGGTATGGTGGCGGCATGTCGATGGCTTCGGACACCAGCCTGTTGCGGAGCCCCGTCAGCTCCCGCCGTTCCCAGGACGCGCGCGAGCGGTCGTGGGTCGTCCGCACTACGTGTGGCCCCGCCTGTAGCTTCTGTCCGCACCAGGGGCCGGAGGGCCGCACCGGCCGCGACGGCGACGACGGCGTCGCGGCCCTCGAGCGGATGCTGGCCGAGAGCCCGAACCTCGAGCGCCTCTTCCTCATCGGGGGCGATCTCCTGCGCTCCCCGGAGCGCGACCGCCTCCTCGCCGCGATCGCCGCCAGCGACGCGCCGCCCTACGTCTACCTCTACACGCCGCTCCCCGAGGGTCCCGAGCTCGACGCGCTCGCCGCCTGGCCCTTCGTGCGGGGCCTGGTCGTGCCGTTCCTGCACCCGACGACGCCCATGTCGCGCCGCGGCCCCAAGCCGTCGCGCGTCATCCTCGCCGCCGCTCGCGCCCGCGAGCGCTTCGTCATCGTGCCGCACCTCTTCCTCGGCGGGGTCAACGCCGAGGTGCTGCCGGACCTGGCGACCGCCATCCACGACCGCGTGCCCTACGCCCGGGCCAAGGTCACGGTCGCGCGCTTCCTCGGGCCGGTCGGTCGGCGCCGCCTCTCGGACCTCGCGCCGGCCTTCGTCGGGCTCCACGACCTCGCGACCGCGCGCGGCGTCCAGTTCTCCCTCGAGAACCACGACCACCCGCCGCCGTGCGTCGCCGGCCTCCACGCCCGCGCGCCGTCGCTCTACGACAAGGTGCTGCGCCCCGGCGGCTCACCGAGCGGCTTCCGCAACACCGCGCTCCCCCAGTGCGAGCGCTGCACCCTCGCGACCCGCTGCCGCTGGCGTAACGACGCCTACGTCGCCGAGCACGGCACCGGCGAGTTCATCCCGGTCGTCCCCGAGGAGGTCCGCTGGCGCCACGTCTCCGAGTTCGACCCCGACGCCCCCGGCGACGTGCTCGCCGACCGCTGGTTCGTCCGCCGCTCGGAGATCGCGAGCCCGTGCACGCT
Source organism: Deltaproteobacteria bacterium (assembly GCA_006226565.1). Classification (GTDB taxonomy): domain Bacteria; phylum Myxococcota_A; class UBA9042; order PHBI01; family PHBI01; genus PHBI01. The sequence goes on along the minus strand of SBGO01000744.1, from coordinate 2,775 downwards.
GTCGTGGACGAGCATCGAGATGATGGGGCAGGCGCGCGTCACCTCGCAGCCGTGCAACCTCGACTACCTCAAGATCGAGCCGCACCAGACGCCCCCGGTGGACGCCTTCGACAGCTGGAACGACCAGTTCTTCCGGCGGATGCGCGACCACCAGCACACCGGTCGGAACCACGTCACCTGCCAGCCACACTGCATGCGCCGCCACCGGGCGTCGTTGCGTGACGGCGACGACGACCGGATGGAGATCACCGGCACGGCCGCGCCGTTCCTCCACAACCGCCTGCTCAACTTCAAGGAGCAGGTCGAGGGCGCCGTCACCCTGCGCTCGAAGCCGCAGTCGCTGACCATCTCGCCGACCTGGAACTGCAACTACGCCTGCGCCTTCTGTCACACGACGCCGGTCCGCGAGAAGAACAAGCACATCGAGCTCGGGCCCGACTTCTACGCGCGCCTCCGCGAGCACCTGCCGTACATGGCCGAGCTCAACGTCTCCGGCGCCGGCGAGCCGCTCATCTCGAAGCACTTCAAGGACTTCCTGGAGACGACGGACTTCTCCGCCTATCCGGACCTGCACCTCACCATCACGACCAACGGCTCCCCGCTCCAGCCGAAGCTCGTGGACCGGCTCTACCACGTGCCGTTCCGCGGGCTCATCATCTCCATCAACTCGGCGAGCGCCGAGGCCCACGCCTCGGTGTCCCAGACCGGGCTCTGGGAGCGGGTCATCGCCAACATCGACTACCTCGTCTCGGTCCGACACAAGTTCGCCTTCGGCCCGCCCCTCGTGCAGCTCAGCTTCGTCCTGATGCGCCGGAACTTCCGAGATCTGCCGGCCTTCATCGCGATGGGCGAGCGCGAGGGCGTGAGCCTCATCCTGCTCGCGATGGAGATCGACCAGCACAACAAGTCCGAGTCGCTCACCTGGGCCGACGCCCCGCCGGGCGAGCTCGAGGAGGCGCTCGCGATGATCGACGACCTGCGCCGGCGCTACCGCCGCAACCTCGTCACCGCGCAGTACCTCGACACCCTGAAGCGGAGCCTCCTCAACCAGGCCGAGCACCAGATCCTGCGGCTCGTGGAGCCGACCTCCACGATCGCCAAGGCCCCCGCCCCGAGGCCCGCGTGAACGCTCCCGACGACAGCCCGACGCCGAACGCCGTGGACGGCCGCCGCTACCTGCAGCCGAAGCGCGCCGAGCGCGCCGAGCGCCTGGCCTCGCCGTTCAAGATCCTGCCGAGCGGGGAGGCCGCGGGCCCCCAGGGCGACTGCGCCTCCGGCGTCACGACCTCCAAGGACCTGCAGGTCGCCGAGCTCGAGGCCCAGGCCCGCAACGCCCTCCACCTCGGCGTCAGCGACGCCTGCAACAACTCCTGCAGCTTCTGCCTCAACGCCCGCGTCGACGGTAAGATCGACGGCGCCGCGCCGCGCCCGCCCACCCTCGAGGAGACCCAGCTCGTCATCGACCGCGGCTACGCGGCCGGGATGCGCGAGTGCTGGTTCACCGTGGCCGAGCCGACCATCGGCAAGCACATCGTCGAGGCCGTCGCCTACGCCCGCGAGGTCGGCTTCGAGGTCATCGGGATGAACACCAACGGCCGGCGGCTCGGCAAGAAGGCGCTCATCGACCGCCTCGTCGACGCCGGCCTCAACCGCCTGATGCTCTCGATGCACGGTCACTCGGCCGCGGTCCACGACTACATCGTCCAGCGCAACGGCGCCTACGACCAGGTCATCGAGGGGCTCGAGCGGCTCGAGCAGCTCCGCGACAGCCACGACATCCAGCTCCACATGCTGCACGTCCTGTGCAAGCCCAGCTACCCGCACATCGCGGACATGTACGCCTTCTTCAAGCGCTGGGCGCGGCCGGAGAAGGGCGACAAGCTCAGCTACACCTGCCTCAAGCTCCTCGGCTCGACCCTCTTCGACGGCGTCTTCGACGAGCTCGGGATGCGCTACGACGAGATGGTCAAGGAGTGGCTCCGGGTCTGGTACGACCTCGGCAGGCCCCCGGAGATGCTGCTGAGCGAGGTCCCGGGCTGCGTCGTCGTCGCCCAGGCGCCGCCGGGCGGGCCCATCCCGACCATCGACGTCCCCGAGCACCGCTTCACCCGCGACGGGCTCGAGCAGGGCAAGACCACGCCGAACGCCAACGACGTCCAGCCGATGTCGGTCGTCCTCGACGAGATCGCCATCACCTACGACGACGACGACAACTACTGCAAACACGAGGGGTGCAAGAGCTGCCTCGTGGAGAGCGTCTGCCCCGGCATCATGGTCGAGTACGTCAAGCGCTTCGGCTTCGGCGAGTTCCCGCCCATCCTGGAGCTGCCCGAGATCGTCAAGCCGAGCCACGGCGGGGGAGGGGGCGGCCCGCTCCTCGACGACCCGGCGCGCCTCGGCCTGCTCGCGAGCTGGCTCCTCGGCCTCGGCCCGGCGGAGCTGGCGCGCCTGCGCCTCGTCCCGACCGGCGCGCGCCTCGACGACGAGCGCTTCGCCTTCACCCTCGACGGCCCCGGCGGCTTCAGCCTGTCCCTCTTCGTCGAGCGGCGCGACGACGCCAAGCCCGCCTTCGGCCGCACCTCGCGGCTGAACCTCTCCTACAAGGCCAGCGCCGAGCACGGCTTCATCGGCCAGCTCCTCAAACGCCTCGCGCGCGCCCACCGCGGCGACGGCTTCGACGACTTCGCCGAGGCGTGGGGCGCGGCCCGCGACGGTCGGACGCCCGGCGGCGACGCGCCGCTCGCAGCGGCGGGAGGGGCGGCATGAGCGCGGACC
>SBGO01000687.1 GCA_006226565.1 Deltaproteobacteria bacterium | reverse complement strand
CGCCCGCGGATCGCCCGCGCACCGGCGCGCGCCGCCGGGGCCCCGGGCGAGACCCTCGAGCAGATCCGCGCCGACCTCGGCGCCTGTGAGCGCTGCCCGCTCCACGCGGGACGTCGCAACATCGTCTTCGGCGTGGGCAGCCCGGTCGCCGAGCTGATGCTCATCGGCGAGGGCCCGGGGCAGCACGAGGACCTCACCGGCGAGCCCTTCGTCGGGCGCTCCGGTCAGCTGCTGACCCGGATGCTCGGCGCCATCGGGCTCGAGCGCGGCGAGGTCTACATCGCCAACGTCGTGAAGTGCAGGCCGCCGGGCAACCGCGACCCCGAGCCCCACGAGGTCGCGACCTGCAGCCCCTACCTGCACCGCCAGATCCAGGCGATCCGCCCGCGCGTCATCATGACCCTCGGGCGTTTTGCGGCGCAGAGCATCGTCGGCATCGAGGGCTCGCTGGGCGATCTGCGCCGCGAGCTGCGGTCCTATCAGCAGATCCCCGTCGTCGCGACGTATCACCCGGCGTACCTGCTCCGCACCCCGGCCGCCAAGCGCAAGGCCTGGGAAGATCTACTGAAAGTCCGGGCGCTGCTCCGCGGCGCGTGACGGCGCGGCCGGCACACCCGCGCTCGGTGAGCCGCGCGTCAAGATTGCCGCGCCGCGTCAAACTCGGAGTGTGCGCTGCAAAATAACCGCGCGGTACGAGACGCGGTCCCGGGCTCGTGGGCCCCTGGCACATACCGCTCGCCCGCCGGTGAGGCGGCCACGGAGACACGTCGACGCAAACACTCGCGACGTCTCGAAGTGGCACTCAGCCCGCGTGGCGAATTCACTGGCGCACCGGCGAGCGAACCTCGCTCGCCGGCGCCCCGTCGCTCGCGGACCGGAGGCCGCGAGCGTGGACCGATCGCGCGATCCGGGCCGACGACGCCGGCCGGACCGCGCTCTCGATCGCGCCGGGGAGCGCCTGGGGCGCCCCCCCGGCAGGCGCCCCCTAGAGGGAGTCCTTGAAGGACGGGGCGGCCTTGAAGCCGACCGACTTCGACGACGGGATCGTGATCGCCTCACCCGTGCGCGGGTTGCGGCCCGCGCGGGCGCCGCGCTCCTTCACGTTGAAGGTGCCGAAGCCGGGGTACGAGAAGCGGCCGTCGGCCTTGATGGCCGTCGCGAGGGCGTCGAAGACCGCCTGCACGACCTCGCCGGTCTCCTTCTTGGAGCGACCCTCGAGAGCGCCGTGGACCTGATCGATGAGCTCAGCCTTGGTCATTGAAATTCTCCCTGATGTGGCCGCCTGGGGCGGCGGAATGACGGTGGTTCCCGGACCGCCACCCGGCGGCCAGGCGAGGGGCAGCTTAGAGGCTGTCCTTGAAGGTCGGGGCGGGCTTGAACGCGACGTTCTTCGAGGCGTCGATCGTGAGCGCCTCGCCGGTGCGCGGGTTGCGGCCCTGGCGCGCGGCGCGCTCCTTCACCGTGAAGGTCCCGAAGTCCGGGTAGGAGATGCGGCCGTCGCGCTGGATGCCGGCGCTGAGGGCGTCGAAGACGGCCTGAACAGCGGCACCGGTCTCCTTCTTGTTGAGCTTGCCGTCGAGGTTGCCGTGGATCTGATCGATGAGTTCGGCCTTGGTCATGACGCTCCCTGGGGTTGCTGGGGGTACGGTGCGGTAAAAGACACGACTGCACGAACACGAATCCGACACCTCGTCGGGTCGTGCCACATGCATCAGGGCCAGCCTCCATGCGGTCGAGAGCTGTCCCCAAGTGCTTTTGGCGGCATCGTAAGGACGCCCGATCTTCGTTGTCAACAGCTATCGCGCTCAAAAGCGCATGAAACAAGGCTGAGAAGCGTTTCACGTCGGATGTGCTGCGAATGCAAAGCTAGTGAAATCAGTGCGTTGGGTTATATCGTCGTGAAAGCCTTCGCAGTCGCCGCAAAAACGTCGATCGTGCGCTGCTGCGGCGCGTCAGCGGCCGTTCCGGGGGCGTATCGGCCCCGTCAACGGGAGTCGCAGATCGGGACTCTGGACTCGGATATGGGTTTCGACCGGTCGGTAAAAGTTGCTCAGACCCCCGCAGCAGGAGGGTGAACGACTTTTCGCAGGAAGTGCCACCCCCGGTTCTCGGTTGTGCTTCCAACCGGTGACAGCCTCCCGTCGCGTCGTGACTTCAGGCTGGCGCACGGCCCGCGAACGCGATACAGACGCCCCCGCATGACTCAGGAGCTCACCGTCGCGGATTTCCAATTCGACCTGCCGGCCTCGGCCATCGCCCAGGTCCCCGCGCCCGCGCGCGAGGACGCGCGGATGATGGTGCTGCCGCGGGCCGGTGGCGCGCCCGAGCATGCGCGGATGGCCGACCTCGCCGACCACGTCCGCGGCGACGAGCTCTTCGTCTTCAATGACACCCGGGTCGTCCCGGCGCGGCTCCACGCCCACAAGGACAGCGGCGGTCGCGCCGAGCTCCTCGCCCTCGGGCCCACCGCCGACGGGCGCGGCTTCGACGCGATGGCGCGGAGCAACAAGCCCCTGCGCCCGGGCGGCCGCCTCCTGCTCGACCGGGATCCGGCCTCGGCGCTCACGATCGTCGCCTCCCACGGGGCCGGTCGCTACACCCTGCGCCTGCCGGACGCGGCCCCGGACCTCTGGACCTTCCTCGACGGCGTCGGCGAGCTGCCGCTTCCTCCTTATATAGAGCGGCCCGACGGGCCCCGTCCCGAGGACGCCGAGCGCTACCAGACCGTCTTCGCCGAGCACCCCGGCGCGGTCGCGGCGCCGACGGCCGGCCTCCACTTCTCCGAGTCGCTCCTCGCGCGCCTGGCGGACCGCGGCTGCGAGACGGCGCGCGTCACCCTCCACGTCGGGCCCGGGACCTTCCTGCCGGTGCGCTCCGACCGCATCGAGGACCACGCGATGCACCACGAGCGCTACGCCATCTCGGCGGCCACCGCGGAGGCGGTCGCCCGGGCGCGGCGCGACGGGCGACCGGTCCTCGCGGTCGGCACGACCGTGGTGCGCGCGCTCGAGGCCTCGGCCGAGCGCAACGGCGGCGCGGTCGCGCCCGAGAGCGCGGAGACCAACATCTTCATCCGGCCCGGTCGCCCCCTCCGGGTGGTCGACCAGCTGGTGACCAACTTCCACCTGCCGGGCTCGACCCTGCTCATGCTCGTCGCCACCTTCGTCGGCCGCGAGCGCATCCTCGCGGCCTATCGCGAGGCCGTCGAGCGCGGCTACCGCTTCTACAGCTACGGCGACGGGATGTGGATCCGATGACGCGCTTCCGCTTCGAGCTCACCGGCGGCGATCCCGCCAGCGGCGCCCGGCTCGGTCGCCTCCACACCGCGCACGGCGTGGTCGAGACCCCGGTCTTCATGCCGGTCGGGACCCTCGGCACGGTGAAGGGCCTGACGCCCGCGCAGCTCGAGGAGATCGGCGCGAGCATCATCCTCGGCAACACCTACCACCTCTACCTCCGGCCGGGGATGGAGGTGGTGAGCGCCCTCGGCGGCCTCCACAAGATGGCCGCGTGGCCGCACCCGATCCTGACCGACAGCGGCGGCTACCAGGTCTTCAGCCTCCGCCACCGCGCCAAGATCGAAGAGCACGGCGTCACCTTCGCCTCCCACATCGACGGGACGCCGCACCTGCTCACCCCCGAGGACGCCATCGGCATCCAGGAGACCCTGGGCAGCGACATCATGATGGCCTTCGACGAGTGCCCGCCGGCCGGCGCGCACACGCGGGTCGTCACCCGGGCGATGGAGCGGACCTCGCGCTGGGCGCGCCGCTGCATCGACGCCCGGACCCGCGAGGACAACGCGCTCTTCGGCATCGTTCAGGGCGGCATCGACGCCGAGCTGCGCCGCCGCTCCGCCGCCGATCTCACGTCGCTGCCCTTCGACGGCTTCGCCCTGGGCGGCCTCAGCGTCGGCGAGTCCCGGGACGCGACCTGGGCCAGCGTCGGCGCTGCGGCGCCGCTCCTACCCGCGGACAAGCCCCGCTACCTCATGGGCGTCGGCACGCCCGAGGATCTGCTCGTCTGCACCGGCCTCGGCGTGGACATGTTCGACTGCGTGCTGCCGACCCGGCACGCGCGCAACGCTCGGATCATGACCGCGGACGGCGACTTCAACCTGCGCAATGCCCGCTTCCGGCTCGACGACCGCCCGCTGTCCCCCGGCTGCGGCTGCTACGCGTGCCAGCACTTCAGCCGCGGCTACCTGCGCCACCTCCACAAGGCGAACGAGGTGCTCTTCAACACCCTCGCGAGCCTCCACAACGTCTACTACCTGCTCGACCTGATGCGGGGCGCGCGCGCCGCGATCGCGGCCGGGACGTTCGTCGACTACCAGCGCGAGCTGCTCGCGCGGCGCGCGGCGTCGGCGGCGCTCACGGAGGACGCGCCGACGGCGTGAATCGGGCCGCAGAACGTCGTTGTTGACCGGTCAAAGGCCATTTGTTATGCGTACCTGCCCGCGAGGCCCGGGCGTTGCGTGATTTTATAGTGATTTCGCCGGGTTAACGGCGTGGCCGCAACCGCGGAGGCAGCTCTTGGATCGCCTGTACGACATCATCATCCTGGCTCAGGCCGGCGCCGGTGCGCAGCCCGCAGGTCCTGCTGGTGGCGGCGCGGCCGCTCCGGGTGGTGCTCCGATGGGGCAGCCGGCGTGCGGCGGCGGTGAGCAGCTCCTGTTCATGCTCGGCATGCTGGTCCTGTTCTACTTCCTGCTCATCCGCCCGCAGCAGAAGCGGGCCAAGCAGCACCGCGAGCTCATCGGCGCGCTCAAGCGCGGCGACAACGTCATCACGTCGAGCGGCATCTTCGGCCGCATCGTCGACATCGATGGCAACCAGATGACGCTCGAGATCGCCAAGAGCACGCAGATCAAGATCCTCAAGTCCTACGTGGCCGGGATCGCGAACACCGACACCGAGACCTCTCTCGCCCAGGGCCCGCAAGCCGGGAACTGAGCCGCTGCCCGGCTGAGCGCGTCGACGGCGCCAGCCAACGCCTCCCCGTCACGTCCCCCGAGGCCCTGGCGCGGGTCGGCCGTCTCTCCAAGGAGCCCCAAGGCATGAACAGGAAGCGCAACTGGCGCGCGATCTTTACATGGGCGCTGTTCGTCTTCGCCGTGGTGTACACGCTGCCGTCGATGATCGACGTGCCGTCGTGGTACCCGTTCTCGAAGTCGCTCCGCGGCGGTCTCGACCTCCAGGGCGGCCTCGAGCTGCGCTACACGGTCGACTGGAAGCACGCGGTCGAGGACGCCGGACGCAAGGTCGGTGACTCGATCCGCAGCCGCGTCGTCGAGGAGCTGGCCACGGCGAACAACCAGAACGTGACCGACCTCGAGCGGGCCCAGTGGGACGCGTACGGCAAGCGCATCCAGTTCGAGACGACCGACATCAACGTCGTGCACGTGACCTTCGCGGACGAGCAGGCGGCGTCGTTCTTCAGCTCGGACATGATGCGTGGGATCGATGAGCGCTACGAGATCTCGTCGGCCGGTGAGCGGGGCTACGACCTCGTCCTGCCGGACAAGGAGGTCGTGACGATCCAGAACCAGATCGTCCGCGAGACGCGCGACAACATCGAGAAGCGCGTCGAGGCGATGGGTCTCCTCGACCCCGACGTCCGCATCGCTGGCGACTCCGACATCTCGGTGCAGATCCCGGGTGTCGGCAAGCAGCAGATGGACCTCGTCCGTCAGCACCTCGGGCGCACCGCCCAGCTGACGATGCGCTTCGTCGACCGCACGGCGACCTTCATCAAGGACCTCGGCCCCCAGATCGAGGCCTACAAGAAGGCGCACCCCGAGGACGGCGAGTCGCTGGCGCTCAGCGGCGCCGACAGCTCCACCGGCTACTACGTCCGGGCGGAGACCAAGAGCGCGCTCGTGCGCTTCATGCGGACCCTCGAGGTCCCCTCCGGCCACATGATCGGCTACGAGTTCATCGAAAGCTTTGGCCGTGACGGCAGCCGCACCGACTGGTTCTGGCGGACCCAGTACCTCTTCGACAAGGTCGAGGTCACCGGTCAGAACCTCGCCCGCGCCCGCGCCAGCTACGACGAGAAGAACCAGCCCGTCGTGCTCCTCGACTTCAACAGCGAGGGCGCCCGCCTCTTCGCCGAGGCGACCGGCAACAACGTGAAGGAGTTCCTGGCCATCCTCCTCGACGACGACGTCGCCTCGGCGCCGCAGATCGAGGAGAAGATCGCCGGCGGCCGCGCCCGCATCACGGTGGGTAGCGGCGGCAACGTCACCCAGATGGTGCAGGAGGCCCGCGCGCTGTCGCAGGTCCTCAACCAGGGCGCCTACCAGGCCCCGGTCTACAAGGTGCACGACAACGAGGTCGGGCCGAGCCTCGGCCACGACTCGGTCAACGCCGGCATCGTCGCGCTGTCGGTCGGCTTCGCGCTCGTCGTCGCCTTCATGATCCTCTACTACCGCGTCTCCGGCGTCATCGCCGTGACCGTGCTGCTCTTCAACATGCTGCTCATCCTGATGATCCTCGTGAGCTTCAACACGGCGCTCACGCTCCCGGGCATCGCGGGCATCATCTTGACGATCGGTATGGCGGTCGACGCGAACATCATCGTCTTCGAGCGCATACGCGAGGAGCTGAACGCCGGTCGGACGCCGCGCGCGGCGGTCGACGCCGGCTACGGCAAGGCGCTCTCGGCCATCCTCGACGCCAACATCACCACGGCGCTCGCTGGCCTCATCCTGCTCAACTACACCAGCGGCACCATCCGCAACTTCGCGGTGACGTTGCTCATCGGCATCGTCAGCTCGGTGTTCACCGCCGTCGTCGTGGCCCGCATGATCTTCAACTACTGGCTGAGCTCGAAGAAGCCCACCGAGCTCTCCATCTGAGGTGCACCGATGAAGTTCATCCCGGACGACATCAATATCGACTTCATGGGTGCGCGGAAGAAGGCGTTCGTCTTCTCGGGCGTGCTCATCGCGGCGAGCCTCGTCGCGCTCTTCGCCTTCGGCCTCAACCAGGGCATCGACTTCAAGGGGGGCAGCGCCGTCGTCGCCACCTTCGAGAAGGGCTCGATGACCGACCGCGGCGCGATCCGCTCGTCCGTCTCGGCGCTGCTCGAGAGCGAGCTCGGTGACGTCGACAACGAGACCTCGGTCCAGGACTTCTCGACCGGCGTCGGCAGCGAGATCACGACCTGCCAGGACGTGCCGCAGGCCGACGGCTCGAAGAAGAAGGAGTGCTCGACGCGCGACGTCGATCGCTTCCTCATCTACACCGAGGTCACGACGCTCATCAATCCGGAGAAGCGGGCGGCGATCGTCAAGGCGATCCAGGAGAAGTTCGGCGACAAGACTCGCGTCCAGAGCCGCGAGGACTCCGACACCTTCTACCTGTACTTCGACGCCGACACGGACATCCTCGCCCGTGAGGCGGCGCTCGCGGAGCTCTTCAAGGGCCTCGGCTACGAGCACATCACCGCCACCTCGGACTACGAGCAGCAGCTCGAGGTCGAGTTCCTCCGCGCCCAGGACCTCGCGCGCCAGGACGCCCGGGCCACCGGCGGCGAGGACGCCAACGCCGAGGAGCTCGACGCGGGCCCGAGCCAGGCCGAGTACGACGCGAAGAAGGCCCAGGAGCTCGTCGGCAAGACCGACAAGAGCTTCACGGTCAACGTCGAGGAGCTCCGTGGCGTCGTGACCGCGCGTCTCGCCAAGGACTTCCCCGGCAAGTTCATCACGGTCGAGAGCTCGATGAGCGTGTCGCCGTCGGTCGGCAAGGACCTGTTCAACAACGGGCTCCTCGCGCTGCTCTACGCGATCATCGGCATCCTCATCTACATCACGGTGCGGTTCGACTTCCGCTACGCCCCGGGCGCCGTCGTGGCCCTCATCCACGACGTCACCATCACGATGGGCATCTTCGCCATCATCCAGGTGAAGTTCTCCCTGCCGATCATCGCGGCGCTCCTCACCATCATCGGGTATTCGCTCAACGACACCATCGTCGTGATGGACCGCGTGCGCGAGACCTTCGACACCTACCGCGGCCAGGGCATGCTGAAGCTGCTCAACCGCGCCATCAACAGCACGCTGTCGCGTACCGTCCTGACCTCGGCCACGACCCTCTTCTCGGTCATCGCCATCCTGGTCTTCGGCGGCGGTCAGATCCGCGACTTCGCGCTCGCGCTCTTCATCGGCATCACGATCGGTACCTACTCCTCCATCTACATCGCGAGCCCGCTCGTGTACTACATGGACCAGTACCTCGAGCGCCGCGCCGCGCAGCACAAGGAAGACAGCCGCGCCGGCAACAACAAGCCGGGCGGGAAGTCGAACCGGGCCAAGGCCGCGGTTTGATGCTCGGCCGGGTCTCACGACCCGCCAGGTTCTGATGCGAGGCGCCCCCGGGCGCCTCGTTTCGTTTCACCCGCCGCACAGGAGCCGCCGTGAGCGCTGCCGTCCCGGTCACCTGGGAGATGCGGACGCCGGACCCGTCGGAGGTCCGCCGGTTGATGACGGAGCTCGGCGTGACCGAGCTCGTCGCCGCGCTCCTCGTCAACCGCGACCTGAGCGAGCCCAGCGTCGCGAAGGCGTTCCTCGAGCCGCGCCTGGCCGCGCTCCCCGATCCCTTCGCCATGAAGGGCATGACGACGGCGGTGGCGCGCATCCAGGCGGCCCTCGACGCGCGCGAGCAGATCTGCGTCTGGGGCGACTACGACGTCGACGGGGTCACCTCCGCCTCGCAGCTCATCACCTTCTTCCGCGCCCTGGGCGTCCAGGTCCGCCACGTGGTGCCGGACCGCTTCAGCGAGGGCTACGGGCTGAACGCCGCCGGCGTCGAGGCGGTCGTCCGGGGCGGCGCGACCCTCATCATCACGGTCGACTGCGGCATCTCCAACGTGGCCGAGGTCGACGTCGCCAACGCCCACGGCGCCGACGTCATCATCGTGGACCACCACCAGGTCCCGCCGGTCCTGCCGCGCGCCTTCGCCATCCTGAACCCGGTCCAGCCCGGCTGCGACTACCCGGACAAGCGCCTGGCCGCGTGCGGCGTGACCTGGGTGCTGCTCATCGCGCTCCGCGCCCGGCTCCGGGAGAGCGGCTGGTTCCGCGCCCGGCCCGAGCCGGATCTGCGCGACTACCTCGACCTCACGGCCATCGGCACCGTCGCCGACATGGTCCCGCTCATCGGCGTCAACCGCATCATCACGAGCGTCGGCCTCGAGCGCGTCGCCACCTCGCAGCGGCCCGGGGTGCGGGCGCTCTGTCAGGTGGCGGCGATCAAGCCCGAGCGCGTCAGCGCGGGCGCGGTGGGCTTTCACCTCGGCCCGCGCATCAACGCCGCCGGCCGGATGGCCCACGCCAGCGCCGGCGTCGCCCTGATGACCACCGAGAGCGTGGCCGAGGCGGCGCAGATGGCCGCCGGCGTGGACGCCTACAACCTCGAGCGGCGCCAGGTCCAGGAGAGCATCTTCGAGGAGGCGGTCCAGCTCGTCGAGGACGCCGGCGACCCGGCGGCGCGCCGGTCCATCGTCCTGGCGCGCCCGGGCTGGCACAGCGGCGTGCTCGGCATCGTCGCCTCCAAGCTCGTCGAGCGCTTCCACCGCCCGACGGTGCTCTTGACCGTCGAGGACGGCTTCGCCAAGGGCTCCGCGCGCTCCATCAGCGGCTTCAAGCTGGTCGTGCACCTCGAGAAGCTGGCGTCGCACCTCGTGAAGTACGGCGGCCACGACCACGCCGCCGGCATGACCCTGGAGGCGGGCCGCGTCGACGCGTTCGCCACGGCCTTCGAGGAGGCGGCCCGCGCGTCCCTCGAGGAGCGGCACCTCACCCGGCGCCTGCGCGTCGACGCCGAGGTCCCCCTCGAGTGGCTCTGCGACGCGCTCTACGAGGACACGCGGCGGCTCGCCCCCTACGGCCAGGGGAACCCGGAGCCGACTTTCCTGGCGCGGGGCGTCTACGTCTTCGAGGCCCGCCTCGTCGGCCAGGACAAGCGCCACGTCAAGCTCCGCTTCGACGGCGGGCAGGGCCGGGCGGTGGACGCCATCGCCTTCGGCCAGGCCGCGAGCTGCCCGGCGCCGGGCGACCGCGTGGATCTCGCCTGGATCCCCGAGCTCAACGTCTTCCGCGGCGAGGCGCGCCTCGAGGCGCGGGTGAAGGCGATCCGCCCGTCGGATTGAGCGCGCGCCGCGGAAATGCTAATCCCTCTTCGCGGCGACGCATCCGGGAGGGACGGCTAGTGAACAAGGTCTACGCAAGCGCGGCCGAGGCCATCTTCGACATCTCCGACGGCATCACGCTCATGAGCGGCGGGTTCGGCCTCAGCGGCAACCCCGAGAAGCTCATCGAGGCCCTCCACGACAAGGGCAGCAAGGATCTCGTCGTCATCTCGAACAACTGCGGCATCGACGACAAGGGCCTCGGGATCCTGCTCCAGGCGAAGCAGATCCGGAAGATGGTCTCGAGCTACGTCGGCGAGAACCAGAACTTCGCCAAGCAGTTCCTCAGCGGCGAGCTCGAGGTGGAGCTGGTCCCCCAGGGCACGCTGGCCGAGCGTATCCGCGCCGGCGGCGCCGGCATCCCGGCCTTCTTCACGCCGACCGGCGTCGGCACGGTGGTCGCCGACGGCAAGGAGCAGCGCGAGCTCGACGGCGTCCCCTGCGTGCTGGAGACCGCGCTCAAGGCCGACTTCGCCTTCGTCAAGGCGTGGAAGGGCGACACCCACGGCAACCTCATCTACCGAGCGACCGCGCGCAACTTCAACCCGATGATGGCGACCGCCGCGCGCATCACCATCGCCGAGGTCGAGGAGCTCGTCCCCGCAGGCGAGCTCGACCCGGACATGATCCACACGCCGGGCATCTACGTGCAGCGCATCCTCCGGGGCGAGGGCTACGAGAAGCCCATCGAGCAGCGCACCACCCGGCCCCGCGCCTGAGCCTGAACCGAGGGAGGACGAAGACATGGCGTTGTCTCGAGAGCAGATCGTCAAGCGCGTCGCGCGCGAGCTTCAGGACGGCTTCTACGTCAACCTCGGCATCGGGATGCCGACGCTGGTGGCCAACTACATCCCCGAGGGCGTCGAGGTCGTGCTCCACTCGGAGAACGGCCTCCTCGGCATCGGCCCCTTCCCCTACGAGGGGGACGAGGACGCCGACCTCATCAACGCGGGCAAGCAGACGGTGACGACGCTGCCCGGCTCGAGCTTCTTCTCGAGCGCCGAGTCCTTCGCGATGATCCGCGGCGGCCACATCGACCTCGCCATCCTGGGCGCGATGCAGGTCAGCGAGCAGGGCGACCTCGCGAACTGGATGATCCCCGGCAAGATGGTCAAGGGCATGGGCGGGGCGATGGACCTCGTCGCTGGCGCGCGCCGGGTCATCGTCATCATGACCCACACCGCCAAGGGCGACGCGCCGAAGCTCCTGCAGGAGTGCGACCTCCCGCTCACCGGCCGCGGCTGCGTCGACCACATCCTGACCGATCTGGCGTGGTTCGACGTCGTCGCCGGCGACGACGGCCAGAAGAAGCTCGTCCTGTCCGAGCTCGCCCCCGGCGAGACGGTCGAGAGCATCCGTGCGGTCACGGGCGCGCGCTTCGAGGTGTCGCCCGAGCTCCGGGTCATCGAGGGCTGAACACGCCGCTCCCGACAAACGCGCCGCCGCGGCGCCCGTTCGTCGCCTGGCTCTGGGCCCTCCTCGAGCCGCGCGCGCCGGGCGCCGGTGCGCACGCCCCGCGGGTGAAGCCCCTCGCCGTGCTCATCATGCTGGGCCTCGTGGCCGTGCAGGTGGTCGCGCGCTACCGCTGGGGCTTCCTCTACGAGAAGGAGTGGCAGGCCGCGCACATCCTGCTCGGCTTCGCCATGTGCTTCGGCGTCCTCGGGCTCTTCCACGGGCGCGAGCTGTTCCGGCACCTCACGCGCCGGACGTGGATCGTGCTGGCCACGGCGACCGGCGTCTTCCTGCTCTTCTGGTACTTCGGCCGGATGGACGCCTACGGGCGCTACTGGAACGCGCTCATCCCGCGGGACGGCCACTTCGCGCCCATCTACGCCTTCGCGTACTTCGCGCTGGCGGCGGTCTTCTTCCGCCTGCTGCTGCCGTTTCTGACCGCGCGCTGGCTCCTCGGGATGCGCCCCGGCGAGCTGGGCCTGCGCGCCTCCCACAACCCGCACCCGCCCACGGTGCGCCGGGTCTGGGTCGTCTACCTGCTGCTGTTCCTGGGCGTCCTGCCCTTCGTGCTCCAGGTGTCGTTCACGGCGGCGTTCCAGGCGAAGTACCCGCTCTGCCGCGAGATCGTCTCCCCCGACGGCGGCATCGCGCTCAGCCACTTCCTCGCCTACCAGGCCTTCTACATCCTCATCTTCGTCTCGGGAGAGGGCTTCTGGCGCGGCTACATCACCTTCGGGCTCGAGCGCGACCTCGGGCTCTACGGGCTCGTCCTGATGGTCGTCCCGTACGTCACGGGCCACTTCGGCAAGCCGCTCCCGGAGACCCTCGGCGCGATCGCGGCGGGAATGACGCTGGGCTTCCTCGCGCTGAAGCACCGCTCGATGTGGCTCGGCGTCGCGATCCACTACGGCGTGGCGCTGTCGATGGATCTGTTGTCCATTCGCGCCAACGGGTTCGTCATCTATCCCGGCTGAGGCGGCCGGCGCGCGCGAGGGGACGATGGGGCGAGTGATGGGGATCGACTTCGGGTTGGCGCGCATCGGCGTCGCGTTGAGCGATCCGACGCGGACCCTGGCGTCGCCGCTGACGACGGTCCACGAGAAGGACAAGGGCGCGCAGATCCGGCGCGTCGCGGCGCTGATCGCCGAGCACGAGGTCACCCAGATCGTCATCGGCATCCCGTATCAGCTCGACGGGGTCGCCGGCGAGATGGCGGAGCTGGCCGAGAAGTTCGCGACCAAGCTCGAGTCGACGGTGGAGGTCCCCATCGCCCGCTGGGACGAGCGCTTCTCGTCGGTCACCGCCGAGGACGCGCTGCGCGTCGCCGACGCCGGCCGGCGCAAGAAGAAGCGGAGCCGCCAGGAGGAGAAGGGGCGGATCGACGCGGCGGCGGCCGCGGTGCTGCTCCAGGAGTGGCTCGACGGGCCCGGGAGCCGGGCGTGAGCCCGCGGGCCGCGAAGACCCCGAGCGCGAGCGCGCGTGCGCCCAAGCGACCGCCCCGCCGCGGCCTGTGGCGGGCCGGCGTGCTCGTCGTCGTGCTCGGGCTCGCCGTCTTCGCCCTCGTGGCGTGGCTCCAGGTGACGGCGCGACCCGACGGGAACCCGGCCACGGTCGACGTCCAGATCCCGCGTGGGGCGACCCGCGCGGCGATCGTCCGGCTCCTCGAGGGCGCGCACCTCACCGAGCACCCGACGGCGCTCGGGTGGGTGCTGAAGCTGTCCGGCGCCTACGAGGAGGTGCAGGCGGGCGTCTACACCATCCGCGGGGACGCGAACGCGCTCGAGATCGCGGACGCCCTCAAGGAGCGGCCGAAGCCGGCCACGCAGCTGACCCTCACGCTCATCCCGGGCGAGACGGTCTGGGAGTCCGCCGACCGCATCGAAGCGCTCGGCGTCGGCCCCGCGAGCGACGTCACGGACCTCGCCGCCGACCACGCCTTCGTCGCGGGCCTCGGGGCGCCGGTGGGGCCGCCGCGCGCGGCGCGCACCGACGGCGTGGCGCAGACCTACCTCGAGGGCTTCCTCTACCCCGAGACGTATTTCCTGCGTCCCGACGCGACGCCCCGGGACGCCGTGACCCGCGCGGTCGCGCAGTTCACGACGGTGTGGGGCCGCCTCAAGACGCGCTGGCGCAGCGACCTCCTCGCGGTGCGGGCGCGCTACGGCCTCAGCGAGCTCGACCTCGTCACGATGGCGTCCCTCGTCGAGGCCGAGGCGCGGGATCAGGGGGAGGCCGCGCGGATCGCCGGCGTATTCTACAACCGCCTCGAGAAGAAGATGCGGCTCCAGACGGACCCGACGCTCATCTACCGGCCCGACCGGCAGGGGAGGGCGCCGACTCGTTCCGACCGCCTCGACGAGACCAACCCCTACAACACCTACGCGACCGCGGGGCTCCCGCCGGGGCCGATCTGCAGCCCCGGCGAGCGCGCGCTGGTGGCGGCCCTGCGCCCAGAGCGCCATGATCTGCTGTACTTCGTGGCGATGCGCGACGGCACCGGCCGGCACGCCTTCGCCCGGACCCTGCGCGAGCACGACGCGAATATCGCGCGCTACCTGGGCGGCGACTGAGCGCGTCGACGCGCCCGCGGACGGCGCCGCGACGGGCCCGCAAATCCGCGTGAAATCGAGGAAATCTCGCGCGCTCCTTGCTTGACATGGCGCGGCGCGGGTCCTTAGACTCCGCGCCGATTTCACGCCCTACCTGCGTTCACTCGGCACCCCTCCGGGAGGGGCGCTCGGGCGCTTGCGGTGGGGCGTCGGAATCCGGCATCCTGGCTCGGCGACCAATGAGGCCGGGCGCGCCGCATACTCGGGACGAGGTTGAAGATGCTCCGCAAGATCGCACTGTTCACGCTCTCGACGCTCGCCGTGGGGCTCATGGCCTGTGGTGATGACACCAGCGGCAACACGGACACCGGCGCGGACGCCATCTTCCCCGACATCATCGGCGCCGACGCGGACACCACCCAGCTGCCGGACACGAACCAGACCCAGGCGGTCCGTCGGCTCGAGTTCGATCAGGCCTTCGGTGACGACCAGGTCGCCTGCAAGGGCACCGATCACTGCACCATCTCGATCTCCTACGTCGAGACCCGCTCGCTCAAGGTCGTCTACACCGAGGACGGCGCGACGGTCTCCGGGCAGGTCGTGAAGTTTGCCCTCGAGAACGACAACGACAGCGTCGGCTTCATCTCCTCGCTGTCGAGCGTGACCGACGAGTCGGGCATCGCCCAGATCGAGACCAAGGCGAAGCAGTCCCACGTCGGCCAGTTCGGCGTGAAGGCCTACGTCGACAACTCCGACATCCCGGCGCTGCACTTCGACGTCGTGGTGACCCCGAAGGGCCAGGTGCCGCTGACGGTCTTCGGCAGCTACGCCGGCAACCGCCCGGTCGGCAACTACAGCGTCCGCCTCTACAAGCAGAACACCGCGGGCGTGCCGAACTGCGCGAACCTCCTCGACCTCTACGAGAACGCGACCGCCGCGCAGTCGAAGGACAACATCCAGCTGACCCAGTCGGCCAAGTTCCCGGACTTCGACAACCTCGAGACCGAGAGCCCGCAGAAGTACACGATCTTCCTCTTCTCGAAGAACCAGAACGACGCCATCCAGGCGTGGGGCTGTGACGACCAGAGCGGCATCGTGGAGTGGGCCAAGACCGCGACGGTCGAGGTCGAGATGCTCGACCGCCCGCCGGTCTACGCGGGCGCCTACAACATCACGAGCCGCTTCGACTTCATCAGCGCCATCCCGGAGCCTTACGGCACCTGGGTCGGCTACGTCGTCGGCTTCTTCCAGTCCCCGACCCAGACCGTCTTCGAGCTCGCCTGCGACCTCCTCGGCGGCTTCGAGGACCAGCAGCTCCAGGGCTTCTGCGGCACGCTCTTCACCCGCGGCCCGGACGGCGACGTCCAGCCCGGCACCATCGGCGGCTTCGTCTTCGATCTCGTCGACGACATCCTCAACGGCGCCGTCCAGGGCACGACCTTCGGCAACGTGCTCCAGGCCGGCGGCGACGTGGCCGACATCCTCAAGGCCTTCGAGATCAGCGCGACGCTGACCTTCAAGAAGGAGCCGAACGAGGCCGGTCAGTGGGCCGCCGCCGACACCACCGAGAACTGGCACACCGTGAAGGTCAAGTGGACGCTCGGCGCCAACTGTGACCCGAACACCGAGGTCGGCTGCGGCGTGCGCTCCTTCAACATGAGCGCCATCCAGCAGCAGGCGGTCACCGGCTCCTTCTCGGCGAGCGTCGCGGACTACTGGAAGCTCACCATCGACCCGCACCCGCTGAACCTCCACTACGGCGCGCTCATCAACTACTTCCTCGAGAAGTTCCTGCTCCCCGTGGTCACCGGTCAGGAAGTGGTCGACACCTACGAGGAGCTCCTCGGCTTCCTCATCGGCGGCGGCGTCGCCTGCCTCCAGCCGACCGCCGGCGCCCTCGACTGCTGCGGCACCTTCGCCGACGGCACCGTCGGTGACGAGTCGGGCCAGATCGACAGCGGCACCGAGACGGCCGTCAACGCCGCCTGCAACGCCATCGCGTCGGCCGGGCCGAGCTTCCTGCGCAACACGCTGACGAACCTCGACCTCAACACCGGGGACGTCTTCACCATCGGCACCAAGTCCGCCTGCATGCTGACCGACTTCGACAACGACATGATCGTCGACGGCGTCGGCTCGCAGTCCACCCCGTGCCTCTGGGACGTGCTCCTCGACTTCGGCGGCGGGTCCTCGACCCGGTTCGACGCCATCTTCTGGGGTGCCCGCGCCGAGTAGGCGTGCCCCCGAGCTAGCGCTCGAGAGACCCGCGGAGGCTGCCCTCCGCGGGTTTCTTCGTCTGGGGCGCCCGATGGGCGAGGGCGGCACGAGGACCCTCTGAGATCGAACACATCGTTCCACCACGGAGGCCACGGAGGGCACGGAGGATGTGTGGCCGCTCGAGCCGAAACTCCGGGCGCGACCCGCTCCCCCCTCCGTGAGCTCCGTGC
>SBGO01000549.1 GCA_006226565.1 Deltaproteobacteria bacterium | reverse complement strand
GGCCCAGGCGACGCGCGAGGTCGCGCGCCTGGCGGCCGCCCGCGACGCCGAGGCGCAGGCGCACCGCGAGGAGGTCACCGCCCTCCGGGACGCCCTGGAGCTGTCCCAGAGCGAGCTCGGCCTCCGCTACGACTACGACGCGCTCATCCACAAGAGCCCGGCCTTCCGCCGCGTGCTCGGGATGCTCGACAAGGTCACCGACAACGACCTCCCGGTCCTCGTGACGGGCGAGAGCGGGGTCGGCAAGGAGCTCCTCGCGCGCGCGCTCCACTTCAACGGGCCCCGCCGGGGCGCGCGCTTCGTCGCGGAGAACTGCGGCGCGATCCCGCCCGACCTCTTCGAGAGCGTCTTCTTCGGCCACGTCCGCGGCGCCTTCACCGGCGCGCACAGCGCCCGCCGCGGCCTCCTCGAGATGGCCGACGGCGGCACCCTCTTCCTCGACGAGGTCGGCGAGCTCCCCCTCGAGCACCAGGTGAAGCTCCTGCGCGCCCTCCAGGAGAAGCGCTTCCGCCCGGTCGGCGCCCAGAAGGAGCTGTCGGCCGACTTCCGCGTGGTCGCCGCCACCAACCGGGACCTGCGGCGGATGGTCGCCGAGGGGAGCTTCCGCGAGGACCTCTACTACCGCATCGCCGTCGTGACGATCGAGGTGCCCCCGCTCCGCGAGCGGCGCGACGACGTGCTGCCCATCGTGCAGCGCCTGCTCGACGACCACGGGGCGCGATCCGGGCGCGCGCTCAAGCTCACCACCGGCGCCGCCGACGCGCTCCTCGCCTACCCGTGGCCGGGCAACGTGCGCGAGCTGGAGAACGAGCTCCTGCGCGCCGCGGTGCTCTGCGAGGGGACCCACATTCGGGCGGCGCACCTCTCGCCCCGCGTGCTCTCGGCCTCGCCTCAGGCGACCGGGATCTCGCCAAACGGCGGCGACGGCGGCAGCGTAGCGGTCGCCGAGGGCGAGACCCTCGCGGACGTCCTGGGCCGGGTCGAGGCCCAGGTCCTCTCGACCACCCTCGCGCGGACCGGCGGCAAGAAGGCGCCGGCGGCGCGCCTCCTGGGGCTGTCCCGGCCCGGGCTCGACGCCAAGATCGAGCGCCACGGGATCGACATCGAACGCATCAAGGCCGACGCCGGACCCGGCGGCGGGGGAGAAGGACGAGGATGAGGGGCACGATCGCAGCCGCGATCCTGGGACTCGCGGCGTGGAGCGCCGGGTGCGACGCCGAGCCGGCGGCGACCGACGCGGACACCGCCAGCGACGCCGTCGTCGCGGACACGGCGAGCGCGGACGTCGAGGACGACACGGTCGCCGACACGACGACGGCCACGGAGGACGGCGTCCTCGCGGTCGGCGCGGACGCCTGCTGCCTGTCGCTCTGGGGCGAGACCGTGGTGTGGTCCGACGGCGGCGACATCTACGGCTACGCGCCGGCGACCGGCGTGCGTCAGGCGTTGGTCGTCCATCCGGCGCGCCAGAAGGACCCGGTCCTCTCCGGCAATCTCCTGGTGTGGGCCGACGATCGCGACGGGGACTTCGACCTGTGGGCGCGCGAGCTGCCCGACGGCGAGCCGTACAAGCTCGTCGGCGGCGCCGGCGACCAGGACCAGCCGACCCTCGACGGCGCCTGGCTGGCCTGGATCGGGCGCGACGCGGCCCCGCACGAGGCGCTCCAGACCGAGGTCTGGGTGATGGACGTGAGCCAGCCCGGCTCGGCGCGCGCGCTGACCCAGGACGGCGTCGAGCAGACCGGCCCCCACATCAACGGCCACCGCGTCGTGTGGGCGGACTACCGCGCCTCGGACACCGGCGAGTACCAGCCGGTCGACGACCCCAACCTCAACAACGCCGACATCTACGGCTGGGACCTCACGGCCGACACCGAGCTCGCCCTCGTCACGGAGGCGTCCAAGCAGCTCCGCCCGGCCATCGAGGGCGACCGCGTGGTCTGGCTCGACTGGCGCGGCATCAACCCCGAGCCCAAGTACAGCGAGTTCCAGGTCTTCACCAAGCGCGTCGGGGACCTCGAGGAGCGGCGCGTCGCGTGGAGCAGCTGGGACCGGCCGGACCTGTGGCAGCGCCCCGCCATCGCCGACGGCGTCATCGCCTGGATCGCCGAGCCCGGCGAGGGGAGCGGCTTCACGACCGGCGTCTACGCCGTGTCGGTGGAGGGCGGCGAGCCGTGGCTCGTCACCGACTCCCTCGGCTTCCTCGACGCGGTCGCCCTCGGCCACGGCACCGCGGCCTGGCTCGGCGCCGGCAAGCTCGGCTTCCACCCCATCACGACGCCCGTCCAGCGCTGATCGGCGCCGGCTCCGAGGCGGCTCATCCCGGGAGGACCCCGTGGGCATCAAGAACGTCACCCCCTACCTCTTCTTCAACGGGCAGGCGACGGACGCCGTCGCGCTCTACGAGCGGGCCCTCGGCGCCAGGACGGAGTCGCTGATGCGCTTCGGCGAGCTGCCGGGCGGCTGCACCGCGGGCGACGAGGGACGCGTCATGCACGCCTCGCTGCGGCTCGGCGAGGCGCTCGTGATGGTCAGCGACGCGCCGACGGCGCAGCCCTCGGCGGTCGGGGCCAACGTGCAGCTGACCCTCGACTTCGACGACCTCGACGACATGCGCGCGCGCTTCGACGCCCTCGCGGCGACGGGGGCGGTCGTGTCGGCCATCCAGGAGACCTTCTGGGGCGCCCACTTCGGCGTCCTGCGCGACTCCTTCGGCGTCTTCTGGATGTTCAACTGCCAGAAGGCCGCCTGACGGCGCGCCGCGGGCCGCGCTCGGCCCGCGCGCACGGCGAGGACCGACGATGCGCTACGAAGGCTCCCTCTATCGACCGCCCAGCGAGGCGCGGTCGTACATCCTGCAGGCCACGATCGGCTGCTCGTGGAACCACTGCACCTACTGCGCGATGTACCGGGACAAGCGGTTCCGCGTCCGCGACCTCGCCGAGACCCTCGACGACGTCGCGATGGCCGGGGCGCGCTTCGGCGACCGCGTGGACAAGGTCTTCGTGGCCGACGGCGACGCCCTGGTGATGGACCTCGCCCACTGGGAGGCCGTCCTCACGGCGTGCCGGCGCGCCTTCCCGCGGCTCCGCCAGGTCAGCGCCTACGCGACGGCCATGAACCTGAACGACAAGCCCGCGGCGGAGCTCGCGCGGCTCCGCGAGCTGGGGCTGACGCTGCTCTACATCGGCCCGGAGACCGGGGACGACGTCACCTTCAAGCGCATCGCCAAGGGCGCGGACTTCGCGGCACACGCCGAGGCCGCACAGCGTGCGCGCGCGGCCGGGATGGCGCTGTCGGCCATCTTCCTGCTCGGCGCCGGCGGGGTCGAGCGGAGCGCCGAGCACGCCGAGACCTCGGGGCGCCTGGTGACCGCGATGGACCCGGCGTTCGTGTCGGCGTTGACGCTGACCCTCGTCCCCGAGACGCCCATCGCGCGGCTCGCCGAGAGCGGCCGCTTCACGCTGCCGTCGGTCGAGCGGATGCTGGAGGAGCTGCGCACCCTCGTCGCCGTCGCGGCGCCGACCGACGCCGTGTTCCGGACCAACCACGCGTCGAACTACCTGCCGATCGCCGGGCGCCTGCCGCGCGACCGCGACCGCATCCTCGCGGTCATCGACCAGGCGCTGAGCGGCGAGATCGCGCTCCGGCCGGAGTGGTCCCGGGGCCTCTGAGCGCGCCGACGCCGCGCCCTCGCGTTCGGCGCCCGGCGCTGGAATCGACCGGCGCGAGCCCGCATCATCGGGGCCATGAGAACAGCAAGCCTCGCCCTCGCCCTGCTCCTCGCGGCCGGCTGCGGCGCCGACGGCGGCGCGACCGCGGACGCCCTCGACGTCGCCGACACGGGCGACGCCGCCGACACCGCGACCGCCGACGCCGCCGACACCGCGACCGCCGACGCCGCCGACACCGGCGGCGCCGCGTTCACGCCCGACTTCGCGCAGTCCCCGGCGGTGGTGCGCGTCCGCATCAACCACTACGGAGCGGAGGGCGACTACACCACGATGACCGCGACCCTCGCGCGGACGGCGCCGCCCGACCCCTACACCGTCGCCGCCGAGGACGGGCCCTGCCGGCTCCTGCGCCGGGCGGAGATCACCTGCAGCCCCGCGTGCGAGTACCCCGAGATCTGCACGGCCGACGGCGTCTGCGCGGGCTACCCGGAGCCGCTCTCGGCCGGCGCCATCACCGCGAGCGACGGCGCGGAGAGCCTGGTGATGGCCTTCGACGGCTACGGCTACTGGCTCCAGAGCCAGGGCCAGCCCTTCGCCCCGGGCGAGACCGTCACCATCAGCGCGCCCGGTGACGCCTTCGGCGCGTTCTCGGCCAGCGGCGTCATGCCCGACCTCCTCGTCGCGCCGGACCTCCAGGCGACGGACCTCACCGCCAGCGGCGACCTCCGCTTCACGTGGGACCGGCCGGCCGCGGGCGGCGGCGACGCCCACGTGCGGATCACCCTGAACGCCGGCTACGGCCACGGCCTGCCGCTCGACGCCGTCATCGAGTGCGACGTGCCCGACATCGGCGCCTTCGCCGTCCCCGACGCCCTGCGCGCGGAGCTGCCGCCGCCGAGCACCTGGGGCTGCGGCGAGTGCCCCGAGTCCTTCCTCACCCGCTACCGCAAGGTGACGGTCCAGGCGGGCGACACCGCGGTCGACGTCGTCCTCGAGAGCCCGCTCCGCTTCTACCCCGCCTGGCCGAACTGAGCGCGCACGCGCCGTCGGCCGCTCAGGCGACCTCGACGCGCGCCCGGACGTACTTGTGGTGGGGCGTCCCGGCGAACGGGTCGCGATCCGCGGCCGAGGTGAGCTCGTTCGGGGCGACACCGGCGGGCTCGGTGCCGCGCCCGCTCAGCCCGAGCCCGTTGGGAAGCGCGAGGTGCCCGGCCTGCATGGTGTCGCTGACCTCGACGACCACCACGACCGCCCCGCGCCGCGTCGACAGGCGCACCCGGTCGCCGGTCGCCACCCCGAGGCGCGCGGCATCCGCCGGGCTCATGCGCAGCGCGCCGTCGCGGTCGCGCTTGCGCCACGCCGGGTCGCGGATGATGGTGTTGGCGGTGAACGAGCGGCGCTCTCCCGCGGCGAGGACGTAGGGGAAATCGACGTCCTCGGGGTCCGGCTCGGCGAGCCGGCCGAGCTCCGCGAGCAGATCCTCGAGGGCGAGCTGGATGCGCCCGCCGGCGGTCTTCGGCCGCACGTCCTCCCAGCGGCTCTCGGAGAAGACGACCCCGCTCGGCGCGTCGAGGATAGCCTGGAAGAGCGCCATCGCGGCCATCGGCGGCGGCCCGCCGAAGCCCGCCCGCGCGAGCGCCGGCCCGTGGTCCATCGCCGCGCGGAAGGCGAGCCCGAGCAGCACCGCGCCCTCGGCGAGATCGGGCGGGAGCACGGGGCCGAGGGCCCGGTAGAGCAGCACCGACGCGTAGCGCTTGAGCTTCGGGTGGGCCAGGACGCGCTGCATGAAGGCCGCGCCCAACGCGGGGAGCCCCTTCTCGGCGGCCGCCCGGAGCGGTGCCACCGCCGCGTCGTCGAAGGCGCCCAGGGCCTCGCACAGGCGCGCGTGGATCTCGGCCTCGGGGAGCGCGCCCGGCGGCGGCTCGAGGAGGCGCCGACGCAGATGGAAGGCGTTCTTGGGGAACTCGAAGTTGAAGAAGGTCGCCTCGGCCTTCTCGAGCTGCGAGGCGGCCGGCAGCACGTAGTCGGCGAGCTGGGCCGTCTCGGAGAGCGCCACGTCGATGACGACCAGGGTGTCGAGGGCCCCGAGCGCCTCGCGCATCAGCGGGCCGTCCGCCAGGGAGTGCGCGGGGTTGGCCGCCTCGACGATCATCGCGCGGTAGCGCCCCGGGTGGTCGGTCAGGATCTCCTCGGCGATGACGTTGCAGGGCACGAGGCCGCTGATGATGGGCGCGCCGACGACCGGGCTCCGGTGGCCGCTGGCGCCGCTCGCGAAGCGCACGAGGCCGGTCGGCGTGTAGTGCGTGCCGGGCTTGCCGTAGCTCCCGGTGAGGAGCCAGACGAGCCGGTGGAGGTAGCTCACCAGGGTCGAGTGGCGGCTCATCTGGACGCCGAGGTCTTCGAAGCTCGCGAAGGCGCGGGCGCCGGCGATGCGATCGACGGCCTCGCGGACGAGGGCCTCGTCGACGCCGGCCCGCGCGCAGCACGCGGCGACGTCCACGTCGGCGAAGGCGGCGCGGACGGCGTCGAGCCCGTCGGCCTCGGCGAGGAAGGCGTGGTCGAGCCGATCCTCGGCGAGCAGGAGGGCGACCATCGCCGACAGGAGCCACGCGTCGGTGCCGGGGCGAACCTGGAGGTGGATGTCGGCGAGCGCGGCCGTCTCGGTGCGGCGCGGGTCGACGACGATGAGGGTGCGCGCCGGATCCTGGGCGATCTCCTTGAGCGTCACGCGCGCCCGGGCGATGGAGTGCGAGTGCCACGGGTTCTTCCCGAGGAACATCGCGACGTCGCAGTGCTCGAAGTCGGCGCGGGTCTGGCCGCCGAGCATCCGGTCGGCGACCCAGAACTCGCCGGTCTTCTCCTGAGCCAGGGCGCTCGACTTGAAGACCGAGCCGAGGGCGGCGCGGGTGGCGGTCGCGTAGGCCCCGGGCAGGTGATTCCCCTGCCCTCCCCCGCCGTAGTAGAAGATCGACGCGCCGCCGTAGGTGTCGCGGACCGCGGCCAGGCGCGCGGCCACCTCGCGGATGGCGACGTCCCAGCCGATCTCCTCGAAGCCCCCGTCGGCCGTGCGCCGGAGCGGCGTCGTCAGCCGGTGCGGCCCGTTCTGGTAGTGGTCGAGGCGGTGGGGCTTCTCGCAGGCGTAGCCGCGCGAGATGGGGTGCCGCTTGTCGCCGCGGAGCTTCGCGAGGCGCCGCCCCTCGAGCTGGACCTCGAGGCCGCAGTTGCACTCGCACAGGATACAGGCCGTCGGCTGCCAGTCCGCCATGATCACACCTCTCTGGATGCCGTCCATCATCCACATTCCGGGCCCGTTGACGAGGCGACGACCGGGTCCCGGGCCGTAGGTCCTTGACTTCACGCGGGCGCGGCGGCTCTGATCGCCCCGCGACGCCCGGAGGCCCCCATGAACAAGCCCGCTCTCGCGCTCGCGGCGACCCTCGGCGCCCTCGCCGCGATGACCGCCCTCGCCGGCTGCGGCGAGGACACCGTCGGCACGGTGGCCTGCGTCCCGGAGTGCGGCGCCCACGGGAGCTGCGCGGACGGCGCCTGCGTCTGCGCCACCGGCTACGCGGGCGACGCCTGCGACGCCTGCGCGGCGGGCTATCTCGGCTTCCCCGACTGCGTCGACGACCCGTGTGACCCCGACCCCTGCGGCGGCCACGGGGCCTGCACCGACGGCGCCTGCGCCTGCGCCGCCGGCTACGCGGGCGACGCCTGCGACGCCTGCGCCGACGGCTACCTCGGCTTCCCCGACTGCGCCGACGACCCGTGCGACCCCGACCCCTGCGGCGGCCACGGGGCCTGCACCGGCGGCGCCTGCGCCTGCGCCACCGGCTACGCGGGCGCCGCCTGCGACGCCTGCGACGCGGGCTACGTCGGCTTCCCCGACTGCATCCCGGTCTGCGACGCCCTCGCCTGCGCGGGCGCGACCCCGCGCTGCGACGAGCCGCACGCCCGCTGCGTCGAGTGCCTCGGCCCCGACGACTGCACCGCCGCCCTGCCGATCTGCGCCGACGGCGCCTGCGTCGCCTGCACCAGCAGCGAGGACCCGGTCCCGCCCGGCACCTGCGAGGGCGTCTGCGGCCTCGTCCCCCCGGTCTGCGACGGCGGGCGCTGGCACTGCGTCGCCCCCGGCTACGAGGGCAAGGTCGAGCAGAGCTGCGACGGCTTCGACAACGACTGCGACGGCCTCGTCGACGAGGGCGTGTGCGACGCCTGCGAGCCCGACCTCGACGCCATCAACGCCTCGCTCGCCGCCATCTGGGACATCGACTTCGACTACGCCTGCAACGCCTACCTGACCACGATGATCAGCGGCCCCGACTTCACCCGCGTGGTCTCGGCGGCCGACGGCTCGGTGGCGAAGTACTACGGAAACGCCAACCAGAACATGGGCTTCGGCCTGGTCGACCCGGACCCGACCAAGGCGCGCGTGGTCGTCACCTACTCGTGCTGCCCGGGCTGCGGGTGCCAGGCCCAGAACGGCCTGACGCTGCTGTACACCTGCGACGACGACGTCGATCCGGACTGCGGCTGCGCCGGCCAGACCAACTGCCCCGGGTTCCTGAACGTACCCTTCATCAAGGCCGGCCAGAAGGACACCGACGTCCTCTACGGCGGCGGCCGCATCTCGACCCCCACCGGGCTCGCCGTCGGGCCTGGCGACACCTACTTCGTCGGCAACTTCCGCGCCTCCCAGTGCTCCAACTTCGACGGCTGCACCCCGTGCGACGAGGCGCACCCCGACGTCTGGTGCACCGCCGACGGCAACGCCTGCTGCGAAGCCGACCCGCTCGGGCGCCTCGTCCAGTTCACCCTGCCCGAGGCCGACACCCCGCCGACCTGGCGCACGGCCCACGTCTTCGCCGGCGAGACCATCGCGGCGCTGGCCTCGGGGCGCGACGGCAGCGTCCTGGTCGGGACCAACAAGGGCAACCTCTACCAGTGGGACCCGATCGCCCAGGAGGCGACGCTGTGGCAGGCGTGGCCGCCGGGCGCCGTGCTCTCGGCGACCCAGGACCGCCGCAACGGCCACTGGTACGTCGAGAGCCAGAACCCCGAGACGCTCCACCGCCTGTGGCCCGACGGGACCGAGCGGCCGCTGCCGCCGAACGTGCCGGCGGCGCCGACGGGCACGGCGATCCTGCAGTACGGGCCGGACGGCGCGCTCTATCGCCTCCAGGGGCGGACGTCGGCCTCGGCCCCCCTCGACCGTTACCCGCTGCCGCTCTGGTCCCCCGAGGGCGGCCCGTGCAGCGACGAGGTGCTGTGCGAGGCGCCCGCCGTCTGCGCGAGCCAGGTCTGCGTGGCGCCGCCGCCGGGGGAGTGATCCGGGGGCCGCGAGGCCCGCTCAGCGAATCGCGTAGATCATGGCGTAGGCCGGCTCCGTGGCCCACTGACCGTAGTACCACTTGTAGGTCCCGTTGGTCGTGGTGTCCGCGCTCCAACCCGGGACGGCCCAGCCGCTCCCGTACAAGGTGTTGTTCGCCTTGGTGAACACCGAGTTGGTCGTGATCGGGTTGATCGGGTTGATCGTGTTGTACGCGGAGGCATGGACGAAGCCGGTGCCGGCGCTCAGGACCGCGTAGCCGCCGGCGACGAGCCCGACCCGCTGCACGCAGCCGGCGTTGGCGACCCACGAGTTGTAGCTGGTCCCGTCGCTCTGGAAGTCGCACTCGAAGTAGAGCTCGGGGTTGTGGATGGCCCAGCCGCGGACGCGCATCCCGGGGCTCGCGAGGGCGGCGAAGAAGGCGTGCGGCAGATAGTAGTAGCCGCTGAGCGCGTCGGGATCGAGGTCGGTCCGGGTCTCGTCCGGCGTGGTGACGGGCTGGTTGACGAACATGAAGAGCGTCCAGCCGCCCCCCTCGGTGTCCATGTCGCAGTAGACGTCGGCCGCGGCGATGACGCCGGCGCCGTCGGGGTCGACGGTGTACAGGCCGCTCACGGTCTGGCCCGCCTCGTAGGCCTCGAGGCAGCTCGCCCAGACCGTGGGCGTCGCGCACGTCGGGCCCGTGAACTCGGGCGGGCACGCGCAGCTGTCGTGCGCCACGCAGGTGCCCCCGTTCTCGCAGGCCGGCGCGCACACGGCGGCCGGCGGGAGGCCGGGCGCGAGGGTCCAGGCGAACTCGGTCGGCTCGGCGTCGCCGGTGCCGGTGTAGAGCGCGCGCACGGTGCCGGTGCCGTCGAAGGAGAGCGCCTCCTCGGCGCAGGTCCCGAGCGGGACGTCCCAGCTCACGTAGGGGTAGACGGTGCCCGCGGCGACGACGCCGCCGACCACGCCGTCCGCGTCGTCGCTCGCGTCGTCGGCGGTCGCGGCGGTCCGCAGCGTGCAGTCACCGATGCCGGCGTTCACGCCGAGGGCGACGTTCCAGTACGCCTTGTGGGCCGAGCCGGCGCCGTCGGTGAGGAGCTCGGCGCCCCGGAAGACGGCGACCTGGTAGAGGTAGGTGTCGGCCTCGGCCGGGTCCGGATCGTCGACGATCGCGCAGCCCGCGAGGTCGCCGGCGGTGCACTGGTTGCCGGCGCCGGCGCCCCCCGGGGAGAGGGTGAAGGCGGTCTGGAAGCCGGCGACGCCGGGGCTGCAGTCGAAGGCCAGCGGGTCCATGTAGAGCTCGGTCGCGCTGCCGACCTCGGTGCCGGCGGTGCATGCGAAGCCGAGAACGATCGTCCGCGCGCGCGCGCCGCTGGCGTCGAAGAGGAGCGTGATGTCCTCGCCCGCGGCGCAGACGTCGTCGCCGTTGGCGTCGTCGCAGCAGTCGAGCTTGGCCGAGCAGAAGATGTCGTTGAAGTTGACCGCGATGTCGAAGAAGCCCTGCTGGGCCGGACGCATCAGCGCCACGTCGAACTGGACCGCGACGTCGGCGTCGGGCAGGCAGACGACCTCACGGGTCAGCGGCGCGCTGGCGGTCGGGTTCTGGAATGCGAGCGGCGTGCCGGTGACGGCGCCGACCCCGGTGTCGGCGCCGCTGGCGAAGGCGCCGGCGTCGCTGACGGCGGCGGTGTACACGCCGACGACCCAGACGCGGACCGTGTTGACGTTCGTCGCCGGGTCCGCGTCGCAGGTACCGACGTAGCTGGCCGAGCCCGCGCCGTCGCCGTAGCCGGAGGAGCTGACCCGCCGCTGCCACACCACGTCGGGGGTGGCGGCGCCGTTGAGGACCTCGAGGTCCCAGACCGCGTCGCCGACGCCCTCGAGGCTCAGCGCCGCGACGTCGATGGCGAGCGTCGGGCCGCTCGGGCCGGGCGCGGGCGCGCCGTCGGCGCAGGCGCCGAGGGCGAGCGCGAGATACGGCGCCAGGAGCTTGCGGTAGCCTCTCACCAGAACCTCCGAGTGTGGGCGAGCGACCCATCATCGCCGCTCCCGCAGCGCATCACAACCGAGCGGTTATCACCGCAATAACGCGCCCCGGAAGGGCCGCTGCTGGCTGGCTCAGCGCATCACGCGCTGCGGGAAGACGAACCCCTTCGCGGCGAGGTCGACGACGCGCCGCGATCGTCGAGGTGGGCGCGGGCGCGCCGCCGCTGCGCTCCCTCTCGACTGGCTCGGGCGAGGTACAGAGTGCTATCGTCCGGCGCCAAACGACAGTGACGACCAGCCACGACGGAGGAGCGGCGATGGGATACCTGGAGCTCACGGTTCACGACAAGGAGCGCGTCGGCGTCCTCACGATGACGCACGGCGAGGAGAACCGCTTCCACCCGGACTTCATGGCGGCGTTCCTGGCGCAGCTCGACGCGCTGGAGGCGGACGACCGGGTCAAGGCCCTGGTCGTGACGGGGGGGCACCCGAAGTTCTTCTCGAACGGCCTCGACCTCGAGTACCTGATGCCGCGCATCGGCGACCCGGCGGCGCTCGACGCCTACATGCGGCAGGTGAACGGCCTGCTCTCCCGGGTGTGCCTCTACCCCAAGCCGATGGTGGCCGCGCTGAACGGCCACACCTTCGCCGGCGGCTTCTTCCTGGCGGCCCACATGGATTTCCGCTTCATGCGCGAGGACCGTGGCTGGGTGTGCCTGCCCGAGGTCGACATCAACATCCCGCTGCTACCGGGGATGCTCGCGATCTGCCAGGCCGTCCTGCCGCCCGCCAGCCTGCACCGCATCTACTACACGGGCCAGCGCTTCACCGGCCCCGAGGCCGTCGCCATGGGCTTCGTCGAAGCCGCCTATCCGGGGGACGAGCTGCTCCCGCGCACCGTGGCGTTCGCCGCCGAGCTGGCGCGCAAGCGGACCCGCACCTACGCGGAGATGAAGCGCCGCCTGCGCGCGGACGTGGCCCGCATCCTCGCCGAGGAGGACCCGAAGCACTTCCTGGACACGCTCCGGTTCGCGACCTCCTGAGCCGCTGCGCGCGCGCGACCCGCCTCACGCCGGGTCGTGGTCCGGGAACGCGTAGCGAAGGCGGGCGAAGTCGATGACGCGGCCGCTGTCGTCGAGGTGGACCCCCTCGGCGGCGAGCATGGTCGTCTGCTGCACGGCGCGCACGTCGTCGCCGCGGTAGCTGAGGTGCCCGCGGGAGTTGATGACCCGGTGCCAGGGCACGTCGGCGTCGTCGGGCCCGAGCGCGGCCAGCGCCCAGCCGACGTGGCGCGCGACCCGCGGCGAGCCGAGCATCGTCGCGACGTCGCCGTAGGTGGTCACGAGGCCGCGCGGGACCTCGCGGACGACGGCGTAGACGCGCGCGTGGAAGCCGGGGGTCACCACCCGCCGTTCTGCCGGATCGCGGTCGTGCATCTCAGGCACGGTTCGCCACGTCGACGATGGCGCGGGCGATTTCCACCGGGACCTCCTCCTGGAGGAAGTGCCCGGCGCGGGTGCGCGTGACGGAGGCGGCCGGCAGGTTCTTCTCGATCCAGCCGCGGACGCGGCCGAGGACCGGGTCGCGGTCGCCCCAGACGATGGCCGTCGGGCCGTCGAAGCCCTTGACGAAGGCGTGGACGCGAGCCAGCGGCGCGACCGAGGGGTGGGTGTGGCGGTCGGGGACCATGCGCGCGAGCGCGAGCGGCGCCTGGTTCCGGCGCGGGTCGCGGAGCGGCCACCAATACGCGGCGGCCGCCGCCGGCGGGATGCTGAGGAGGTCGCCCTGGGCCAGGTTCATCCCGACCTGCGGGAAGGCGAAGGCGCGGAAGACGACGTCGCTCACCAGGGGAACGCGCGCGAAGCGGTGGAAGGCCGTCGGCTTGAAGCGCGGAGGCGGCGGGCTGATGACGGTGTTGAGCACGACCAGGCCGCGGACGCGCGCGGCGCGCTCGGCGGCGGCGCCGAAGGCGATGGGCCCACCCCAGTCCTGGCCGACGACGATGAGGTCATCGAGGCCGAGGGCGTCGAGGACCCGGCCCATCCAGGCGATGTGCGCCGCGAGGGTGTGGGCGGCGGGGTCGGCGGGCTTGTCGGAGAGGCCGAGGCCGACGAGGTCGGGGACGATGACGCGGAAGCGCGAGAGGTCGAGCGCGTGGATGACCTTGCGGTAGAGGAAGCCCCACGAGGGGTTGCCGTGGGCGAGCAGCACCGGCCGACCGACCCCGGCCTCCATGACGTGCATCGCGTGGCCGCCGACGTCGATGGCGTAGCGATCGACGGGCGGGAGCTGGCGCGTGATCCAGTCGGGCAGCGGTGGCGCAGGCAAGAGGGGCATGGTCGCTCCAGGGCGGCGGGGGCGCCGGTCAGGGCTGGGTCCAGCTCACGCTGGTGGCGCCGGTCCGGCCGCAGGGGTCCTCGACCTCGACGGCGACGACCGTGCTCATCCCGGACCAGGGATAGTCGACCACGAGCAGGAGGCCGCTCTCCTCGACCGCGCCGTCGACGACGTTGAGGGGCTGCTCGGCGCTGCCGATGACGAGCTCGCGGTAGCCGAGGTCGTGCTCGCAGCCCTCGGGGAGGACGCCCGTGGGGTGCGCACCGAGGCCGCACGCCTCGCCCTGCCCCACCCACAGCGTCACCTTGAGCTGGTCGTACAGGTCGAGCGAGGCGTTGGCGACGCGGAAGCCGAGGAAGTAGTGCTGCCCGCCCTGGAAGCCGTAGTGCATCGTGGGCCCCGTCCCCGGCGCGAGCGCGACGAAGCCGTTCTCGCCGTCGCCGACGGTGACGCTGAGCGGCGAGGTGTCGGGGCAGCCGTCGATGTGCTGGAGCTCGGTCGGGTCCTCGCAGCCGAGGCGGTCCTGCTCGCACGGATCGGGGACCCCGGGGCCGCAGCTGGCGACCCCACAGCCGCCCTGGGACGCGAAGACCGCGAGCAACACGAACGAAGCATGGAGTGTGTTCACGCGGACCAGCTATAGCAGCTCGGGGAGCTCGAACCAAAACGTCGTCCCCACCTCGAGCTCCGTGTCGAAGCCGATGGCGCCCCCGTGCTCCTCGACGATGCGCTTGGCGATGGCGAGGCCGAGGCCCGTCCCGGGGCGCTTCTTGCCGTCCCCGGCGATGGTGGTGGCGAACTTGTCGAAGATGTGGGCGCGGAAGGCCAGCGGGATGCCGGGCCCGCGATCGGCGACCGCGACGCGGACGCGCCCGCCCGCCACCTCGGTGACGCGGACCTGCACCACGCCGTCGGGCGGGGAGTACTTCACGGCGTTCGAGACGAGGTTCGTCACGACCTGCCCGAGGCGCCGCGCGTTGCCGCGGACGCGGGCCTCCTCGACGTCGACGGCGAGCACGAGGTGGACCGAGAAGCTCGCGCCGTAGCCGCGGTTCGCCTCGACCGCCTCGGCGACGAGGGGACCTATCGCGACTGGCTCGGTGTCGTACTCGACGCCGCCGGCCTCGAGCTTCGCCAGGTCCAGGAGATCGTTGACGAGCCCCAGCAGGCGCTCGCCGTTCTGCACCGCGATGTCGACGAGCTGGAGCGCCGCCGGCTCGACCGCCCCGCCGACGCCGCCCTTGACGAGCTTCAGCGAGCCCAGGATCGAGGTGACGGGCGTGCGGAGCTCGTGGTTCACCGTCGAGACGAGCTCGTCCTTCATCCGCTCGACCGCCTTGCGCGCGGCGATGTCGCGGAAGACGCAGTTCTGGCGGACCCCGGCGGCGGTCGCCATGGGGGTCACGGTGACCTCCACCGGGACCGTCTCGCCGTTGGGGAGGACGACCTCCTCCTCGCGCGCCGTCGCCCCGCGCCGGTTGGCGTCGCGCGCGGTCTGGGGCAGGCCGGCCGCCCAGGCGGGGACGAGCGCGTCGATGGAGCGGCCGAGGGTCGAGCGCGAGCGCCGCATGAAGAGCGTCTCGGCCGCCGGGTTCATCCAGGTGACGCGCCGATCGTCGTCGACCGTGACGATGGCGTCGCCGACGTTGTCGACGACCTGGCGGAAGCGCGTCAGGGCGTCGCGCTCGGCGGCCAGGACGCGCTCGCGCTCGGCCAGCTGCTCGCGCTCGTGGCGGACGAGGCGCCAGCGCACGCCGAGCTCCAGCGCGCCGAGGGAGATGAGCCCGAGGGGCACGGCGACCGGCTCGAGCAGGAGGCCGGGGCCGAACGCGGCGCCGACCACCACGCCGCCGTGGACGACCAGCGCCCCGCCCCCGGCGGCGAGGACGCCGAGCGGCCGCGGCCGGCGCGCCATCCACCAGGCCATGAGCCCGAGCAGCAGCAGCGTCTCGAGCACGCTCAGGGCGTGGGCGAGCCCGCCGGCGACGAGGAAGCTCCCCTCGAGCAGGTTCTCCGTGGCCGTCGCGTGGACGATGACGCCGGGCGTCCGGTAGCCGATGGGCGTGCGGAGCTGGTCCTCGATCCCGAGCGCCGTCGCGCCGACGAAGACGATCTTGCCCGCGAGGACCGCGGCGTCCGGGCCCTGCTCGGCGGGCGCGAGCAGGAGGTCGGAGAAGCTCAGCTCGGGAAAGGGCCGCCCCTCCGGACGAAAGCGCAGGAACGGGGCGCCGCCGTCGGCGGCGAGCGCGCGCTGGACGATGCGGCGCGCCTCCGCGGCGTCGCGCGTGGCGGAGGTCGCGGCGGCGAGGGCGAGCGAGGCGTAGACGTCGTCGCCGAGGGCGACCGCGTAGGGGTAGCGGCGCACGCTGCCGTCGGCGTCGACGAGGACGTTCATGGCGCCGCTCGTCAGCGCCGCGACCGTGAAGCGCGGGTGGCTCGTGACGGCCTCGCTGGCGGTCAGGACGAGGTCGTAGTCGCCGCGGGCGACCGGGGGGATGCGCTGGGGCGCGTCCGGGACGAGGGCGCCGCTCGACTGGGTGAAGAACGCGCCCAGGACGACGTTGCCGGCGTTGGCCATGGCGCGCGAGAGGACGACGTCGGCGTCGAGCCGCACGAGCTCGTCGCTGACGAAGGCGTGGAGCTTCTTTCCGCTCGGGGTCGCGGCGAGGCCGAGCCCCTCGATCTCGTCGAGGACCCGCTCGCCGAACGGGACCGCGCTGGTCTCGTCGGGCTGGTCGAAGACGACGTCGAGGACCACCAGCGCCGGCCGCCACGCCTCGATGCGCTCGACGAAGCGCGCCCAGGTCGCCCGAGACAGCGGCCAGCGCTCGTTCAGGTCCTCGAGGGTGCGGTCGTCGACGCGCACCACGACGATGTCGTCGCGGACGCTCGGCGCCGGGATGAGCGGGCGGAGGAGCCGATCGTAGAGCCAGACGTCGGCCCGCTGGAGCGGCCCCGCCCCGGTCGGTCCCAGCGCGACGAGCACGCTGAAGAACGCCACCAACAGGGCCCGCACCGTCACCGCCGCCGCGAGCCGGCGCAAGACGCGGCGGATCCGCTCCCCCGGCCCGGTGGGCACCGGGAGCCACGGCGACGTCATCGCCTCCGGAGCCAGGTCCTCCGAGCGCGAGGCGCCGGGCTCGGAGCGGTCGGTCATCGCGTGAACGCGTAGATCTTCGAAGGGAAGCCGACGAACCCGTCGGGGTCGACCGCGCGCACGCGCCAGAACCACTTGCCCTTCGCGAGGTCCGCCGGGAGCGCGGTCCGCTCGCCGTGAGCGGTCAGGATCCGGAGCTCGGAGGCGAAGGCGGCGTCGCGGGCGAGCAGCACCTCGTAGCGCGCCGCCCCGGCGACGGCGCTCCAGCTGAGCGCGTCGTCCGCGCGGAGCTCGCCGTGGAGCCCGGTC
>SBGO01000091.1 GCA_006226565.1 Deltaproteobacteria bacterium | reverse complement strand
AGGAGGCGCGCGGTGAGGCCCGCGGGCAGCTCGGGGGCGGCGGTGGGGTCGCCGACGAGCGCGCCGGCGAGCCCCGCGACCCCCATGCCGGGGACGGAGGCCAGGGTCAGGAGCGCGCGCTCGTCCTCGATGAGCGCCGGGGCGAGCTGGCGCACCTGCTCGATGGTGCGGAGCGGCTCGACCCGCGGCCCGCTCTCCCAGGTGCGGAAGGTGCTCGCGCAGCTCGGATCGACGCCGACGCGCAGGCCGTCCTCGGTGAAGACGGCGCGGAGCGGGTAGAGGCGGCAGGTCCGGGGCTTGGCGTCGGCGCCGAAGGTCGCGTGGATGCGGCAGCGGAGGGCGTCGTCGAGGAAGACGCAGCGCCCGTCCTCACGCCGCAGGACGCCGTCGACGATGGGCTCCGCGACCGCGAGGGCGCGCGCGAGCTCCAGGATCCTTGGCGGCTCGTCCTCGGTCAGCTCGACCTGCCAGCCATGGCAGCACGCCCCCGAGCCGTGGCACCCCGCGCGCAGGGGGCGCAGCGCCAGGAGCGGGACGCCTTCGGGTAGCGTGGCGGGAGGCATGAGGCATCGTGGGACGCCGCCGCCCGGGCGTCAATCACGCGCGCTGTAGGGGATGTGCGTGAGCGGCACGACCGCGGCCGGGGCCTGCGGCGGGGCGCCGGTGTCGAGCACGATGGCCGCGCGCTTGGCGTCGTAGACGGGGGTGACGGTCGGGGCGCCGTAGACCTCCTGGTGGAGGACGAGGCGCCACTCGTCGAAGTGGCGGGTGTAGGACCAGGCGAGGACGGTGACGTACGCCTCGGAGTCGGTGGGCCAGGTGAGGACGGCGAAGAGGAGCCGCTTGTCGCCGGCCTCGAGGGGCGTGACGACGGTGAGGCCCGGGGCGTCCACGGCGGCGCGCAGGCTCTCGACGCTGCCGGCCTCGCGGGGGGCGCAGACGAGCCCGAGGTCGAGACACGGCGTGGCCAGGAGCGGGCCGCGCTCGTAGCGCTTCAGCTGGGCCTCGACCATGCGGCCGACCTCGTCGCTGAGCGACCACTGCCCGTAGTGGACGAAGAGGTAGCGGACCTCGCCGGCCGGGCGCGGGGTGAGCGGCCTGGCGCGCCAGGTGCCGAGGGGGACGAGGGCCTCGAGGTGGTCGATGAGGCGCTCGGGGAGCCCACCGAGGCTGTAGCCGGAGACGAGGGAGAGCGGGACGTCGCCGAGGACGAAGCCGGGGTAGCGCAGCGAGCGCAGATCCTTGGGGGCCTGCGGGTACGGCGCGCCCAGGCGCGGAGGCCGCCAGCAGCCGCCGGCGGTGACGGCGCGCTGCTCGGGGGTGCAGGCGTCCGGGGCGACGGGGCCGGCGTGGTCCTGGGGCGGGTCGAGGAGGGTGCGGACGACGAGGAAGAGCCCGCCGCGCTCGGAGGCGCCCGGCCGCGCCTCGAGGTAGCGCCGCAGGAAGGCGACGCCGCGCTCCTTGCCGAGGGGCTGGAGGGCGTTGACGGCGCGGATGACCGGACGCGGATCGTAGCCGTGGCCGTCGAGGGGCCCGACGGCGTCGAGGACGCCGAAGAGCTCGACGTCGTTGGCGGCGTGCGCCGGGGTGGCTACGGCGACGATGAGCGCCGCGGCGGCGATGACGAGCCCTCGCATGATGACCTCCGTGAGCCGACCCCACCGAACGCGGCGGGGTGGGCCCGGTTTCGAAGGACCCGCGAAGGCCGGAAGGTAAACCCCGAGAGCGGTCAGCGGAGGCCGAGCGCCGCGGTGTAGCCGACGTTGCCGGTGTAGGAGCCGCAGCCCCCGAAGGCGAGGTTGACGTTGCCGAAGTAGGTGCTGGGGATCGCCTGGGCGACGGTGATCCGCGACGCACGCCAGTTCTGCTCGAGGGGGTAGGGCGAGCCGGTCACGCTGAAGCCGGTCTTGAAGAACGTGAAGTAGCTGCTGGCGTTGGTGTCGCAGTTGGTGAACGACAGGTTGGTACCGTTCGTGCGGAAACCGTTGAGCGTCCCGCTGGTCACGCCGGGGACGAAGTGGACCCGGGTGGAGTTCCCATCGTGGGAGACCGTGAGGTCGGTGGCGGCGTAGGTCGTGAGCTGCTCGAGCAGCGTGTAGGCGATGGTCCCCGAGGTGTTGATGTAGGCCATGACGTGCTGGCGATCGAGGTGCCAGCTCGTGGTGAGGCCGGTGACGGAGCCGACCTCGGCGTTGCGGAAGATCGTCCAGCCGCCGCCCGAGGTGGTCATGTCGCAGTAGACGGTGTGGAGCGCGCCGGCGCCGTTGACGTCGATGGTGTACTCGCCGCTCGGGGCGCTCTGGTCGCGGAGCGCCGTGCAGCGGGCGGCCCAGGCGCAGGTCCCGGCGGCGCAGTAGCTCGAGGCGCAGTCGCCGCCGACGACGCAGCTGTCGCCGTTGGCGCAGTCGGCGCAGGAGCCGCCGCAGTCGACGTCGCTCTCGTCGCCGTTCTTGACGCCGTCGGAGCAGGTCGCGGTGACGTCGACGGTGGTGTCGGAGAAGCCGCTCGAGATCGTGACGGTCTGGGCCGCGAGCGGGGCGGTGAAGGAGAAGGTGAACTCGGTGCCCGAGGCGGGCGAGATCGCGCCGACGGCGCCCGCGGTGGCCGACGGGGAGAAGGCGGTCGCGTCGACGTCGATGACGTAGCCGCTGCTCCGCGGGACGACGGTGCAGGTGCCGGTGTCGCCGCCGACGATCGGGTCGGGGGTGCAGGCGATGGTGCTGGTCGCGTCGGGGGAGGCCGCAGCGACGCCGGCGAGGCCGGTGGCGCGGGAGAAGGTCCCGTAGAAGGTGTGGCCGGTGGTGGGCGTGTAGGTGGTGGCGACGCCGGTGCCGTCGTCGAGGGCGTGGGTGTGGCAGGTGCGGGCGCCGGTCGACGAGATGATCTCCACGTTCCACGTGACCGTCGGCCAGCGGGTGTCGGCGGGGGTGGCGCCGTCGAAGAGCGTCCCGTCGGTGGCGGTCGCGGTGGTCGTGAGGGTGCAGGCGCCGAGGTTGGTGAAGGCGGCCTCGTTGAGCCCCAGGGCGACGTTCCAGTACGCCTTGTTCCAGCTGGTGGTGCCGTCGAGCTGCTCGACGCCACGGTAGACAGCGGTCTGGAAGAAGAGGTCCTGGGCCGGGTCGGCGAAGGGCGGATCGAGGTTGCCGGGGCCGGCGATCACGTCGACCTCGAAGGGGCCGCCGCCGTCGCAGGTGACGACCACGCGATCGAGCCACAGGGTGGTGTCCGAGCCGGGGCCGGCGGTGCAGGCGAAGGCGACGACGGCGGTGAGGGCGCGGCCGCCGTCGGGGTGGAAGAGGAGCTCGAGGGGCGTGCCGTCGGCCTTCTCGCAGTCGAGCTTGGCCGCGCAGAAGATGTCGGAGAAGCTGATGGCGACGTCGAAGAAGCCCTGCTGGGCGGCGCGGGCGACGGTGAGATCGAAGTCGACCGCGACGTCGGTGTCGGCGAGGCAGGTGCGGGTGAGCTCGACGGGGTCGGTGGCCGGGGCCGGGTTCATGTAGTCGACGCCCGAGGTGAGGGCGCCCGAGGCGTCGCGGAGCTCGTCGAGGACCAGCGCGATCGTGTTGAGCTCGGCGCCGGCGGCGGCGTCGCAGGTGCCGACGTAGCTGATCGCGCCCGCGCCGTCGCCGTACTGGGTGGAGGTGACGGTGCGGGTCCAGACCGTCTCGTCGAGGCCGTTGCGGACGGTGAGCGTGTAGGTCGCGTCGGTCAGGCCGCTGAGCGAGAGCGGCGCGACCTCGATCGCGAGGCGACCCTCGGGGACCGCGTCCGACGCACCGAGGCAGCCGGCGAGGGCGAGCGCCGCCAGGAGCGCGAGCCCGCGAGCGTGCCGGGCCACCACGGTGAGCCGCGCGGCGGGCCTTGGCGCCACCGCGTGCGAGTGCACGATGCTCATGGAGAGATCCAGTTCCGAGGGAGCTACATGGCCACGAACGCGGCGCATGTGCCATGCGTCATTCAATAGCGCGATCTGACACAAAACCCAACCCCGAGGGTGGGCATCGCGTGCTGACCGAGGCCGTCTCGGAGGCGGCGCCGGGCGTCGCGGGGCGCGAACGCAGAGGGCGTCCGATCCATCGGCCGCGCCCGATCTGTAACCGACGGGTCGAGGAGGCGGCGACACCCTCTCGGGAGGACTCCCGGGCCAGCGGCCATGCGGTCGCGGAGCCGCCGAGCCGAGCTCGACGGTGTATTCGCCGGATCAGCCCCGGGCCCCCTGGGTCGGCGCGCTAGGCCCCGTCGACCGGCCCCACGCGGCCGCGGCGAGGGATGGAGGCGAATTCCAGGGGCGACCCGGTCGCTCCGGACCCCGCCCCTTGCGCTCAGCGCCGAGCGGGCCCAGACTCGGACTCGTGAGCGCGACCCCTGATGGTGTGGCTCGCCACGGCGCTTACTCGTGGAAAGGGGGCAGCGTAGCCATGACACGGCGCCCACGCGTTCTCGTCATCGAAGACGACGACGTGTTCCGAGAGCTCGAGATCCACTACCTCGGGCGACGGGGCTACGAGCTCTCGGGTGCGGCGAGCGGCGAGGTCGGCCTCGAGCTCTTCGAGCGCGAGGAGTTCGACGTGATCCTGTGCGACCTCCGCCTGCCGGGGATCGACGGGCTCGAGGTGCTCGCGGCGGTGACCGAGCGCGCGCCGGAGCTGCCGGTGATCGTCGTCAGCGGGGCGAGCGCGCTCGATGACGCCATCCAGGCGCTGAAGCGCGGCGCGTGGGACTTCGTGACCAAGCCGATGGAGAGCCTGTCGCTGCTCGATCGGGCGCTGAAGCAGGCCCTCGAGCGGGCCGATCTGCTGCGCCAGAACCGCGTCTACCGCGAGCGCCTCGAGAACCTCAACCGCCAGCTCCAGGGGGCGCTGGCCCAGCTCCGCGCCGACGCCGAGGCCGGGCGCGCGCTGCAGCAGAAGCTCCTGCCGGACAACGCCCAGCGCATCGCGGGGTGGCGGCTCTCGCGGCGGCTCTGGCCCTCGACCTACCTGAGCGGCGACTTCGTCGACTACTTCCGCATCGACGCGCGCCACGTGGGCCTCTACATCGTCGACGTCGCGGGGCACGGGGCAGCCTCGGCGATCTTGACGGTGATGCTCAAGACGCTCGTCACGCAGTACCGCGAGGCGTACGAGCGGGACGGCGACGAGACGATCCTGCTGCCGCACCGGACCCTCGCGCGGCTCGACCACGATCTGCGGCAGCTGCGCCTCCCCAACCACGTCACCGCGGTGTTCGGGGTGCTCGATCTCGAGACGCGCCAGCTGACGCTGTCCGGCGCCGGGCACTACCCCTACCCGCTGGTGCGCGAGAACGGCGCCTGGCGGACCGAGATGTGCCCCGGCCGGCCGCTGGGGCTGTTCGAGGGCAACACCTACGCGCCGCACACCGTGAGCCTCGGCCCGGGCGCGGCGGTGCTGATGGCGTCGGACGGGGTGCTCGAGGTGATCGAGGGGGACTCCCTCGACGCCAAGGTCGAGCGGCTCGGGCGGGCGTTCTGCGTGGGGGACGACGACCTCGAGCGGCTCGCGGCGCGCTTCGGCCTCGACGACGCGCGCGCGCTGCCCGACGACGCGGCCCTGCTCCTGCTCCACGAGGAGGACCCATGAACGAAGCCGGCT
Source organism: Deltaproteobacteria bacterium (assembly GCA_006226565.1). GTDB lineage: Bacteria > Myxococcota_A > UBA9042 > PHBI01 > PHBI01 > PHBI01. The sequence continues at coordinate 11,107 of SBGO01000091.1, read as the reverse complement.
GCGTCCGCGAGGCGCTCGTCGAGGGGGTCCACGTCCTGCGCATCGAGGGGGCGGTCCGCTACACCATCGCGCCCGTGGTGGAGCGCTTCCTCGACCACCTCTTCACCCGGGCGTCGGTCGGCGCGGTGCTCGTCGACCTGACCTCCGCGAGCTTCCTCGACAGCACGATGCTCGGCGTCGTGGCGCGCATCGCCGGGCGGATGAGCGAGCAGCACCAGGCGCGCCCGACCATCGCCTGCCCGCCCGGGGACATCCTGACGCTGCTCCGGAGCATGGGCTTCGACGAGGTCTTCGCCGTCGTCAGCAGCGCCCCCGACGGCGCCGACGCGCTGCCGGTGGTGGCGAACGAGCCCGTGGGGGGCTCGCCCGAGGCGCGCGAGCTGGCGCGAACCGTCCTGCAGGCGCACCGCACCCTCGCGGCGATGAACCCCAAGAACGAGGCCACCTTCCACGACGTCGTCGAGATGATGACGCGCGAGGTCGACGAGAAAATGTGAAGTGGTGGGGTCAGACCCCACCACTTCACACTTTTCAGTCCCGGGGGGCGGCGGAGGCGTCGCCGGTCAGGATGCGCGGGGACTCGCGCATCATCACGGCGATGAGGACCATCAGCACGCCGAGGCCGGCGAAGACGTACATCATCGGCATGATGCCGATGGCGTCGATGGCGAGGATGAAGAGGACGCCGGAGACCTGGCCGACCAGCATGATGACGCCCTGGCTGACGGCCTCGGCGGCCGGGAAGCTGACCTCGGCCGCGTACTGGAAGCCGACCGGGGCGCCGCCGCCGAGGAGGAAGATGCCGAGGACGGTGGACGCGGCGACGAGGGGCACGAAGCCGACCGTCAGCGACATGCCGACGAGCGCCGGGGTCGTGAGCAGCATCGCGAGGATGAGGAAGGGCCGGCGCTTGCGCTTCTTGTCGGAGAGCATGGGGATGATGGCCGCCCCGATGACGCCGCCGATGAGCATCACGCCACCGACGAGGCCGGTGTCGTCGGCGCTGAGGTGCTGCACCTCGCAGAGCTGGTCGACGCAGGTCGAGGTGGCGTTGAAGACGCCGAGCCCGAGGAAGAAGAGGCCGAGCACGAGGCGCATGTCGCGCTGCGCGAGCATGTGGCGGAGGGCGCTCCAGCTGAGCAGCCGCTCCTCCTCGGCGTCGGCCTGGGGCGGCGTCGGGGGGCGCTCGCGCAGGAACACCAGGGTCCCGACGGCGACGACCGCCGAGACGATGCCGTAGATGGTGAGCATCCCGCCGAGCTCGGGGACGCCGGCGGAGTCGGTCGTGACCAGCATCGGGCTGAGGATCATCACCACGATGATGCCCATGAACTGGGCCAGCGTGGCGAGGCCGACGGCCGTGGCGCGCTCGTGGATGGGGAACCAGCTGGCGGCGACGCGGGTGACGGCGTTGATGACGAAGGGCTGGGCGACGGCGAGCCCGACCTGGCCGACGACGACGAGGGCGTAGCTGTCGGCGGCGACCCCCTTGAGGAGCCCGAAGATGGCGGTCAGGGCGGCGCCGATGCCGACCCCGACGCGCACGCCCCAGCGGCTGATGACGTAGGACGCCGGCAGGCTCATCACGATGAAGACGAGCATGAAGATGAGCGACAGCAGGTCGATCTCGATCTTCGTCGCGCTGTAGGCGACCTGCGCCTCGCTGGCCACGGCCGCGAAGGTGAGCCACTGGAGCTGGGTGATCAGCATCAAGAGCGCGTAGACGAGCAGGACGACCCAGCGGTAGCCGTAGATCGTCGGGCGGGCGGGGGTGTCTTCCATCGCGGTCCTCCAGGACGAGGCTGCGACATTACGCCGCACCTCCGCTTCGCGCGAGCGCCGCGCGACCATGACGCGATGCACGAGCTCAGCTCGGGTTCCCCTAGCGCTGTCGGGCCGACCTGCTCGCCGCCGGCCAGACCACCGACGGCGTCTACGCGATCGACCCCGACGGCGACGGCGGCGCCGAGCCCTTCGACGTCTACTGCGACATGACCACCGCCGACGGCGGCTGGACGCTCGTGGCGGCCTTCAGCAACCGCGACGCCGTGCAGTGGGCCAGCGACGCCGCCTGGAGCACGCCCACCCCCTTCGGCACCCTCGCCTCCATCGGCGTCGGGGACCTGAAGTCGCCGGCCTTCGGGACGCTCTCGGCGACCGACGTCCTCATGACGGCCCGCCCCGACACCGCCACCGACCCCTTCGACGCCGGCGCCGGCTACTGGCGCCAGACCGACGGGGCGCTCGGGGTCGCCGGGAACCTCATGGCGCTCTACAACACCACGACCCGCCCGACGGCGGCGTGCTTCGGCGGCTCCTGGTCGTGCGCCGCGACCCGCGTGGCGCTGACGGCCAAGGGCGCCCACGGCGGCACCGGCGGCGGCGACGCCTGGGGCTTCGCCTTCAAGATCTACGACTTCGACGATCCCGGCGGGGGCGCGACCCTCTCGCCCACCTACTACGACGACTTCATGGGCGTCACGCGTACCCCCAACGCCGGCGGCAGCAACCAGGGCGGGAGCTGGTCCGGCCCGGACCTCGGCACGGGGACCTCGGCGCCCCACAACGGCGACCTCCCGAACGCGCTCGTCACCGGCCAGCTGCTCGTCTGGCTGCGCTGACGGCGGCCCCGGAATGTGGGCCGGCGGCGCGCGGTTGGGAGCCCGATGGCCCACGGTCCCACCACTCCAGCCGGGCGGAAGCCGTTGTCTCGACGCGCCGACGATGCTAGTTCAGTACCGGTGAATCGCCGCCAGTTCCTGCTACGTGTCGCCGCCGCGGGCGCTCTCGTCGCCGCCGGCGGGCCGGCCGCGCGCGCGATCGGCCCCGGGCAGCGCACGACCATCCTCCGCATCCGCTACAAGGGCAACTGGTCGGTCAACCGCGGCGCCGGCGTCGCCCTCGGCGAGGAGCTGCGCCTGCGCACGTCGGTGGACATGGCCGACGCGCCGGTCACCGTCGACCTGACCAGCGCGCGGATGTACGACTCGCTCTTCGCCATCCTGGCCGGGGACGAGGCGTTCAGCTTCACCGACGAGGAGCGCGAGGCGCTCAAGCGCTGGCTCGGCCTCGGCGGCTTCCTGCTCGTCGACAACACCGGCCAGACGGCGCCGTCGCCCGGGTTCGACAAGAGCATCCGCCGCGAGCTCCAGAAGATGTTCCCGCAGACGCCGCTCACCCGCGTCTCGCCGGACCACGTCCTGTATCGGAGCTTCTACCGCCTCGACTACCCGGCCGGCCGCGCCATCCACAAGCCCTACGTCGAGGGGCTCGCCATCGGCAAGCGCTACGCCGTCCTCGTCGACGCCAACGACTTCACCGGGGCGCTTGCCCGCGACGAGGTCGGTCGCTACACGAATCAGCCGACCCCGGGCGGCGAGAACCAGCGTGAGATGGCGATCCGCTTCGGCGTGAACCTGATGCTCTACGCCTCGTGCCTGCACTACAAGGACGACCAGGTCCACCTCGACTACCTGCTCCACAGCCGCAAGTGGAAGATCCGGCCCCCCCAGTGAGCGCCCCTTGATGACACCCGCGCTGTTGGCCGCCCTCGAGCCCACGACCGAGCGCACGCTGACCTTCCTCGGCGGCGGCGAGCCGTGGCTGAACGTCCTCGTGTGGGCGGTGGGCGCGCTCGTCGTGGCGCTCACCGTGTGGAACCACCGGCGCCTGCTCCCGGTGCGGCGGCGCGTCGGGATGATCGCCCTGCGCGTGGCCCTGGTCGCCGTGCTGCTGCTCATCTTCTACCAGCCCGCCTTCCTCGAGGAGCGGGTCGCGGTGAACAAGAACACCGTCGTCGTCCTCGCCGACGTCTCCGAGAGCATGGGGCTGCCCCACGGGCCGACCACCCGGGTCGAGCTCGAGCGGAAGCTCCTCGAGCGCGTGGCGCCCTGGCTCGACGGGCTGCGGGACGACCACGAGCTGGCGTTCTTCGGGCTCGGCGAGCACCTGGGCGACCTGCCCGACCTGGCCGCCGAGCCGGCGCAGGTGCGCGACGTCATCGACGCCGAGGCCGACCAGACGCGCATCGTCCAGGCGCTCGGCGAGCTGCGCGACCGCTTCCGCAACCAGGAGCTCGGCGGCGTCCTGCTCCTGACCGACGGCATCGACACCAGCGTCGACGGCCGCCGCGCGACCCTCGGCCTCGACACGCAGGCGGTGCTGCGCGACCTCGACGCGCCGATCTACAGCTTCACCACCGCCGGCGACGAGGGCACCAAGGACATCAGCGTCAGCCACGTCGCCTACAACAACTTCGCGTTCCTGCTGAACGCGACCTCCCTCGACGCGACCATCGAGGTCCACGGCTACGTCGACGGGACTGTCCCGGTCCACCTCACCGAGAACAGCCAGCTGGTCGCAACCCAGAACATCCAGCTGAGCCCGCTCGAGCACACCTACAAGGTCCACTTCGACTTCGTGCCGAAGAAGCTCGGCAAGCAGGTCTTCGGCGTCGAGGCCGGCAGCCGCCCCGACGAGATCTACGCCAAGAACAACCGCGAGCAGGTCATCATCAACATCGTGCGCGACAAGATCCGCGTGGTGCAGGTGGTCGGCCAGCCGAGCTGGGACGAGCGCTACCTCCGCAACCTCCTCAAGGAGAACCCGAGCGTCGACCTCGTGAGCTTCTTCATCCTGGTCAACCGCTTCAACGTGCGGCCGCTGTCGCGCACCGAGACGTCGCTCATCCCCTTCCCGACCCACGACCTCTTCGCGGAGGAGCTCGGCGGCTTCGATCTGCTGATCATGCAGAACTTCAACTACGGCCCCTACGGGATGCGGCAGTACCTGCCGAACATCGCGCAGTTCGTGCGCGACGGCGGCGCCGTGGTGATGATCGGCGGGCCGCTGTCCTTCAGCGCGGGCGCGTACTACGGCACGCCCATCACCGACGTGCTGCCGGTCGAGATCCCGCCGGCCTTCGGCGGCGACGAGGAGACCCTCGACACCGCGCCCTTCCAGCCGCAGCTCACCGAGAGCGGGCGCTTCCACCCGATCACGCGGCTGGCGCTCGAGCCGGCGACGAACCGCGCCATCTGGAGCGACATCACGCCCCTCGAGGGGCAGAACCTCATGACCCGCGCGCGGCCCGACGCGGTGACGCTGCTCGAGCACCCGACGCTGAAGACCGCGGACGGCACGCCGCAGCCGGTGGTCGCCGTGCGCGAGGTCGGCGAGGGGCGGTCGATGGCGGTGGCGACCGACAGCACCTGGCACTGGGCCTTCAAGGCCGGGAGCGTGGGCAAGGACCCGCAGAACTACGAGTCCTTCTGGTGGAACGCCATCCGCTGGCTCATCAAGGACCCCGAGCTCGACCTGGTGAAGGTCAAGGTGCTCGAAGAGTCGGTCCCGGTCGGCGACAAGGCGCAGGCGCTGGTGACCGTCTTCCGCCCCGACTACCGCCCGGCGGCCAACCAGGAGGTCACCGTGGTGGTGCGGCGCCGCGGCGCGGGAGACGGCCCCGGCGAGGGGGAGGAGATCCTGCGCCTGCCCGACGCGCGCACCGACGCCTCGGGCGAGCTGCGCGTGGACGTGCCGGTGGACGCCGCCGGCATCTACGAGGTGGACGCGACGGCCCACGTCGTGACGGGCCGGACCGCGCAGGGCATGGACCTCTTCGTCGGCAGCGACACCAACCCCGAGTACGACCGGGTCGTCGGCGACGCGCGGCTCCTCCAGAACCTCGCGCAGGCCTCGCAGGGGGCGGTGCTCGGCTTCGACGCCGACCCCACCCAGCTCGCGCTCAAGGAGCCGCAGGTCATCCGCGTGAAGAGCCGCCAGCACAAGGAGCTCTGGAACGCGTGGTGGGTCCTGCTCCTCGTGGGCGGGCTCTTCGGCTTCGAGTGGTGGCTCCGCCGGCGCTACGGCTACCTGTAGCGGCCGGGCCGCCTACTCGACGCGGACGGCGTTGGTCTCGACCCAGCGGTAGGTGCCCTCGCAGAGCTCCGCCATGTCGCCGAGCTCGCTGGCGAGGTGGTGCGGGATGAGGGTGACCTCCAGGTGGTACGAGCCCTTCGCGTCGAGGGGCAGCGAGACCCAGGTGCCGGGCTCGCTCCAGGTCTGGACCGCGGTGGTCCCCTCGGCGTCGGTCTTGTAGATCGTCGCGCTCATGATCGCGGCGCTGCCGTCGACCCAGTAGGCGCCGTTGCCGGGGACGGGGACGTCGGGGCTCCGCGCCCACAGGGTCGCGCCGTCGGCGACGGTCACGGTGCTGCCCATGTCGTGGTACTCGGGCGCGTCCTCGCTGCCGGTGAGGGCGAGGATGGAGGCGCCCAGGGCGTCGCCGAGCACCTCGAAGACGACGATGTTGCGGCCCGCCTCGAGGGCCTCCTCGGCGCCGGCCGGCATGGCGGAGCCCGGGGTGACGAGGACGCGGTTCTGGACCCAGCGGAAGATGCGCTCGTAGGCGTCGAGGCGCTCGCCGTCGGAGAGCATGACGTTGCCGCCCTTCTCGAGCGCGCGCACGAGGTTCGGGTAGGTCAGCGCGAGGTCGTCGCAGTTGCTGGTGTTGGCGCAGATGGCCGGGATGACGACGTTCTCGTGGACGTCGCTGCCGGCGAAGGCGGTGATGGGGCGGACGGCCGAGACGGTGCGCCACTTCTCGAGCGCCTTGACGGGGTAGGTGCCGAGCATGACGAGGGCGGTGAGGTCGCTCCGCGGGATGGGCGTGGTCCCGAGGAAGAGCTCGAGCGAGATCAACGCGGTGGCGAGGTTCTCGCCGAGGACCGAGTTGAAGTTCGCGTGGAAGTTGTAGAGCTCCATCAGCGGGATGTCGTGCTCGATGATCATGGACGCCGGGATGTCGTCCTGCTCGCTGTGGGCGATGGTCACCATGCCGCCCGAGGCGCGGACGTCGGCGACCATGTCCTCGATGGCCTCGAAGGAGGTGCCGTCGACGAGGGAGATGCCGTAGTCGGGGCGCATCTCGAGGTGCTGGCGGAGGCCGATGGGCATCGTGTGCGTGCCCTCGAAGCCGGGCACGAGGACCGTGGAGCCGTCGGGGCCGCCCTGGCCGTCCGGGCACGCGAAGCGGACGCCCCAGGCGACGCCGGCGTCGTCGGTGAGGAGCTCGTCGCCCTTGTCCTCCTCGGCGTAGAGGAGGTCCTCGAAGGGCTGCTCGTTCATGTGGCTCGGGTGGTCGGTCATGAAGGCGACGCCGATGTGCTCCTTGCAGAGCGAGGCCTTCATGCGGCGGATGCAGGGCCAGTTGGGCGTGCCGTTGTCGTCGAGCCCCTCGTCGTCGCAGGCGTCGTGGCTGTAGGCGGAGTGGAGGTGGATGATGGCGCGCACCTCGACGTAGCCGCGCTCCTCGAGGGTCTCCGGGGTCCAGGGCGCGGGCGTGGTGTCCGCCTCGACCGTGTCGGCCGTCGTGTCCTGATCGACGCTGTCCGCGCCATCGGTGGAGCCGCTGTCACCGCAGGCGGCGACGAGCGAGAGCAGGGACAGGGGGACGACGAGCCGACGGAACATGAGCATCTCCAGAGCGCGCTCGGGCAGGGCGCGCGCGTCCGGCACCGTAGCGCAGAACGCGCCCCGGGTTCCAGGCTTCTGCGCCTGTGGGCGTCGCTAGACCGAGCGTTCGCACACTATCGTGCAGGCCAGCGAGGCATCCATCCGGCGAAAAGCCTGCTGCATTGCAGCGCCCCGGGGGGCGGCCCGTGCGGGCGTCGCGCGCGCGGACCACGGGGAGGGGAGATCCCAGGGAGGCTCAGTGGCAGAGGTCGCGCATGCGGTCCTCGTACCACGCCTCGCAGTCGAGCTTCGGGTCGACCAGCTTGCGGTAGACGAGGGTGAGCGGCATCTCGGGGTCGAGGGCGTCGCCGGTCTGGGGCGGGAGCCCGCGCCCGAAACGGACCATGTCGACGAGGACGGCGCACTCGACGCGGGCGTGGGGGTCGGCGATGTCCGCGCACGCCTTCAGGTCCCCCTCGAGGTGGGCCTGGCAGACCCAGCCGTAGTTGCGGAGCGGGAAGTCGTCACAGGCGTGCGCGTCGCCCATCTCCGCGCGGCACAGGCGCTCGATGATCTGTCGGAAGGCCTCGGGCTCGGTCTCGAGGTCGAGGCGGCCCATACACTCGGCGACCGAGCCGGCGCGACGGACGAGGCGCGCGCGGTTGGCGAGCTCGACGCAGCGCTGGGGCACCAGGCCGTCGTCCATGTGGGTGGCGTGGCACGGCGCGAAGTCGTTGCGCCCGACGGCCGCGCAGGCGGCGTAGGTCCACGTCTTCACGTCGAGGGTCTGGCTGCGCAGGCGGCTCTTCAGGATGTCGTCGATGAGCGCCTGCGCCTCGCCGTCGGCGGCGGGGACCGCGCCGGTCACGATGCGCACGAGGCGGTAGCAGGGGTGATGGGGCCAGTCCTCGTCCGAGATCGGGCCGAGGCCATGGTCGGGGACCTTCGGGGCCTGCTCGTCCCAGGTCTGCTCCAGCTCCGAGACGACGTTCTCGGGCTTCTCCGAGGCCGGCGCCGCGTCAGCCGACGCCGGCGCGGTGCGCGTCTCCGGTGGCGGTGTGGGCGCGGACGGCCGCTCGCCACCGCTCGTCGCGAGCACGACGGCGACGACCGCGGCGACGCCCCCCAGCCCGGCCACGATGCCCCACGCGCCCTTGCTCACTTCGCCTCCGCCTTGCTCGCCGCCGCTCACGAGGGGACTGTGACACGGCGGCCCGGCGAGCGCGAGCGGTGGAGAGTCGGCGTGGACCCTGGGAGGCGCACGTGGAACCCGACAGCGGACACGACCTCGCCGCTTCGTCGTCCGAGCGCGGCGCGACGACGCGCGCCCCGCGGACTGCGGGCGTCCCGCGCAGGGTCGACGGTGCTCGATACCCGTTTCCCGAGAAAGTGTGAAGTATTGGGGTCTGACCCCTTCACTTCACATTTTTTCACTTCGCGAGGCAGAGCGAGGCAGAAAGTGTGAAGTATTGGGGTCTGACCCCTTGACTTCACATTTTCTCACTTCGTGCGGAAGACGTAGGGCCACCGGATCACGCAGACGCCGCCCTTGGGCTTGGGGAACTTCATCCGCTGGACCACCCGCAGCACGCAGGCGCTGAACGACGCGTCCCCGAGGGTGTCGGCGACCGCGCTGGCGGAGCCCACCGAGCCGTCGGGCTGGATGGTCCAGCTGACCGTGAGGCTGCCGGCGAGGTCCGGGCGGGCTGCCAGCCGCTGCTCGTAGCACGCCTGAACGGCGCGCTGCTGGCGGCGCACGACCGTGGAGACCTCGCCCTTGTCGCAGGTCCCGCTCGACGACCCGCTGCCGCTGGCGGCCTTGGGAGCGGGCGTGGGGCGCTCCTGCTCGGCGGGCTGGGGGGCCCGGCGACTCGGCTCGTCGGCGTCGCGCCCCTCCTTCTCGGGCTGCTCGTTCGGCTCGGGCTTCGCGTGGCGCGGGATCCCCTCGCGACCCAGGTCGGAGCCATAGCCGAGGCAGCCCGGCGCGACCTCGGGCCGGTTGACGAAGGACACGTCGCCCGCCGGCTCGGGGTAGCGGAGCGCGACGCCGAGGCGGTCGTCCTCGAGGCGCGCGCCCGCGGCGGACTTCTCGGGCGCGTCGCTGCAGGTCCGGGCGATGGTCACCCGCGCGCGGTCCCCGGACGCCTTCAGGAGCCCGTCCGCGTGCTGGACGAGGGACTCCTCGAGCACGAGCTGCCCCTCGATCTCGAAGGCCTGCGAGCGCTTGAGCGCCTCCGGGACGACCACCGTGGCGCGGGCCATGCTCAACGACGACGCCGGGTCGACGAAGACCGCGGTCTTGAAGGTCGCCGAGTAGAGGCTGAAGCCGTACTGCTGCGGGGAGGTGTTCTTGCACAGGGCGTCGTTGCCCGGGATGCACTTGAACTTCGTCCGATAGGCGCGCGCGCCGACCCGGTAGATGAGCACGTTGTTCGCGACGAGCGCGCTGTCCTCGAGGTGAATCGCGGCGCTGATGCAGTCGTGGATGACGGTGTCGGCGACGACCACGTCGCGGGAGCGCACCGCCTTGACGCCGATGAAGCCCGTCCCTTCGAGGTCGGAGCGGCGTATCGTGACGCCGCGCGAGTCGATCACGTCGACGACGTCGGACTCCTTGATGCGCGGGTGGTAGCGGTCGTAGAGGCAGTCGTTGCGGTCGACACGGAAGCCGCTCGTGTCGATCTCGTGGTGGTTCAGGTAGAGCCCCCACAGGAGGAGATCCTGGCTGTTCGAGACCGCGAGCACGGCCTGGCCGCTGCGGGCGAAGATCTCGACCTCGGGCCCGGCGACGAGGGCGAGCTCGCGTCGCCCGCGGAGCCGGATCCCCTGCTGCAGCACATAGCGCCCGGGCTGAACGAGGAGCACGGCGCGCGCGGGCGCCTCGACGGGGATCTCGTCCTCGCGCGCGGCGCTGAGGAGATCCGGCCCGATGCGGATGAGGTGGTCCACGTGCCAGCGGACCTCGGGCGCGAGCGCGTGGAGCGCCTCGGTGGCGAGGGCCAGGAGCCCGGGCGGATCGAGGTCGTTCGGCGCGCGCTCCGGCGCCTCGAGTCGCTCGGCGATGGCGTCGAGGCGCGCCCGCGGCTCCAGCGCGTAGAGCTCGAGCCGCTGCCGCGCGCTGGGGGCGCACCCGGCGTCGGGGTGCTCGGCGACGAGGCGGCGCCAGACGTCGGGGGAGCCGTCCCGGGCGGCGGCCACGCAGGCCTCCTCGGCGGCCCGGGCCTCGGCCTGACGGCGGAGCTCGGCCTCGCGCTGGGGGTCGGGCTCGTCGTGGGGGCGCTCGACCCGCGGCTGCGTCTCGCGGGTCTCGACCGGCTGCTGGGTCGCCACGCCCGGGGGCGGGTCCGCGGTCGGCGTCGACGTCGACGTCCCGGCGACCACGGCGATGACGGCCGCCGCCGCGACGCCTAGGCCCAAGAGCGCCAGGGGCCAGCGGCGCGACCGCGATGGTGGAGCGGGGACCACGTCGTCGTCGACCCGCGAGGTCGCGACCGGGGACACGGCCGCGTCGTCCACTTGGACCGGCCGCGAGCGCGTGCGGCTGGGGACGGGAGTGGCGACGAGCTCCTCGACCGAGACCGAGGCCGTGGCGTCGACGTCGTGCACGGGGGGCGCGGGCGTGGGCGCGGGGGGAAGCGGCGGCAGCGGGAGCGTC
>SBGO01000311.1 GCA_006226565.1 Deltaproteobacteria bacterium | reverse complement strand
GGGCGCCTCGGCGGGCGCGCCGTCGACGGCGGCGCCCTGCTCGCCCTGCTTCGCCTTTTCCTGCTTCTCCCGCTCGATCTCCTTCTGCTCGGCGACCCAGCCCTGGTAGCGCTGCTCGACGACCTGCGCGTAGTCGTCGCCGGTCTTGGCGAGCTCGAAGACGGTGAGCAGGCGGCGCGTCTTGGCCTGCTCCTCGGTGTACTTGCCCGCCTTGGCGTCGACCGAGACGACCGCGAGCTGGGCGAGGCCGTCGAGGGCGTTCTGGGCGAGCGCCCCGAGGGTCAGCGACTCGCCGAGGAAGTCGTCGACGTCGACGTCCTTGTCCTTGTCCCCGGTGAGCTTGGCGAGGGCGGTGAGCTCGGGCTTGGCGTCGTAGCCGTCGTTGGCCTTGAGGCAGACGATGGCGATGGACTTCTGCACGCGGTTGTCGCCGGCGAGCGTCGCCTTGAAGGTCGCGATGGCCTGGGCCGACAGCCCCAGGTCGTGGATGTCGAGGCAGAGGTCCATGACCGACTTCGCCGGATCCTCCTCGGCCTTCTTGTAGACCTTGTCGTCCTTGAAGGACGCCAGGATCGCGTCGAGGTGCTCGAGGCCGCTCATGTGGATGAGGTTGGTCGCGCCGAGCCAGCGGTCCTCGGGCTGCTCGGTGTCGATGAGCTTGAGGAGCTGCTCGACCACGGCCTTCGGGTCCTTCTTGACCGAGGGCAGGGCCATCATCTCGACGGCGACGTTGAACGCGCCGGCGCGGAACTCGTCCTCGATCTCCGGGTTCATGTACATCTCGAGGAGGTAGGCGCAGGCGGCCGGGCTCTCGGTGCTGCGCAGGGCCTCGATGTGGTAGCGCTGGGCGCCGGTGCTGGCCTGGAGCTTGCGGAGCCCCTTGAGGAGCGCCTCGGTGGCGACGGGATCCTTGGCGGTGCCGAGGTAGCGCACCATCTTGTCGACCACGAAGCCGTTCTTGATGAGGACGGACGCGGCCTGCCAGCCGTAGTGGCCGAGGTCCATGATCTGCCCCGACGAGATGCGGGTCTGGACCTTGTCCTTCACCTCGGACTGCGGCGTGTCCCAGGTGATGTCGCTGAAGGCCCAGGCGCCGACGGCCTTCTGGACCGGCTCGAACTGCTCCGGCGTCATGTACCGGCTCAGCGTCATGAGGCAGTCCTTGGCGTCGAGCTGGAACTTCGAGCGCTTCTCGACGTGGAGCAGCAGCTGGGCGGCGAGGCGCTTGACCACCTCGGCCCGCTGCCCCTCGTCGTGGATCGCGTCGATGAAGCCGCGGACCCGGAGCGGGAAGCCCTTCTCGACGACCACCTCGAGCGCCCGGATGCGGGTGTCGATCGGCTGCTCGGCGTTGGAGACGACCTCTTTGATCCGCGCGAGGCCCAGATCGTTGTTCGTCCACTTCTGGAGATCCGACTCCGTGACCGTGGAGTCGCACGCGCTCCCGCCCAACGCGAGGAGCACCGCGAGCGCGGTCAGGAGAGCGCGCCCGAGCGCCGTGCACCGGCGGTTCAGATCCATCGACTCGCAGCGCATCGACATCCCCCTTCTGGAACCGGTGGCGTGCGGCGGGGGTCGATGATCGGGGCACGCCCTCCGCCCGTCAAGCAATCCCGGCCGTGGACGGCCCGGTGATCGGTGCCGGCCCAGCGCGAGCGCCGGTTGGTGAGGCCACTTCGCGACATCGAAGCGGATCCTGCTATGCTCTTCGGCCCGGGCACCCCGCGGGCACCGGGTCACACGCGCGTTGGAGTCACGATGAGCCGGGACAAGCTGGGCGAGACCGAAGAGGCGTGGTTCAACGACGAATTCGGCGGCGCCCCGTCCCGTCCGCCGGCGCGCGTGGCCACGGCGCGCGCCATCGACCAGCAGACGCGGACCCAGCTGCTCGTCCTCGGCGCGCTCGTGGTGCTGACCTTCGTGGTGGGGCTGGCGCTGGGCGCCTTCTCGAGCCACGCGACCCCCGAGCCGGTGGCGCCGGCGCCCCAGAAGGCCGAGGCGACCACCGAGCAGCGGGCGGCGCTCGAGACCGCCGATCAGTGGGCCGGGACCCGGCTCCTGTCGGAGGACGCCCTGCTCGTCGCCCTCGGCGGCCTGCTCGAGGAGCGCCGCGCCGACGTCGCGCCGCTCCCGACCGACGTGCCGGAGCCGGGCGAGGCCCCGGAGGATGTGGCCAAGAACGGCGGGGCCCCCAGCGCCGCGTCCACGCCGACCGCGCGAAAGGTGCCGCGCCCCGACAAGGCCCCGGTCGAGAAGGCCCCCGTCGAGAAGGCCCCCGTCGAGAAGGCGCCGACGGATCCCGCCCCGCCCGAGAAGGCCCCGGCCGAGACCCCACCGACCGAGCAGGCGCCGGAGCCGGTGGCGGTGACCGCGAGCGCGAAGGAGAAGGCGGCCGCGGCGATCGCGGAGGGCAAGGCGAAGACCAAGAGCGGCGACTGGAAGGGCGCCGTGGCGGCCTACACCGACGCGCTCGCGGCCTCGCCCGGGGATCTCACGGCCCTGGCCGGGCGGGGGCGCGCGAGCTTCGAGCTGAAGCAGACCGATCTCGCCAAGCAGGACCTCGAGGCCGTCCTCAAGCAGAACCCGACCCACGCGACGGCGCTCCTGACGCTGGGGTCCATCGCGCAGGACCAGGGCCAGAAGGCCGCCGCGCGCGACTACTACGAGCGCTACCTGCGCCGCTACCCCAACGGCCGCCGCGCCGCCGAGGTCCGCGAGGTCCTCGACAAGCTGTAGCCGATCGACGGCTCCCTCGGCGCCCACGCCAGGCCGAAACGACGACGCCCCGCCGCGGCTGGGCCGGGGCGGGGCGTCTGTCAATCGTGTTGACGATCAGAACGGGATGTCGTCGTCGAAGAACTCGGGGTCGTTGCCCGGCGGGGGCTGCTGACCGCCGCCGCCCTGCTGGGCGCCGCCGCCGTAGCCGCCGCCGCCGC
>SBGO01000204.1 GCA_006226565.1 Deltaproteobacteria bacterium | reverse complement strand
TCGGGCGCTCCGGTGGCGGTCCCGCCGGCCACGACGCCCGCGAGGGAGTGGAAGTCACCGTCGTCGCCGAGCGCGTCGAGGCGTGCCCGCTCGCTGCTCGCGCGGACGCCCAGCGCCCGGGTCGCGCCGGCGGCCTCCGCCAACGGGGCGTTCGCGCGGTCGTAGGCGTCGATCCCCTTGCTGCCCATGCCGGCGGCCTTGCGCTTGCCGTAGGCGATCCCGTTGCGGTTCGCGTCGGGCCACGGCGTCCCGTCGGCGTGCCGCGGCGCCACCGGCTCCTGGAGATCCGACGAGCTGCCGACCTTCGGGTCGCTGCCGGCCGCCCCGCCGTTCGGGCTCGCCCACTGCGCGACGGGGGAGCTGGTGGCCGTGCTCGGCGCCTCCGGCTCGTCCGTCGGCGCCGGCGTCGTCTCGGCGATCTCCGTGCCCGCGGCTTCCTCCTCCGGCTTCTGCAGGCGGCCCGGATCCGCAGGCGCCACCCGCGCCACCGCGGCCTCGTTGTTCGTCTGACCCTCGGCGGGCGTCGGCGCGTCCTCCGTCGCGACCACGGCCGGCATCTCGTCCGGGGCGCGGGTCTCGACCCGCTCGCTCAGGACCGTGTCGGCGCCGCCCGTCGGCGTCGTGCCCGGCGTCCCGGACGACAGCGCGAGGGCCGCCGCGGTGCCCGCCGCGAGGAAGAGCCCCGCCGCGACCAGAAAGCGTGGCCGCGCGTACCAGCGGCGCGCGAGGACCTCGGGCGCGCCGTCGTCGTTGGCCGGGGGCCCGTCGCCCGCCGTGACGATCGCCGCGCGGGCGGCGGCGCCCAGCTCGGGGGCCGGCTCGGCGCCGAGCTCGTCCTCCAGGGTCGCGCCGAAGGCGCGGATCGCCGCGATCTCCGCCTGGAGCCGCGGATCGGCCGCCACCGCGGCCGCCATCTCGGTCATCTCGTCCGCCGGCAGCTCGCCCAGCGCGTACGCGGTGAGCCGCGGGTCGTCGATGTCGATGTGCGCCGTCATGCCGCCCCCCCGACGCTGTCGCGCAGCGTCTTGATCGCGTGGTGGAGCAGGTACCCCACGTTGGACACGGTCAGCCCCGTGACGGCGCTGATCTCCTTGTAGCTGAGCCCCGCCTGGAACTTCAGGCGGACCACCTCGCGCTGGTTCGCCGGCAGCCCGTCGACGCCCGCCAGCACCCGGCTGGTCGCCTCCTTCCTCAGTGTCTGCGCGAGCGGCGTGTCGCCCGCCTCCGCCGCGAGGTCGACCGCGGCGGTCCCGACCGGTTGCATCCGGACCTCCTTACGCGCCACGTCGAGCGCGCAGTTCCGACACACCGTGAAGAGCCAGGGCGCCACGTGCTCCCCGAGCTGCTCACGGTCGGCCTGCCACAACCGGACAAAGGTCTCTTGCACGACGTCGCGGGCCCGCTCGACGTCGCCGGTGATGCTCGTCGCGTAGCGCATGAGCGCGGCCTCGTGGCGCGCGAGGGCGTCGCGCACGTAGGCTGCGTCTGTCGCGACCCGTCTCACCCCTGTTGCCTCCGGTGACCTGCCTTCCACCGGGTTAACGGCGCAGCCGAAAGCTTCTTAGAAAATTCCCGCTTTTTCTACCCGGTCAGCTCGGCGTCCGCCCAGACGCCGAAGTGGTCCGACGCGAGGGTGTCGTGGTGCGGCACGTCGAAGCACACGCCGCCGTCGACCAGCTTCAGCCCCCGCGAGAGCATCACGTGGTCGGGGGTCTGCGGGATGCGGTCGAGGTAGGCCATGAGCTGCAGGATCATCGACTTCGGCTTGCCGTTCGCCCAGTTGTAGTCGGTGCCGTAGCCGATGTTGTAGTTGCGCGCGGGGTCCCAGGTGAGCGCGTCGGGCGCGACCGCCGGCAGCACGTTCGTGTAGCCGGTCTCGGCCAGGAACGCGTCGATCTGCGGCGCGCCGGGGTCGAGGTTGAAGTCCGCCCCCAGGACGACCGGCGCGTGGTGCTCGCGCTCGAGGTGGGTCACCCAGGCGGCGAGGCGCTCGAGCTCGAGGTCGCGGGTCGCGCGGTTGTCCTGGAGGAGCTTGAGGAGCCACGCCGGCGGCGTCTCCTCGTGCACGACGCCGCGCTCGAGGAGCTCGCGCCAGCCGTCGTCGAAGGCCTGCTGGTTGGGGAAGCCGTAGCGGACGTGGGTGTTGACGACGACCACCGGGCGCGCGTCGATGTGGACGAGGCAGGCGACGCCGATGCGGATGGGGCCGAACTGGACGCTGATCCAGTTCTTGACGAGGCCCCGGCCCGAGAGGCGCCGGGTCTCGAGGTGCTCGAGCCCGAGGCCGCGCTTGGCGAGGATGGTGAGCCCCTCGCCGCGGCCGACGCCGAAGGGGAAGCCGACGCCGAAGAGGCGCAGGCCGCTGTTGCCCACGCGCCACACCTGGTCGTAGCCCAGGGCGTCGGCCAGGTCGTAGGCCAGGTCCGGCAGCGGCTGACACTCCTGGAGCGTCACGACGTCGGGCGCCCGGGCCTCGAGCTCGGCGACGAGGGCGTCGAAGCGGCGCCGCTTGTGCCCGGGCGGCTCGATGCGCTCGAGCGAGGTGACACCGCGCACGAGGAGGCCGATCCAGGTGTTCAGGTTGACGATGCGCAGGCGGGTCACGGGCTTGGCTCGTCTCGCCGGGGCTGGGGCGCGCGAGCGTCGGTCGTGCCGCCCACGACCGTGTCTCCTGCGCCGTCTTCGTCGCGGAGCATCGCACGATCCTTGGTGTAATGGTAGCCGAGCTGGCGCGCCCCGTAGCGGTGGGCGCGGCCGACGGGGCAGGCGTCGCGCACGGCGAGGAAGGGCCACAGGTCGTCGGGGTGGGCCATGCGGCGGGTCGCTTCGGCCAGGGCCGGGACGCACGGGCGAGCCGCACAGGCGTCGCAGGGCCGCGGGCGGCGTGGCGGGGTCGCGGGGCCGGGGACGTCGATGACGAGCGCCGCGCGGAGGCC
>SBGO01000064.1 GCA_006226565.1 Deltaproteobacteria bacterium | reverse complement strand
TGCAGCGCGCCGTCCTCGAGGAGGAGCGTCACCTCGACCGGGAGCGCCGCGTCGAAGCGCCCGCGCAGGTTCGCGCTGCGCGACCGCCGGCGGTTGCCGAAGACCTCGGCCGCCTCGAGGGTGGCGAGGTGGCCGACCGGGACCGCCAGGGTCAGCTCGAGCCGCTCGGGCGCGGCGTCGAGGCTCCGCAGGCGCGCGCGCACGAGCTGCCCGGCCCGCCCCACCGGCGGACCGAAGATGGCGGGCGCGTCGTAGGTGACGTCGAGGCTCTCCGCGGTCGCCTCGATCACGCCGTCACCGCCCCTGCTCCCAGGCGACGATCCGGTCGCGGGTGAAGGCCTGCCCGGCGCCGCTCGCGTCGACCTGCGACACGCGCATCGCCCAGTAGTTGAGCGGGCTGATGACGAGGTCGTAGTCCTCCTCCACCGGCGCGGTGAAGGAGCGCACGATCTCCGCGAGGATGCCGGCGTCGTCGCCCTCGTCGACGATCCCGTCGTAGTACTCGGCCAGATCGATGCCGCCGTCGTCGATCGGGAAGGTCTCGACCTCGAGCACGACCGGAAGATCGGCCGCCAGCGCCATCCCGATCGTCTCGTCGAAGCGCAGCGGGATGCCGAACCAGCGACGCGACTGCATCCGCAGGTAGGTCTCGCGGTCGACCTCACAGCGGACCGCGATCGGCCCGTGCGGCAGGGTCACGACGAGCTCGCTCACCGCGACCTCCTCACGCTCCTCCGGCCCACCGCCCGTGTCCCAGAAGGTGATCTGCTGCCCGGGGTCGGGCGTCCACGTGAGCACCCGGCTCTCGCTGATCTCGGTCATGACTCGACTTCCTTTGGCTCAGGGGGCGCTGGTCGCTCCGCCTGCCGCCTCGCTAGCCCCAGGCCACCTCGAAGGACGTGCCGTTCGAGATGCTCCCGGAGACGCCGACCGCGGCAGTCTTGCCCAGCGCCTTCTCCGCGTCGAGCTTCATCGATGTGATCGTGATCTTCACGCTGCCGCCCTGGGGCTTCTTGCCCTTGGACGGCGCGAACTTCAGCTTGACCTCGATCCCGATGCCGCCGCCGGCGTTCATCTTGCCGGCGCGCCGCTCCGCGATGGCGCTCGCGTCGAGCATGGCCTTGCTCTCGCTCTTGACGATGGCGCCGACCTCCTTGCCGACCGCCTTGAGCGTGCCGAGCGGGTCCCCGGTGACCGAGAAGCCGCCGCCCTTGACCGCGCTCGCGATGCCCTGGATCGAGTGCTGGGCGGCCTCCGGCTCGGCGGTGCTCCAGTCCTTCTTGAAGGCGCCCGAGATCTCGAACTCGTCATCCTTGAAGTCACCCACGAGCTCCGCCTCGAAGCCCGCGACCGCGACCTTGCCGCTGACGACCACCGACTTCTTCGCCTCGGTGTCCCAGCCCTTCTTCCCCTTCTCGTCCCCGATGGCGATGACCGCGGCGATGTTGAACTCGCCGGCGACGTTCGGGGTCGCCTGGACGCTGACGCCCGCCTTGAACGCGATGGACGCCTCGAACCCGACGGTCGGGTCGTTCTTGATCATCTGGACGCTGTCGACGTCCTTCATGGCCCGCGTGTAGGACCGGTCGAGCTGGCTCACGCCGTAGTTGCTGGCGGCCTGCGCGAGCTTGGCGGCCTCCTGCTTCGACTTCGCCGAGCGCAGCTTCTCGTAGCGCGCCTCGAGCCCGGCGATGTCCATGAGCTTGTCGGGCGCGATCTCGGTGCCGACCCCGGAGAACCCGCTCTGGAGCGCCTTGTTCCACTGGGTCTGGTGCCAGACGGCCAGCTCGCGCGGGCTCTTCGAGAGCCACCAGGTGTTGCCCGCCTCCTTGTAGTTGGTCTTGACGAGCTGGACGACCTGGCTGTGGGCCGCGAGGAACTCCTTGCGCGAGCTCTGGTAGGCCGTGGTCAGCGAGCTCTTGAGCGTCGCGAGGCGCGGCGCGAAGTCCTGGGCGAGCTTCCACTGGGCGATCTCGTTCACGCCGCGCTTGACGACGTCGATGATGCCCTCTTGCCCGGACACCTCGAACTTGATCTTGCCCTCGATGCCGAAGGTCACCTTCATGAAGTACAGGTCGACCGCGATGCCGCCATACAGCATCCCCTCGACCTCGGTCGACGCCCCCTCGGAGCCGCCCTTCATGCTGTAGCTGCCCGCGACGCTGCCCTCGAGCTTCACCGGCCCGTAGATGGGGATCGACAGCTTGAGCTCGAAGGCCGACGTGTTGGCCACCGTGACCTTGGCGCCGCCGCTCTCCGGCGCGGCCGTGGTCGTCGGGGGCGTCGCGCCGCCCGACCGGGAGGTCGTCGTCTGCGGCGCCTGCTGCGGCTTGGGCGCCGGGGCCTTCTTCTTCTTGCCGCCCTGGTGCTGCACGCTCAGGTGCTGCACGCCCTGGCCGCCGCCGCCACCGCCCCCGTACTGCGACAGCAGGTCGCCCGCCGGCTTTCCGGCCACGACGCGATCGGCCACGGCGTCGGCGTGGCGCTCGTGCGAGTCACCGGCCTTGCCGACGCCGCCCGAGAGCGAGACGCCCGCCCGCTGCTGGACGACGTGGGCGGCCTCGTGCGCCGCGGTGTGGAGGTTCGGGGCGTTGGCGAAGGCGACGTGATTGCCCGTCGCGTAGGCCTCGGCGCCCATCGCCTTGTTCGCCTGCGCGGCGGCGCCGCCGACGTGGGCCTGGACGCCGCTGACGTCGTGGCCGCCGAAGGACCGCTGGATCGCCTCGGCGTGGGGCATCCGGCCACCGCCGCCCTGGATCCCGCTCGCGGCGGCCTGGCGCACGGCGCCCGCGTCGCCGGCGTCGCCCCCGGCCAGCTGCACCATCGCGCCGTTGCCGCCGGCCATCATCGCCTGGATGTGGGTCGTCGCGGCGCCGGGGCCGACGTCCACCGGGAGCGGCGCGGACGCGCCACCGTCTTCGTCGCCCTTGCGGCGGGAGCGGGTCTCGGATCGCTGAACGACAGGCTCGCGGACGTGTGACATCGGAGGCTCCGGAGGTGGGACGCTGCGAGGGAGAGCGTCGCGCGCGGGCTGGCTAGGCACCGCGGGCGCATCTCCTCACAGAAGGATCGACCCTGATGAATGAATCAGGTTCGTATTGCCATCACCTGTCAAGTGGCGAAACCTGACGCACGCCCAGCATCAACGATTTCAAATGCTTGCAAACCACCCGCAAACCGCGGCCTCGCGCCTACGAATGCCGCCGGATCAATCCACCCGAGCCTCGCCCACGATCCACGCCGACCCGCCTCCGAAGCGGACGAGAGCACCACACTCGAGCGCGCCGGCGTCGCGACCCGAGCGAGCTGCGGCAACTTTGATCAGCCTCAATTTGCCACACGGCATCGACGACGACGGCCCGAGATGTGCGTCGATATGCCACACCCCGCGCTCGGCTGGCGAAACGGCCGACCCGCCCCCCGAAGAGGACCGACTGCCCCCGCCCCTGGGCCGACGCGCGTGCGAGTGCGGAATTCGGGGCCGGCAGGACGCCAGGGAGCGGCCGCGTCACCGCCCGCCACAACCGTCCTTCGATGCGGTGGCGCCTCTTCGCAACTGCGTGCCACAGGCGCGAGACGTCACAGGAGTTGATCACCGACCGGTTAGCCCTATCATGTCCCTCATTCCAGACCTTCGGCTGAAGAGCCCTTCCCCCCGGAGCACGCCGTGTCCCGCATCGTCCTCGCTTGTTTTCTGGCCCTCTCCCTCCACGCCTGCGACTCGGACAGCGGTCCGAAGCGCGCCATCGGCGCCTCCTGCACCGACGCCGGGCAGTGCGAGAGCGGCCTGTGCGCCCAGTCGACCTGCATCGATCCCGCCACCTGCGAGAGCGTGCTCGCGCAGGTGGACGCCGAGACCGCCCTCAACCTGCCGTGCGCCGCCGGCATCGCCGAGCTCGCCCTGACGCCCGACCCCGCGACCCCCGACAGCAACGGCCAGGTCCAGTTCACCCTCCTCGCCACCTTCGGGAGCGACACCTTCGCCGAGGCGCCGTCGCAGAGCGTCGACGGCACGGGAGGAGCCAGCGATGTCCCCGCCAGCAACTTCGGCGCGCTGACCATGGCCCAGTCGGACCTCACCGCCGCCGCGACCTTCACGGCGGACAGCGAGGCGGTCTTCTTCGAGCGCGAGCCCGCCGGCCTCGCGACCGTCAGCGGCGAGGGCACCTTCACGATCACCGCGACGATTCAGCGGGGCGAGATCACGCGCACGGCGACGGCACAGATCGTCACCACCGCCGCGGTCGACGGGGGGAGCGCGTCGCCGACGCCGTAGCGCCCGCGACCGGGGGCTCACCCGCTTCTCCGAGAAATCTCAAAAAAGGGCGACACACTTCGCCGCGCTGATGGCTCTGCTCCGCGAGGGCGCGTGTTGACGCGCTCCACGACACGGGAGCAGGGATTTGGAGCAGCTTCTCGAGGTCTCTTCGGACGCGGCCGCCGCGCTGGCCAAGTACATGGCCGAGACGCCGGCGGCCGCGGGCAAGGGCGTCCGGGTTTACTTCTCGGGCTTTGGGTGAGGCGGGCCCCGCTTGGGGCTGGCTCTGGATGAGCCTGGAAAAGAGGACAAGACGGTCGAGCGCGATGGCATCACCTACATCGTCGGCTCGGACATGGAACGGATGCTGCCGCCGAACGCGCGGCTCGACATCGGGCTCGACGCATGGCGCGGCGGGCTCTACGTGAGGATCGCCGGCCAGCGCGAGTGCTGAGAGTCCGCTCGGAATCCGAGCGGACCCTGACGGCCGACGCCGCCGGCGGACGGGCTCCCTGAGCGCGCCCCGGCGGCCTCCCTTTTCGCCCTTCTTGGCGTACGCGATCGTCTCGGCGCGGGTCTCGGGACCTCACGCGCCGCCGGTGATCAGCCCCAGGAGGCCTCGAAGGTCACGCCCCTCGAGACGCTCCCCGACACGCCGACCGCGGCCGCCTTGCCGAGCGCCTTCTCGGCGTCGAGCTTCAGCGCCGTCACGGTGAGCGCGACGCTGCCGCCGATGGGCTTGACGCTCCCGCGCTTGAACTTGAGCTTCACCTCGAGGTCGATGCTCTGGCCCGCCTTGACCTCGCCGCCGAGCCGCTCCTCGATCTTCTCGGCGTTCGTGAGCTCCTCGGTGCCCTCGGTGATCACCTTGCCGAGCTCGTTGCCGACCGCCTTGACCGTCGCCAGCGGGCTCTCGAGCAGCGAGTAGCCGCCCCCCTGGACGGCGTTGATGACGCTCTTGACCGAGTGCTCGGCCGCCTCGGGATCGGCGGTCGTGTGCTCCTTGGTCACCTTGGCGCCGATCTCGATCTCCTCTTCCTTGAACTCGCCCTCGAGCTCGATCTCGAAGCCCCCGAACGCGACCTTGCCGCCGACGACGGTGGCCGCCTCGGCGCCGGTCTCCCACTTCGTCGAGCCCTTCTCGTCCTGGATGGCGTGGACCGAGGCGATGCTGAACTCGCCCTCGATGTCGGAGGTCGCCTGGACGCTGGCGCCGGCGGTGAAGGCGACCGAGGCCTCGAAGCCGACGTCGGGGTCGTTCTCGATGATCTGGATGTCGTCGACCGCCTTCATGGCGGCGTTGTGGGACTTGTCGATCTGGCTGACGCCGAAGTTGCTCGCGGCGTGCGCGGCGCGGATGGCGGCCGTCTTGTTCGGCGCCTGGCGGATGGCGTCGTAGAGCTCCTCGAGGCGCGCGATGTCGATGAGCTGGTCGGGGACCACCTCGGCGCCGAGCCCCGAGAAGGCCCGCTGCAGCTCCTTGTTCCACTGGCGCTGGTGCCAGACGGCGAGCTCGCGCGGGCTCTTCGAGAACCACCACGCCTTGCCGGCGGTCTGGTAGTTCGCCTTGCACTCCTCGATCACCTGCTTCTGCGCGAAGAGGAACTCCTTGCGCGCGCTGGTGTAGGCCGAGGTGAGCGAGCCGCGGACGTTCGCGAGCCGCGGGGCGAAGTCGCGGGCGATGCGCCACTGGGCGATCTGGCGGACGCCGCGCTTGATCGCGTCGATCATGCCCTCCTGGCCCTCGACGGCGAACTTGACCTTGCCCTCGATGCCGAAGGTGACCTTGATGATGAAGAGGTCGATGGCGATGCCGCCGCTCAGCTTGGCCTCGACCTCGGTCTCCTCGCCCTCGCTGCCGCCCTTGACGGCGTAGCTCCCCTCGATGCTGCCCTCGAGCTTCACCGGCCCGTAGATCGGGATCGAGAGGCCGAGCTCGAAGGCCGTCGTCGCGCTCGCGCTGACGTTGACGCCGCCCTCCTCGTCGTCGGGCGGCGCCGGGGTCGTGGTCGGCGCCGTGGTCGGCGTCGCCCCGCCCTGGCTCGGGGGCTGCCGCGTCTGCTGCTGGCGCGGCTGCGGCTTCTTCTTCTTGGCGTTCTTCTTCTTCTTCTTGTGCTGGACGCCGCCGGCGGCGCCACCGCCCCCGCCGCCGTACTGCGAGAGCAGGTCGCCGGCCGACTTGCCGGCCACGACGCGGTCGGCCACGGCGTCGGCGTGGCGCTCGTGGCTGTCGCCGGACTTGCCGACCCCGCCGGAGAGCGACACGCCCGCGCGCTGCTGCACGACGTGCGCCGCCTCGTGGGCCGCCGTGTGCAGGTCCGGGGACTTGGCGAAGGCGACGTGGTTGCCGGTCGCGTAGGCCTCGGCGCCCATCGCCTTGTTGGCCTCCGCGGCGCGCCCGCCCACGTGGGCCTGGACGCCGCTCACGTCGTGGTCGCCGAAGGACTTCTGGATCGCCGCCGCGTGCGGGAGCCGCCCGCCGCCGCCCTGGATGCCGCCCGCGGCCGCCTGGTGCACCGACTGGGCGTCGCCGTCGCCGCCGCCGGCGAGCTGGATCATGCCGAGGTTGCCGCCCGAGGCCATCATCGCCTGGATGCTGCTCGTCCCGACGCCGGGCCCGACGTTCAACGGGAGCGGGGCGGACGCCGAGCCATCGTCCTCGCCCTGGCGGTGCTTCGTGGACGCGCTGCGCTGTACGGCCTGCTGCTGGACTCGAGACATCGACGACTCCGACACGGGGGCTGACCGGAGGAGAGTCACGTCACGGCGTGGTTCGTCACGCGCCTGGCCGCGCTTGCTCCGGTTTCGAGACCGACCCTGAGCCCCAAAGGGACACGACAGACATGATCCATGTCAAGTATGACCGCTCAATCGGTGGATTCTCGTCCCCGCACCCGCGCATCCCCGGACCGCGGCATGCCACCTCCCGGATCGCCCGCCGCGGCCCCGACCCGACGCAATCGCGACATCGCCCCCCTCCCCGGGGCAGGCCGGTCGGGCGAGATCTGGCCGAGGTCCCCGCCGCGCCCCGCCGTCCCGGCCGCGGCGGAAACCTGGACCCGTGGAGTTGACACGGCGTGTCATCGCCGCCACCCTGCTCTCCATGACGCGCCTCCTGCCCAGCCCGTCGCGCAACCTCGTCACCGCCCTCGGCGGCGCGCTCCTTCTTGGGCTCGTACTTCTCGTGCCTGGCGCGGGACGTCGATGAGGTAGCCTCCGAGCAGACCGAACCCTTCGACCCCCGCGCCCTTCCAGGACGCGGGGGTTTTTCTTGGTGCCCATGAAGCCCCTCAAGCAACCAGGTGGACCGATGACCGCCAGCCCACACGAAGCCAACCCCCCCATCACCCGCGAGAACATGCCCGACCGGCGCGGTGAGGCGCTCACCGGGTCGCAGATCATCTGGGAGGCGCTCGCCCGCGAGGGCGTAGATGTCTGCTTCGGCTACCCGGGCGGCGCCATCATGCCCGCCTACGACGCGATGGTGCAGTACCCCATCCGCCACGTGCTCACCCGCCACGAGCAGGGCGCCGCGCACATGGCCGACGGCTACGCCCGCGTCTCGGGCCGGGTCGGCGTCGCCATCGCCACCTCGGGGCCCGGCGCCACCAACCTCGTGACCGGCATCGCCACCGCGATGCTCGACTCGAGCCCCATCGTCTGCATCACCGGCCAGGTCCCGGCGCACCTCCTCGGCAGCGACGCCTTCCAGGAGACGGACATCACCGGCGTCACCCTGCCGATCACCAAGCACAACTACCTCATCACCCGGGCCGAGGACATCGCCCCGGCGCTGCGCGAGGCGTTCTACATCGCGCGCTCGGGCCGCCCGGGCCCGGTCCTCGTCGACATCACGAAGAACGCGCTGCAGGAGACCTGCACCTTCGAGTGGCCCGACGAGGAGCCCACCCTCCCCGGCTACCGGCCGACCTTCACGCCGCTCCCGGCCCACATGGAGGAGGCCATCGCCCTCATCCACAAGGCGAAGCGGCCGATCGTCCTGGCCGGCCAGGGGATCATCAAGGCGGGCGCGAGCGACATCCTGCGCGCCTTCGTCGACGCGACCGACGTCCCCGTCGCCTGCACCCTGCTCGGCCTCGGCGGCCTGCCCGCCAGCCACCCGCGCAACCTCGGCATGATGGGCATGCACGGCGAGGCCTGGGTGAACACGGCCATCCAGGAGGCCGACCTCCTCATCGCCGCCGGGATGCGCTTCGACGACCGCGTCACCGGCAACCTCAAGACCTACGCGTCGGGCGCGCGCAAGATCCACATCGAGCTCGACCCGAGCGAGATCAACAAGAACGTGAAGGTCGACGTGCCCATCATCGGCGACGTCGGCGAGGTGCTCCGCGAGCTCACGCCGCACCTCGAGAAGGTCGAGCGCCCCGGCTGGCTCGCCCGCATCGACGAGCTCAAGGGCGACTCCGCGGTGCGCGACATCAAGCACCTGCCCGACCTCGGCAAGCTCTACGCGGCCCACGTCATCCACGACCTGTGGCGCCACACCGCGGGCAAGGCCCTCATCGTGACGGACGTCGGCCAGCACCAGATGTGGGAGGCGCAGTACTACCACCACGAGCAGCCGCGCACGCTCGTCACCTCGGGCGGCCTCGGGACCATGGGCTTCGGCCTGCCCGCCGCCATCGGCGCGCGCTTCGCCCGGAGCGAGGACAACATCTGGGTCATCGTCGGCGACGGCGGCTTCCAGATGACGGCGGCCGAGCTGTCCACCTGCGTGCAGGAAAACCTCAAGCTCAACATCGCCATCATCAACAACGGCTACCTCGGGATGGTCCGCCAGTGGCAGGAGTTCTTCTACGGCGGCCGCTACGTGGCCACGCCCATCGTGAGCCCCGACTTCGTCAAGCTCGCTGACGCCCACGGCCTCAAGGGCCTGCGCGTGACGACCCGCGCGGGGGTGGCGGAGGCCGTCGCGGCCGCCGAGGCCCACCCCGGCACCGTCGTCGTCGACTTCCGCGTCGAGCAGGAGGACGCCGTCTACCCGATGGTGCCCGCCGGCGCCGACCTCCACGACATGATCAAGCGCCCCCACAAGGTCGACGGCTCGCCCGCGGCCCACAACCCCATCTACGAGACCGGAGAGGACCAGTGAGCAGCGACACCCACAAGCGCACCTTCGTCGTCTGGGTCGAGGACCAGCCCGGCGTCCTCAACCGCGTCGCCTCCCTCTTCCGGCGCCGCGCCTACAACATCGAGTCCCTCAACGTCGGGCAGACCCACGAGAAGGGCGTCTCGCGCATGACCGTCGTGTGTCACGCCGACCACGACACCGCCAAGCGCATCGAGGCCAACCTCTACAAGCTCGTCAACGTGCTCGAGGTCGACGACATCACGCACAAGGCGAGCCTCGTGCGCGACCTCGCGCTCATCAAGGTGCACGCCAACCGCGAGACCCGCGACGAGATCGTGCGCCTCTGCGAGGTCTTCCGCGCCCGCGTCGTCGACGTCGGGCCCGAGAACCTGGTCATCGAGATCACCGGGGCCCCGGGCAAGATCAGGGGCCTCGTCACCGTGCTCGAGGGGTACGGCATCGAGGAGATGGTCCAGTCCGGCGCCATCGCCATGACCCGCGGCGTCGAGCCCGCCGTGGACCGCCGCAACGAGAACCGGCCGACCCTGGTCGCCTGAGACACTGGAGAAGACAGATGGTCACCATTCGCTACGACAAGGACGGCGATCTCGCCCTCATCCGCGCCAAGAAGGTCGCGATCATCGGCTACGGCTCGCAGGGCCACGCCCACGCCCTCAACCTGCACGAGAGCGGCGTGGACGTCCGCGTCGGGCTCGCCGCCGGCTCGCCGAGCCGCGCCAAGGTCGAGCGCGACGGCCTGCGCGCCGTGGACGTCGCGACGGCGGCCGCCGAGGCCGACGTCATCATGATCCTCGCCCCCGACACCAAGCAGCCGGCGATCTACGAGGAGCACATCGCGCCGCACCTCGGCGCCGGCAAGACCCTGATGTTCGCCCACGGGTTCAACATCCGCTACGGCACCGTCACGCCGCCGGAGAACGTCGACGTGTCGATGATCGCGCCGAAGAGCCCGGGCCACCGCGTGCGCGAGACCTTCCAGGAGGGCGGCGGCGTGCCGGCGCTCCTCGCCGTCCACCAGGACGCCAGCGGCGAGGCCGACGCGCTCGCGCTGAGCTACGCGTGCGGCATCGGCTCGGGGCGCGCGGGCGTGCTGACGACGACCTTCTCCGAGGAGACCGAGACCGACCTCTTCGGCGAGCAGGCCGTGCTCTGCGGCGGCGTGAGCCACCTCGTGAAGGCCGGCTTCGAGACCCTCGTCAACGCCGGCTACCAGCCCGAGGTCGCCTACTTCGAGTGCATGCACGAGCTGAAGCTCATCGTGGACCTGATGTACCGCGGCGGCCTCAACTACATGCGCTACTCGATCAGCGACACGGCCGAGTACGGCGACTACGTGGCCGGGCCGCGCCTCATCGACGACGGCGTGAAGGCCGAGATGGGCAAGCTCCTCGCCGAGATCCAGGACGGCACCTTCGCGACGCGGTGGATCGCCGAGAACAAGACCGGGCGCCCGAGCTTCGACGCGACCCGCGCGGCGGAGCGCGAGCAGCCCATCGAGCAGGTCGGCAAGAAGCTCCGCGCCATGATGACGTTCGTCAACGCGGTCGAGATCGACTAGCTTCGGGGGCGCTGGAGCCCGGGTCGGGGTGTCTCCGGCCCCAAGGAGGACGACGTGGCCAACGACTACGTGCGCATCTTCGACACGACGCTGCGCGACGGCGAGCAATCGCCGGGCGCGACCATGACGTCGGGCGAGAAGCTCGAGGTCGCTCGGGCGCTCGCCCGCCTCGGGGTGGACGTCATCGAGACCGGGTTCCCGGCGGCCTCGCCGGACGACTGGAAGGCGGTCCAGACGATCGCCCGGCGGGTGGGTGACGCGCCCATCCCCGGGCGCCCGTCGGCCGAGCCGCCCCTCATCTGCGGCCTCGCGCGGGCCCACGAGAAGGACATCCAGCGGGCGTGGACGGCGGTCGAGCCGGCGGCGCACCCGCGCATCCACACCTTCATCGCGACCTCGCCCATCCACCGCGAGCACAAGCTGCGGATGGACAAGGCGCAGGTGCTCGAGCGCATCAAGAAGATGGTCGGCTTCGCGCGGTCCCTGTGCGAGGACATCGAGTTCAGCGCCGAGGACGCCGGGCGGACCGAGCTCGACTTCCTCGTCGAGGCGGTCACGGCCGCCATCGGCGCGGGCGCGACGACCATCAACATCCCCGACACCGTCGGCTACACGACCCCGGACGAGTTCGGCGCGCGCATCGCGCACCTCGTCGCCAACGTCCCGGGCATCGACGACGTCATCCTCAGCGTCCACTGCCACAACGACCTCGGGCTCGCGACGGCGAACACCCTGGCCGGGCTGAAGGCCGGGGCGCGGCAGGCCGAGGTGACCATCAACGGCATCGGCGAGCGCGCCGGCAACACGGCCCTCGAAGAGGTCGTGATGGCGCTCCACACGCGCCGGGCGATGTTCGGGCTCCGGACCGGGGTCGACACGACGCAGCTCGCGCGCATGAGCAAGCTCGTCTCGACCGTGACGGGCATGACCGTGCAGCCGAACAAGGCCATCGTCGGCGCCAACGCCTTCGCGCACGAGGCGGGCATCCACCAGGACGGGATGCTCAAGCACACCGAGACCTACGAGATCATGCGGCCGGAGACGGTCGGCGCGGCCCAGACGCGGCTCGTCCTCGGAAAGCACTCGGGGCGCCACGCGTTCGCCGTGCGCCTGCGCGAGCTCGGGCACGCCATCGAGGGCGAGGAGCTCGACCGCGCCTTCGAGCGCTTCAAGGCGCTCGCCGACAAGAAGAAGTACCTGACCGACGCCGACCTCGAGGCGCTCGTCGCGAGCGAGCTCTACCAGGCGGCGCCGCTCTACACCCTCGACGGGCTGCAGGTCGCGTGCGGCTCGATGGGGCTCCCGACGGCGACGGTGCGGCTCGTCGGGCCGGACGGCCACACCCACGTCCGCGCCGCGGTCGGCACGGGCCCGGTGGACGCGACCTACAAGGCCATCGACGGCGTCGTCGAGACCGAGTGCCAGCTGCTCGAGTACCTCGTGCAGGGCGTCACCGAGGGCATCGACGCGATCGGCGAGGTGTCGGTGCGGATCCGCGGCCAGTCCGAGGACACCCGCGTCACCGCGCAGGGGCAGGCCCAGCCCTGGGTCTTCCACGGTCACGGCGCCGACACCGACATCATCGTGGCGAGCGCCAAGGCCTACCTCGGCGCCCTCAACCGGCTCCTCCAGGCGAGCGCCCAGAGCCCCGAGCACACCGGCGAGGACGAGCTCAAGGTCGGCGCCTAGAGAAATGTGATGAGTTGGGGTCAGACCCCAACCCATCACACTTTCCGGACGCATTGTGCTGGACGCGCGGGGGGCAACGCGCGATTGACATGAACGTCGCGCCTCGCCCGCACCACGCGGGGCGCAACACGAGGGGAAGACATGAGCGACTCACCCAGGACGCTCTTCGACAAGGTCTGGGATGCGCACGTCGTGGCGCACGAGCCCGGCTCGCCGGCCGTGCTCTACATCGACCTGCACCTCGTCCACGAGGTCACGTCGGCGCCCGCATTCGCGACCTTGAAGGAGCGGGGCCTGAAGGTCCGGCGGCCCGACCGCACTGTGGCCACGATGGACCACATCACGCCGACGTCGCCCCGCAGCGCGCTCGACGACACGGCGCGCGCGACGCTCTCGACGCTCGAGCGGAACTGCGCCGAGCACGGCGTGCCGCTCTTCGCCCTCGGCGACGCGCGGCGCGGCATCGTCCACGTCATCGGCCCCGAGCTCGGCTTCAGCCAGCCCGGGATGACGATCGTCTGCGGCGACAGCCACACCTCGACCCACGGCGCCGTCGGCGCCCTGGCCTTCGGCATCGGCACCAGCGAGGTCGGCCACGTCCTGGCGACGCAGTGCCTCCTCCAGCGCCGCCCCGAGCCGTTCGAGATCCGCGTCGACGGCGAGCTCCCGCCGGGCGTCACCGCCAAGGACATCATCCTGCGGGTGGTGGCCGAGCTCGGCATCGGCGGCGGCACGGGCTGCGTCTTCGAGTACCGCGGCGCCGCCATCGAGGCCCTCGACATGGAGGGCCGCATGACCCTCTGCAATATGTCGATCGAGGCCGGCGCGCGGGCCGGCATGGTCGCCCCCGACGACGTCACCTTCGCGTGGCTGAAGTCGCGCGACCACGCGCCGAAGGGCGCCGCCTGGGACGCCGCCGTGGCGCGCTGGCGCGAGCTCCGGACCGACCCCGGCGCGACCTTCGCCAAGCGCCTCGTCATCGACGCGGCGACCCTCGAGCCGATGATCACCTGGGGCACCAACCCGGGCATGGGCATCGGCATCACCCAGCCCGTCCCGTCGCCCGCCGACGCCGCCGACGCGTCCACCGCGGCCGCGACCCAGAAGGCGCTCGACTACATGAAGCTCGAGGCCGGCGCGCCGCTCCTCGGCAAGCCCGTGGACGTGGTCTTCGTCGGCTCGTGCACCAACTCGCGGCTGTCGGACCTGCGCGCCGCCGCCGCCATCCTCGACGGCCGCAAGGTCGCCGACGGCGTGCGGATGCTGGTCGTCCCCGGCAGCGAGCGCGTCAAGGCCGACGCCGAGGCCGAGGGCCTCGACCAGATCGTCCGCGCCGCCGGCGCCGAGTGGCACGACCCCGGCTGCTCGCTCTGCATCGCGATGAACGGCGACTTCGTCCCCCGCGGCCAGGTCGCCGTCAGCACCTCGAACCGCAACTTCGAGGGCCGGCAGGGCCCGGGCTCGCGCACCTTCCTCGCGTCGCCCGCGACCGCCGCCGCCTGCGCGGTCACCGGCCGCGTCACCGACCCACGCACGCTCGCAGAGCGCTGAGGGAGCCGATGAACCGCTATCCCGTACCGCTCGTGTCGCGGGCGCTGCCGCTGCCGCACGAGAACGTCGACACCGACCAGATCACCCCGGCGCGCTTCCTCCGCGGGACCTCCAAGGAGGGCCTCGCGGACGCGCTCTTCAACGACTGGCGCAAGGACCCGGGCTTCATCCTGAACCAGCCCGGCGCCCGCAAGGCGCGCGTGCTCGTCGCCGGCGACAACTTCGGCTGCGGCAGCTCGCGCGAGCACGCCCCGTGGGCGCTGGTCGCCTGGGGCTTCCGCGCCATCGTCTCGACCAGCTTCGCCGACATCTTCAAGAACAACAGCCTCAAGAACGGGCTCCTGCCGGTCGTCGTCCCGCCCGAGACCCACCGCGCGCTGTTCGCCCAGCTCGCCGCGGCCCCGGAGACGGAGATCACCATCGACCTCGAGGCCCAGCGGCTGTCCGCGCCCGGCGTGGCGCCCGTCGACTTCACCGTCGACCCCTTCGCGCGCCACTGCCTCCTCGAGGGGGTCGACGAGCTCGGCTACCTCCTGTCCTTCGAATCGGCCATCCGCGCCTACGAGCAGGCGCCATCGCATGGGGAGAGCGCATGACCCGACGAATCGTGGTGTTGCCCGGTGACGGCATCGGTCCCGAGGTGGTGGTCGCCGCCCGGCAGGTGCTCGACGCCGTGTCGTCCCGCTTCGGCTTCCGGCTCGCCTACGAGGAGCAGCTCATCGGCGGCGCCGCCATCGACGAGGCGGGTGAGCCGCTCCCGGACGCGACCATCGAGGCATGCAAGAACGCCGACGCCATCCTGCTCGGCGCCGTCGGCGGCCCGCGCTGGGACGATCCGAAGGCGCGCCACCGCCCCGAGCAGGGGCTCCTCGGCATCCGCCGCGCCCTCGGCCTCTACGCGAACCTGCGCCCGGTACGCCCCTACGCGGCCCTGGCGGCCGCCTCGCCGCTGAAGTCGGACCGGCTGGCCGGCGTGAACATCCTCTTCGTGCGCGAGCTGACGGGCGGCATCTACTTCGGCCAGCCGCGCTTCACCGAGGACACCCGCGACGGCGGGCGGCGCGCGGTGGACACCTGCGAGTACACCGACGGCGAGATCCGCCGCATCGTGCGCCTGGCCTTCAAGATCGCCGCCAAGCGCCGGGGCAAGCTCACGAGCGTCGACAAGGCCAACGTCCTCGCCACCTCGCGCCTGTGGCGCAAGGTCGTCGACGAGGTCGCCGTCGAGCACCGCGGCGTCATCGTCGAGCACCGCCTGGTGGACTCGACCGCCATGCGCCTGGTGACCGATCCCGGCGACTTCGACGTGGTCGTGACCGAGAACATGTTCGGCGACATCCTCAGCGACGAGGCGGCGGTCTTCGTCGGCTCCCTGGGGCTCCTGCCGAGCGCGTCCCTGGGCGACGGCGGCCCCGGGATGTACGAGCCGATCCACGGCTCCGCCCCGGACATCGCCGGGATGGGCATCGCGAACCCCGTGGGCACCATCCTGAGCGCGGCCATGCTGCTGCGCCACAGCCTCGACCGCGAGGAGGCGGCCGTGGCCATCGAGGACGCCGTGACCGCCGCCATCGAGGGCGGGGCGCGGACCAAGGACCTGGGCGGGGATCTCTCGACCCAGGGCATGACCGAGCGCGTCCTGGAGGCGCTGGAGAACACATGAGAACCCGCCAGATTTCGCCCTATTACGACATCATCGAGGACGACGACGGGGCGAACAGGCGGCTGGTGGTGTACCGCAAGGGCTACGCGCTGCTCCGCCACCCCCTGACCAACAAGGGCATCGCGTTCACGCCAGCCGAGCGCGATGCCCTGGGTCTCGAGGGGCTCCTGCCCCCGAAGACCTCCACGCTCGACGAGCAGCTCGCCCGCGTCTACGCCGGCTACCGCGTGCTGTCGTCGCCGATCGACAAGTACCAGTACCTCCGCCAGCTCCAGGAGCGAAACGAGGTCCTCTTCTTCGCCCTCCTCGCCGACCACCTCGAGGAGATGTCCCCGGTCGTCTACACCCCGACGGTCGGTGACGCGGTGCGCCAGTTCAACGCGCTCTACCAGACGCCGCGCGGGCTCTCGCTCTCGACCGCCAACATCTACCGCTGGCGCGACGTGGCGCGGAACTACCCCCTCGAGGACGTGCGGATGATCGTCGTGACCGACAACTCCGCCATCCTCGGCATCGGGGATCAGGGGTACGGCGGCCTGGCGATCCCCATCGGAAAGCTCGCGCTCTACACGGTCGGCGGCGGCGTGAGCCCCTTCCACACCCTCCCCATCAGCCTCGACGTCGGCACGACCCGTGACGACCTGCGCCACGACCCGTTCTACCTCGGCGTCCCCCACCAGCGGCTGACCGGCGCCGAGTACATGGACTTCGTCGAGAAGTTCGTGACCATGGTCGAGGAGCGCTGGCCGAACGCGGTCGTCCAATGGGAGGACCTGGCCAAGGACGTGGCCTACGAGGTGCTCCACCGCTACCGCGACCGCCTCCCGTCCTTCAACGACGACATCCAGGGGACCGGCGCCGTCGCGCTGGCCGGCGTCCAGACCGCGTGCGCGCGGCTCGGGCAGCGCCTGCGCGATCAGACCGTCGTCATCCTCGGCGCCGGCGCGGGCGGCGTCGGCGTGGCGTGGGCGCTCCG
>SBGO01000200.1 GCA_006226565.1 Deltaproteobacteria bacterium | reverse complement strand
CGCCCACACCGCTCGGCGTGGTCGTCACCGAGCGCCCGGCGGAGCGTCTGCATCGCGCAGGTCCCGCGCTCCTCGGCGTAGGCGCGCATCGCCGCCAGCTCCCGCCGGCGGACGGCCTCCTGGCGCTCGTAGCGGCCGAGGTCCGGCGCGCCGGCGCGCCCCGTCGGGGCGTAGGTCTGCGCGCGGCCGACGAGGCGCTTCTCGAGGAAGCCCTGCTCGATGAGCTCCGCGAGGACCACGGTCACGCGGGTCGGGTGGAGGCCGCTGGCGGCGCGGATCGTGTTGAGCCGCGGCGGCTCGCCGGCGCTGACGCGCTCGCCCACGACGCGCAGCACCGCGTCGAAGTCGGCGACGGTCGGCTGCGCGGACTGGATGAAGTACTCCTGGATGCGCAGGTCCGCCGGGTCGAAGAGGAGGACTCCGCGGGCGGGCTGCCCGTCCCGGCCGGCGCGCCCGACCTCCTGGTAGTAGGCGGTGATCGAGCCGGGCACGTCGACGTGGACGACGTAGCGCAGGTCGCCCTTGTCGATGCCCATCCCGAGGGCGTTGGTGGCGGCGATGGCGGTGAAGTCGCCGGCCAGGAAGCGGGCCTGGAGCGCGCGCTTGGCGTCGGGGGCGAGGCCGGCGTGGTAGGCGGCGACGCGGCCGTCGCCGAGGGCCCCGCGGAGGTACTCGGCGACGACCTCGGTGTTGTCGCGGGTGGCGCAGTAGAGGAGGCCCGGGCCGGGCATCCGCGGCAGCTCCCGGGCGAGCCAGGCGAGCTTGTCCTCGAAGGAGGCGACGCGCTGGACCGCCAGCGCGAGGTTCGGGCGGTCCATGCTGCGGCGCTGGACGGCGATCGGCCGGTCGCGGGCGGCCTCGAGCTGGGCGCGGATGTCGGCCTCGGTCCGCGCGTCGGCGGTGGCCGTGAGCGCGAGGACGCGGGCGGGGTCGGCGCCGGGCGGGCGGCGCTCGGAGAGGGTGCGGAGGAGGAGCGCGATCTGGCGGTAGGCGGGGCGGAAGTCGTGGCCCCAGGTCGAGATGCAGTGGGCCTCGTCGATCACGACGAGGGCGAGGGGGAGGGCGGCGAGGAGCTCGACGCGGTCGAGGCGCTCGAGCTGCTCGGGGGAGACGAAGAGGATCCGCAGCCGGCCGGCGCGGGCGGCGGCCTCGACGGCGTCGTTCTCCTCTGGGGTCTGGTCGCTGTTGAGGCTCGCGGCGGGGATCCCGAAGCGCTCGTTCAGCTGCCCGAGCTGATCGCGCATCAGCGCGAGGAGCGGCGAGATGACCACGGTCACGCCGTCGAGGGCCGCGGCGGGGAGCTGGTAGAGGAGCGACTTGCCGTAGCCCGTCGGCTGGATGCAGAGGAGCGCCCCGTCGGTCAGCAGGGTCTCGATGGCCTCGCGCTGCCCGGGGCGGAAGCCGGGGAAGCCGAAGCGTTCGTGAAGGAGGCGGTCGAGGTCGGCGAGCAAGGTCATTCCTGGGTCTTCGGGGCACGGCGCCGCGGCGCGCGCCGGATGAGGAGCACGCGGCGTGCCAACACGCCAATCAAGGCATTTCGGGGTGTTGTGGCGGCAACGCCCGTCTCACGACCGTCCCACGGGACAGCGCGGGACAGGACAGTGGGACAGGGGCTCCGTCAGCCCCAGAGCGGGCCGAGGTCGATCTCGACGGCGTCGAAGGGCGGAATACGCGCGACGATGGCGCCCTCGAAGCCGCCCTTCTCCTCCCACTCGCCGTCGCCCGCCCGGAAGACGTCGACGCGCTGAGCCACGGGGTCGACGATCCACGCCCACTGGACCCCCGCCTCGCGATACTTCGGCATCTTGACGATGTTGTCCTTGCCCGCCGTGCTCGGCGACAGGACCTCACAGATCCAGTCGGGGATGACGGTGAATTTGTGGTTGTCCACCGGCGGTGCGGGCATGCGCTCACGGTCCCAGCCGGCCAGGTCCGGGCGGACCACGCGGCGATCGAGGCGCAGGTGCACCTCGGGCTCGCTCAAGATCCACCAGCCACCAGGGTTGTCGCCAGATGGACCGTCACTGAGTCCGAATCGGAACCCCAACTGAGCCCCGAGATTGCTTGCCGCGCGGACATGCCGTCCTTTCGGGCCGCTCATCAGGTAGAGCACGCCGTCGATGAGCTCGGCCCTCTGGTCGTCCGGGAGGGCGAGGTAGTCGTCGTAGGTGGCGGTGCGGGGGCGGGGTACGCTGACCATGTCCGGAAGACTACCGCAGCTGGGGGCGCCCACCAACCCAGGGGCCGGGGGTCGCCGGTCGCGCGGCGCGGTGCTAAGACGCGGGTATGGAGACGGTCGTCGCGCTGGTTCTCGCGGGCTTCGCGGGCCTCATGGGGGTGGCCCTGACGGTCGCGATCCACCGCTCGCGCGCCTTCCGCCGGGCGGTCCGCCACACCGCCGACGTGCTCGGCCTCGACTTCGAGCCTGGGGGGCTCATGAGGAGCCCGCGCGCCCACGGCCAGGTCGACGGCCTCGCGGTCGAGGTCCGCCACGTCCGCGAGCGCGGTCGCCGCCGCCGCGGACGCGACGAGGATCCCCTGCTCTACACGCAGATCCGCGTGTCCGGCGGGTGGCGCAAGGAGCTCTCAGTGCGCCCGCGGGACGACACCCGCGCGCGCTCCCAGGGCTTCCTCGCGACCCTCGGCGACGCCCTCGGCGGCTCCCGCGAGGTGCTCACCGCCGATCCGGTCCTCGACGCCAACGTGGTCGTGCGTGGCGTCGACCGCTTCGACACGCTGTCGCGCCTCGGCGCCGCCTCCCGCGCCCACCTGAACGTCCTCGTCGGCGAGCACGGGGGCGAGGTGCGCGACGGGAGCTTCGTCGAGCAGCGCCGCGGGCTCGTCACCGACCCCGAGGCCCTGGCGACGTTGACGCGCGCCGCGGTGGGCCTCGGCCGCCGCCTCTCCCGCGGCGGGGAGGGCGCCGAGGCCGCTCTGGCGGCCATCGTGCGCGACGACCCCG
>SBGO01000048.1 GCA_006226565.1 Deltaproteobacteria bacterium | reverse complement strand
CGAGGGACTGCGGGCGGGGCACCCACTCAGCCGTCGACGAGGATGGTCGCCTCACCCTTGACGAGGACCACGCCGTCCTGGTTGGTGGCGACCGTGTCGAGGGTGACGATGGGCTTGTCCTCGAACACCGCCGTCACCGTGACCGTGGCCGTCACGGTGTCGCCGATGCGGACGGGCGCGCGGAACTTCAGCGTCTGCGACAGGTAGATGCTGCCGGGGCCCGGCAGCTGGTTGCCGATGACGCCGCTGATGAGCCCGGCGGTGATCATCCCGTGGGCGATGCGGCCGCCGAAGCGGGTGCCCTTGGCGAACTCCTCGTCGAAGTGCACCGGGTTCCGGTCGAGGGAGACCTGACCGAAGAGCTCGAGGTCCTGCGCGGTGATCACCTTGTCGAGGCTGGCGCTGTCGCCGACCTTGGGGAGGGGCATGAGGCGCTCCTGTCGTGGTTGTGGGGCTTCAGGTGTCGCAGCGTTCGCCGCGTTCTTCAACCCAACAGCTCGGCGACGAGCTCGAGCAGCCGCTGCGGCTCGATGGGCTTCTCGATGAAGCGCCGCACCGGCATGAAGTCGTCGGAGATGTCGTCGTCGCTGAAGGCGAAGGCCAGCCGGCTCCGCTGGTTCACCGCCGACAGCAGGATCACCGGGATGTCGCTCACCGACGGCGTCTGGTGGAGCAGGCGCGCCGCCTTGAAGCCGGCCTGCGGGTCCTCCGGGAACATCACGTCGAGGATGATGAGGTCGGGCGCCACGCGCTCGACGTCCGTCACCACGTGCCGCGTGCTCGCGAGCTCGTGCACCTCGTGCCCGTGCGCCTCGAGCACCATCCGCAGGCTCTCGACGATGTCCGGGTCGTCATCGATCATCAGGATGCGCGCCATCACTGCCTCTCTTTTGGCGTGGCCGCGTCCCGCCACTCGCCGCGGCGGAACGCGTCAGGGTGTGGGAAGGTCACGATCATCGTCGTGCCCTCCTCGAGCTTGCTCGTGACGCTGATCTGCGCCTCATGCAGGCGCACGACCTCGGCCACGATCGCCATCCCCAGGCCCGAACCGTTGGGCCGGTGGCGGACGGCGTTGTCCGAACGGAAGTGGTCTTCGAAGATGCGCCCGACGTTCTCGGGCGGGATCCCGATCCCGTGGTCGACGACGGCGCAGTGCACGCCGCCGGCGTCGGCCGTCACCTCCACCGTCACCTGCCCGCCCTCGCGCGAGTAGTCGACGGCGTTGACGAGCAGGTTCGACAGCATCGCCCGGAGCTCCGGCACCGACGCCATGATCGGCGCCGACGGGACCGACCGGGCCGACCAGGCGATCTCGACGCCGCGCGCCCGCCCCTGGATGGCAGCCTCCTCGACCTCCTCGGCGAAGACCGCGGGCAGCTCGATGCGCTCGAAGTTGAGCTGGCTCTGCTCGAGGCTCTTGAGGTTGGCGAGGTGGATGATCTGCGAGATGCGGTGGGCCAGCAGATCGCAGCGCTCCCCGATGCGCAGGATGACCTTGCGCGTCCCCGGCGCGAGCTCGCCGGTGTAGCCGTCGCGCATCGTGTAGACGTAGCTCTTGATGGCCGCCAGCGGCGCCTTCAGCTCGTGGGTCGCCCGCAGGGTCGCGCGGCTCTTCTGCTCGCCGACCTTCACCACGCGGTCGTAGTCCTCCTGGAGCCGCCGCTCGCGCGTCTGGAGCCCGGCCGCGAGCTGCGCGACCACGTACCAGCAGGTCACGAAGATGATGAAGACGCCGAGCACGTAGCCGGTCATCAGCGTCGCGTTGTCGGCGAGGCGCTGCGGGAGATCGCTGTCGAGGACGCTCTGCACCGGGAGGACGCCGGTCCCGGTGAGGACCACCGGCGCGGACGCGAAGACGGCGGCGACCAGGGTCATGACGAAGCTCTGCTTCCAGGTGCAGTGCAGCGTCAGGAGCACGATGTTGGCCAGGTAGAGCGCGACCGTCGGCGTCTCGATGGTGCCGAGGGCGTAGGTCAGCACGCTCAGGACGGCGAAGTCGGTGCTCACCTCGACGAGCAGGAAGCGGCGCGGGGTCAGGCGCGGGATGCTGCCGTCGCGGACGCGGCCGCCGATGAGCGAGTAGACGAGGTTGGTGACCGCCAGGCCGACCGTCGCGCCGCCGAGGAGCGGCGCGGAGACGTCGACCGGCAGGAGATCGAGCGCGGCGAGCGCGGTGCCGACGGCGCCGAGGACGACGAAGCCCCAGCGGACCATGACGCTCCACCAGATGCGGTCCTGGAGCTCGCGCCGGCGGAGGCGGATCTCGTCGCCGTCGTTCGGGGTCCACCAGCGGAAGACGCTGTGGCCCGCCGGGCCGGGGGTGCGCGGGGTCACACGCCCTCCCCCGCCAGATACGCGGTCCACGCGTCGAGGCCGGCGCCCGTCCAGGCGCTCACCTCGAAGACGCGGACGTCCGGGCGGACCTGTCGGAGGTTCGCGAGGCACGCCTCGCGGTCCCAGCGGAGGTGCGGGATCAGGTCGCACTTCGTCAGCACGACCGCGTCCGCGCGGTGGAAGAGCGCCGGGTACTTGAGCGGCTTGTCCTCGCCCTCGGTCACGCTGAGGAGCGCGACGCGCGCGGACTGGCCGAGGTCGAAGGCCGCCGGGCACACGAGGTTGCCGACGTTCTCGACGACGAGCAGGTCGAGGCCGTCGCCGGCGAGCTCGTCGAGGTGCCGCGTGACGTGGGAGGCGTCGAGGTGGCACGCGCCGGCCGTCTCGACCTGGCGCACCTCGGCGCCGTACCCGCGGAGGCGGCGGGCGTCGTTGTCGGTCTCCGGGTCGCCGACGATGACGGCGACCCGCAGGCGCTCGGACAGCGCGTCGAGGGTCGCCTCGAGGAGCGCCGTCTTGCCGCTGCCGGGCGAGGAGATCAGGTCCACCATGCGGACGCCGCGGGCGGCGAGCCAGCGGCGGTTGGCGTCGGCGCGGGCGTCGTTGTCGGCCAGCACGGCGCGGCCGAGCTCGACGTGCCG
>SBGO01000113.1 GCA_006226565.1 Deltaproteobacteria bacterium | reverse complement strand
CCCCTCTTCGTGGGGCACCTCGCGGGGGCGCGCGCCGCGCTCGGCTGGACCGTCGCCGCCGTCGGGGTCCTCGCCCTGGCGGTCTGGCTGCCCCCGCTGGCCGTCGCGGAGCCCGCCGCCGTGGGCGCGGACGTGATGCGCCTGCTCGGCCTCGGGGGGCTCGTCGCGGTGGTCTTCGCCTTCACCGTGACGGCCCGACGGACGAGCGAGCGCCAGGTCGCCGCCATCGTCGCCCGCGAGCGCCACATCCGCGAGCAGGCCCGCGCCCTCGAGCTCGCACGGGACGCGGCCATCGACGCCGTCCGCGTCAAGAGCGACTTCCTCGCCAACATGAGCCACGAGGTGCGCACCCCCCTCAACGGCGTCGTCGGGATGACCGCGCTCCTCGCGCGCACGCCCCTCGACGACGGCCAGGCCCACATGGTCCGCACCCTCGAGCGCAGCGGCCGCGCGCTCCTCGCCATCGTCGACGAGATCCTCGACCTCTCGAAGATCGAGTCCGGCGGGATCCGCATCGCCCACGCCCCGTGGTCCGTCCGGCGCGTCATCGAGGAGGTGGCCGCGCTGGCGGCGCCGATCGCGGCGGACAAGGGCCTCGAGCTCATCACCGAGGTCGACGACGACGTCCCGACGAACCTCATGGGCGACGGCGCCCGGGTTCGCCAGGTCCTCCACAACCTGGTCGGCAACGCCATCAAGTTCACCGACCGCGGTCGCGTCTCCGTCCACGCCACCCTGGACCGCGACGACACGCTCCGGATCGAGGTCCGCGACACCGGCGTCGGCATCCCCGAGGACAAGCTCTCCATCCTCTTCGACGCCTTCACCCAGCTCAGCGACGGCTCGCCCCGACGCCACGGCGGCACCGGGCTGGGCCTCACCATCGCGCGACACCTGGCGCGCATGCTCGGCGGCGAGCTCGAGGTCCGGAGCCAGGTCGGGGCGGGCTCGGTCTTCGTCCTGACGCTCCCGCTCGAGCGGTCCACGCGCGAGCGCTACGTCTCGGACGTGGCGCCGACCGTCGACCCGACCCTCGGTGAGCGCTACCCGCTCGCCATCCTGGTCGCCGAGGACACCGAGGTGAGCCGCGAGGTGGTGGTCGGGATGCTCGCGGCCTTCGGCTACGACGCCGACGTCGCCGTCGACGGCGAGGAGGTGCTGGCCGCCGTCGGCGCGCGCGCCTACGACCTCATCCTGATGGACCTGCGCATGCCCGGGATCGACGGCCTCGAGGCGACGCGCCGGATCCGCGCCGAGCTGCCCAGGGATCGGCAGCCCCGCATCTTCGCGCTCACCGCGAACGTCCTCCCCGAGCACCGGGTGCGCGCGCGGGAGGCCGGTATGGACGGCTTCATCGGCAAGCCCGTCTCCTTCGACGACATCGGCACGGCCCTGGCCGCCTGCGGCGCGGGGGCGGGGCTCGTCGTCGCTCCGGCGACCCCGCCGCCCACCGAGGCGTCACCGCTCCCCGCGCCCCTCGCGAAGCTCCTCTTCGTGCTCGGAGGCGAGCCGACGCGGCTCAGCGGGCTCATCGCGAAGCACCTCGGCCAGGCCGACGCCCTCGTGAGCGGCATCGAGGCCGCGCTCGCGGCCGGGGACCTCACGACCGCCGAGCGCAACGCCCACAGCCTCAAGTCGTCGAGCGCCATGTTCGGCTCCATGCGGGTGAGCCAGCTCTCGGCGCGGCTCGAGGCCGCCGCCGCCGCGCGCGACGACGCCGACTGCGCCCGCTGCCTCGGCGAGCTGCGCCGCGCGTCCGCCGCCGCCAGCGCCGAGCTGCAGGTCTTCGCGCGCTGATCCGGCCGGCACAAAGCCGCGCCGCGGCGCGTTGGACGGGGGCGCCCCGCCCACGAGCGCTGGCTTTACGCCGTCTTTGCGGGGTGCGACAACCGACGTCACGCACCCCCATACGCCCCGATGAACCCACACCGCACCCTCCGCGCCGCCACCGTCGTCCTCGTGCTGCTCACGGCGGCGCTGACGGGCTGCGCGACGCGCGGCCCGGGGCGGATGCGGATCGCCGTCGTCGGCGAGGGCCTCGACGAGGGCGAACGCGTCGAGCGAGCCGTCAGCGAGCTCGAGGAGCGCCTCGTCGGCGCGCTGCTCGCCGCACCGCGGGTCGAGCCCCTCGGCGCGACCGGCTTCGCCGGCGAGCGCGAGCCGCTCATCGACGCGCTCGCCGACGCCGACGACGCCGCGGACGCGCTGAAGCTCGCCGCCCGGCGGGCGCTGACGCACGTCCTCCTCGTCGACGTGTCGGAGGGAGAAGGCGGGCCCCGGGCCGAGCTGCGCGCCCTGGCGGTCGCCACCGGGGCCGTGGTCTGGCAGGCGAGCTGGTCGAGCGAGCGCGGCGGCCTCGGCGCCGCCGTCGAGCCCTGGGTGCGCCACCTGCTCACGGCGACGGGGTTCTCGACGGGCCTCCCGCCCCCGACCCGCGGGCCGGAGCGCCGCGCCGTCGCGGACCTGATCTGGCGCGGCTACGCCGCCCTCGAGGAAGACGACGAGGACGGCGCCGAGGAGGCGCTCGGAGAGGCCGTGCGCCGCGACCCGAGGGCGATCCGCGCGCTCCTGGGGATGGCGCGCCTGCGGGCCCAGCAGGAGGAGGACGAAGAGGCACAGGCGGCGACCGACCGCGCGCTGGCGGTCCGCCCGGAGCTCGTCTCCTCCCGGGTCTTCGCGGCGGACGCCGCGGCCGACGCCGCGCGCAACCGCGTGCGCGCGGTGGAGACCCTCCGGGACGACGCCCGATCCGCGCGCGCCGTCGATCCCCCCGCCATGGAGGAAGCCCGGGCGCTCGACGCCGAGGCCGACGCCGCCCTGGATCGCGCGGTGGAGGCGTTCGAGCGCACCTTCGCCCTGGCCGAGGGGCCGCGTCCGCTCCTCGCCGCGCACGCGGCGCTCGCGGTCGAGCGGCTCCGCAGCGGCGCGCCGGAGGTCGCGGCCTCCCTCCTCGAGCGCGCCCTGGCGCGACTCGGA
>SBGO01000012.1 GCA_006226565.1 Deltaproteobacteria bacterium | reverse complement strand
AGCTGGGCGCGGGCGTCGTCGAGGCGACCGGCGGCGACGAGCGCGTCGGCCGCGGTCAGGGCGGTGGTCGCGGCGTCGGCCGGCCGGTTGAGCGCGACCAGCCGATCGACGGCGCCGAGGAAGCCGGTCACGCCGGCACCGACGTCTCCCCGGGCGTAGGCGACGGCGGCGAGGTTGACGAGGAGGCGGGCCTCGGCGGCGGCGTAGGTGATGGCGCGGGCCCGCTCGAGGGCCTGCTCGAAGGCGCGCTCGGCGCTCCCGAGGCGGCCGAGGCGGGCGTCGAGCTGGCCGACGAGGCAGATCACGTCGACGACGTTGCGGCCGGCGCGGAGGCGCTCGAGGACCTTCAGGGCGTCGAGGTAGCGCGCGCGCGCGTCCTCGAGCCGGCCGGCGGAGGCGGCGAGGTTCGCCATGTTGACGCGGAGGCCGGCGATGGCCTGGAGATCGCCCAGCTCCTCGTAGAGGTCGAGGGCGCTCTCGTAGCAGTCGCCGGCGAGCTCGAGGTCGCCGCGGATGGCGGCGAGGATGCCGAGGTTCATGGTCGCCCGGGCGACGCCCTCGTGGTCGCCGCCGTAGGTCGCCATGCTGAGCGAGGCGTCGTAGAGGCCCTGGGCGTCGTCGAGCTCGCCGCGCTCGCGGGCGAGGTTGCCGAGGTTGGCGAGGGCGAGGGCGCTGCCGGGGAGGTCGGTGGCGTGCCCGGAGAGGTCGAGGGCCTTGCGGAACCAGTCTTCGGCGGCGTCGGGCTGGGCGGCGGCGCGGGCGACGTCCCCGAGCGCGACGGCGGCGCGGGCCGCGCCCTTGGAGGCGCCGTGGGCCTCGTAGATCGTCATCGAGCGCTCGAACCAGCGGCGCGCCTCGGGGAGGTCGCCGCGGCTGAGCTCGAGCAGGCCGAGGTTCCCGGCGACGCCGGCGAGCAGGCCCTGGTCGTCGAGGGCCTCGGCGATGGCGACGGCCTCGCGGTACGCGGCGGCGGCTTCGCCCACGTGCCCCGCCTTCGCGCGCACCTCGCCGAGGTGCGAGAGGCAGCGCCCGAGCTCGGGCTCGGCGCCCGGCTGGCGGGCGAGGGAGACGGCCTCCGCGAGGCAGGCGGCGCCCTCGTCGAGGCGCTGCCCGATGGCCGCGCAGAGGCCGGCGTGCATCCACGCGTCGCGCTCGTTCTCGGGCGCGGTCGTCTTCGCGTAGGCCTCCGCCGCGAGGCGGAACTGCTTGTAGGCGAGGTCGTGGCGCTCCTCGGCGAGGAGGCGCTCGGCGGCCTCGTAGTGGTTGTCGGCCTGGGCACGATAGCGGTCTGCGACGGGCATGGAGGCATCCTAGCAGACTGCGGCGCGATTCCGCTGCGCTCCGTTGCACATCGAGGGCGGACGTCGGCGGTGTCGAAGAGGCCGCCCCCAGCCTCGAGGCGACCGGGAAAGCGCGCGTCACTTCAAGGACATCGGAGCGGCGGCGGCGGGGCGGGACGGTAAAGGGCAGGTAAAACCAGCCTCTTCCGGTGAATCACGGCGTCCGGATCGCCGTTGTGAAGGCTACACCCTGGACTGCCCCCGGAGGATCCGATGCCCCACCACGCGCCGCTCCCCGCCCGCGCGCCGACCCTCCGCGGTCGCGCCGGAAGCGCTCTCCTGGCCCTCGGGCTGCTCTTCGCCACGGCGCCGACGGCGCTCGCGGCGCCCGCCGACGGCACGGCCCGCGCCTTCGAGGCCCGCACCGGCGCGCGCCTCGTCTTCGAGCGCGGCGGGCTCCCGGAAGGGGCCTGGTACGACAAGCTCCCGGTGCTCTCCGAGCGCGACCGGGAGCGCGCGGCGCGCCTCCTCCTGACCGAGGCCGAGAAGTACCCGGCCGGCTTCCTCGGCGCCATCGGCGTCGAGGCGGTCGGCGTCTTCGCCGCCTGCGTGTCCGACGACAACGACGGCTACCACAGCTGGGACGACACCTACGGCGGCTACCTCTTCTACGGCGTCTGGAACGGCAAGAACGGCATCGCGGCCGCGTATTACACCGACGGCCAGCTGCCGCTCACCTTCCACCACGAGGTCTTCCACGCCGTCGACGCCGCCCGGGACGGGGTGAGCGACCGCGTAGCGCACTTCACCTCCGACGACGCGCGCTTCGCCGCCGCCATCGCCGGCGACCGCCCCTACCCCGCGGCGCGCATCGCGGCGGCCGACCTGAAGCGTCTCGCCGCCGTCGGCCGGGGTCGCGTCCTCGAGGACGCCGTCGCCGCCTACGCCGGCAAGAGCCCGGGCGAGGACCAGGCCGAGACGGCCCGCTGGATGATGACG
This sequence comes from Deltaproteobacteria bacterium, assembly GCA_006226565.1. Lineage (GTDB taxonomy): Bacteria > Myxococcota_A > UBA9042 > PHBI01 > PHBI01 > PHBI01. Next base: position 757 of record SBGO01000012.1, on the reverse strand, counting down.
AACCTCGCGGACGCGCTGGTCCAGATGGCGCGCCGCCCCGAGCTGGCCGGCAGCCAGCGGATGCTGCACCTCCTCCGCGAGTACGCGGGCGCGACCGAGCGGGGACCTGAGCTGAGCTGGTTCGTCGACGTCGCCCTCGGCCGCAGCGCGGGCCGGCAGGTCGCGACGCCCCGCGATCCCGAGGTCGCGCGCCTGGTCGCCCTGGCCGCGGGGCCGCTCGCGGACATGGACGACGTGACCGCCGCGCGCCGCCTCCTCGCGCGCTTCGCCGACGGCGGTGTCGAGGCCCTCGGCCGGAGCGACCGCGGCCGCCTGGCCCAGGCCGCGCTGGAGCTGACCCCGCGCCTCGGCCGGGCCCGCGCACGGGCCAACGACGACGACACGGCCTTCACCGTCTGGGTGAGCCAGAGCTACGACGGGGGCGGCAACTCGGTCCTGCGCGAGGACATCGCGGCGATCGGCGCGGACGCCCGGGCCCTCGCGGCCATCGTCCGGGCGACCGGGGGCGTCGACGACACGGCCATGACGCGCGCCCAACTGCGGGCGCTGCGGGTCCTCGCGCGCTACTACGCGTTCATCGGCGAGCGCTGGAGCGTCAGCGCCGGCACCCAGCGCGCCTTCGACGACGCGCGCGGGGCCATCGTGCGGGCGCTCCCGGGCGGGGCAACCGAGGTGGCCGAGGCGATCGACGACGCGACCCTGACCGGGCTCGCGCGCCGCATCACGGCCGACGGTCGGCTGGCGGGCCGCGTCGCGC
>SBGO01000511.1 GCA_006226565.1 Deltaproteobacteria bacterium | reverse complement strand
GTGGGCCGACGAGCTCGCCAGCGCCGTGCTGCGCCGCGCCCCGGAGGCGCTCGAGGCGGCGACCATCGCCGAGCTCGCGCCGACCCTCGCGGAGGCGTGGCCCGCGCACTGGGCGCGAGCCATGGCGGACGGCGGCGTCACGGTCGAGGTGTCCGTCACCGGCGCCGACGGCCACGAGATCCCGTGCGAGCTCGCCTGCCGCGCGGTCGTCCTCGACGGGGTCAGCTGCCTCTGCGCCTTCGTCGCCGACATCAGCGAGCGCGAGCTCGCGCGCCAGCAGTTCATCGAGGCCGAGGAGCGCTACGCCCTTGCGGCCCTGGGCGCCAACGACGGCCTGTGGGACTGGGACATCGCGCGCGGCAGCGTCGTCTACTCGTCGCGCTGGGCGTCCCTGGTCGGCTTCTCCGAGCACGAGCTCCCGCGCACCGTCGCCAGCTGGCTCGACCGGGTCCATCCCGACGATCGCATGCGCGTCGACACGGAGCTCGCGAGCCACCTCGACGGCGCCGCCCCGCACTTCGAGAGCGAGCACCGCGTCCAGCACAAGGACGGCACCTACCGCTGGGTCCTGTTCCGCGGCATCGCGGTCCGTGACGCGGGCGGTCGCCCCGTGCGCATGGCCGGCTCGACGGCGGACGTCACCCACCGCAAGAGCGCCGAGGCGCGCCTGCGCTTCGAGGCCTTCCACGACCCGCTGACCGGGCTCGCCAACCGCGCGCTCCTCATCCGCCGCGTCCAGCACGCGCTCGAGTCGCGGGACGCCGACGCGCCGGCCGACTCCGGCTTCGCCGTGGTGGTCGTCGACATCGACGACTTCAACCTCGTCAACGACAGCCTCGGCCACACCCTCGGCGACATGCTCCTGCGCGCCGTGGCGTCGCGGCTCAAGCGCTCGCTGCGCGCCGTCGACACCGTCGCCCGCCTCGGCAACGACGAGTTCTGCCTGCTCCTCGAGCACGTCGGCGACGCCGAGGTCCTCCGCGCCGCCGACCGCATCCAGGAGGAGATGGGGGTCCCCTTCAACCTCCGCGGCTACGAGATCTACACCAGCGCCAGCCTCGGCGTGGCCTTCGGTCGCCCCGGGCACGACGAGGCCGAGGGGCTGCTCCGCGACGCGAACATCGCCATGTTCCGCGCGAAGCAGGAGGGCCGCGGGCGCCGCGCGATCTTCGACGACAGCATGCGCCGGGCCGCGCTCGACCGGCTCACCCTCGAGACCGACCTCCGGCGCGCCGTCGAGCGCAACGAGCTCGTCCTCGACTACCAGCCGATCGTCTCGCTCGCGACGGGCGCCATCGCCGGCTTCGAGGCGCTCGCCCGCTGGAACCACCCAAAGCGCGGGGTCGTCATGCCGGGCGACTTCATCCCGCTCGCCGAGGAGACCGGCCTCATCGTCCCCCTCGGCCGCTGGGTGCTTTTGACCGCCTGCGAGGAGGCCGCCCGCTGGGAGCGCCTCGGCCACGGCCCGCTCGCCGTGAGCGTCAACGTCTCCGCGCGCCAGCTCGCCCTCCCCTACCTCGTCGAGCAGGTCGCCCAGGTCCTCGAGCAGACGGGGCTCGATCCGCACCGCCTCAACCTCGAGATCACCGAGAGCGTCCTCCTCGAGCAGGCCACGAGCGTGGTCGCGAAGCTGCGCGAGCTCCGCCGGATCGGCGTCGGGCTCCACATCGACGACTTCGGCACCGGCTACAGCTCGCTCGCCTACCTCCAGCGCTTCCCCTGCGACACGCTCAAGATCGACAAGAGCTTCCTGGTCTCGGGCCCCACCCCGGAGGACGACCCGTGGGCGATCGTCCAGACCATCCGATCCCTCGCGCGGCTCCTCGGGATGAAGGTCACCGTCGAGGGGGTCGAGCGGCAGGAGCACGTCGACCGCCTGCGCGAGCTCGGCTGCGAGCACGCCCAGGGCTACTTCATGTCGCGCCCGGTGGAGGCCGCGGAGATCCCCGCGCTCATCGCCGCCGGCAAGCGCTGGTAGGGCGCGCGCCTACTCGTCCCGGAGCACCGGGCCCCCCGTCGGGTGCTCGCCGGGCCGCTCGAAGCCGGCGCGCACGATGGCGGGCAGGTCGAAGTCGAGCTTCCACGCCTGGCCGAGCGCGCGGGCCGCGTCCTCGGCCGTCTCGGGGCGCCAGCCGCGCGGCTCGAGCGGCGCCATGACGATCCGGCTCGCCCCGCTGAGCGCCCGGACCACGTACACCTCCGGGAAGACGTCCTCATAGGTGCGAAGCATCGACGGGTACGAGCGGTTGGCCGACGTCGCCCAGAGGTTCGCCGCGACCAGCCCCCCCGGCGCGAGGCGCGCGCGCACGGCCTCGAGGAACTCGCGCGTCGCGAGCGGCGGCGGCACCGCGTCCGGCCCGTAGGCGTCGAGCACGATCACGTCCCACTGCGCCTCGGCCTCCTCGATGAAGCGGCGCCCGTCCGCGATGTGGACGCGCAGCTTCGGGTCCGGCGTGAAGCCGAGGTGGGCCTGCGCCACGGCCGCGACCCGCGGCTCGAGCTCGACCACGTCGATCTCGGCGTCGGGCAGGACGCGGCGGAGGAACATCGGGATGGTGCCGCCGCCGAGGCCGACGACCAGGACCCGCGCCTTCTTCGGGGCCAGGGCGAAGGCGGCGAGCGCCGTCTTCGTGTACGTGAACTCGAGCCAGGTCGGGTCTCCGAGCCGCACCGCCGACTGGTTGATGCCGTCGCGCTCGAAGCGGAGGTAGCGCGTCCCGTCGCGCTCGATGACCCAGATGCCGTAGTGCGCGCCGTCCTCGTGATGGACGACGCGCTCGCCGGGGCGCGCCTCCGCCCAGACGCCCGTGACGAGCAGGCCGACGAGCAGCGGCGCGGCGACGAGGGCCGCGAGCAGCCCGCGGCGTCCGCCCGGCCCCGGAGGCGCGCTCACGCCTTCCCACCGCGGCCGTGAATTCCGAACTGCCCCGCGTCTCCGCCCATGTTAGCCTTCCTCGCTATCGATCCATCGCCGCCCGGGCGGCGCTCGCTTAACTTCGACCGGGAGAGAACGCGTTGTCCAGGGTACGAACCGTCCTGGCGCTGCTGGCCGCCGCGTGGGTGCTCGGGCTCGCGAGCCCCGCATCGACGAGCGCCGCACAGCTCCCGGACGAGCTGCCGACGACCGTCTCGGTCCCCGACCCGGAGATCCCCCCGGAGGCGCGCCCCGAAGAGGATCTCGTCGTCTCCCTCGAGATCCTCATCGCCGTCGACGGCACCGTGACCGAGGCGCGGGTCGCGAAGTCCGCGGGCGAGCCCTACGACAGCGCCGCGCTCGACGCGATCAAGCACGCGCGCTTCGCCCCGGCGAAGCTCGAGGGCGTGGCCGTCGCGGTGTGGATCGGCTTCGACTTCACCTTCGCGGGCCGCCCCCACCGCCGCTCGCGCGTGGTCCCGTCCCGCGCCCCGCGGCGCGAGATCGAGCCCGCTCCCGGCTTCGTCTTCGCCGGCGAGGTCGTCGAGAAGGGGACCCGCGCCCCCCAGGCCGGCATCCCCGTCAACGTCCGCGACCCGCGCACCGGGCGCACCTGGGAGGTCCTGACCGACGCCGACGGGCGCTTCGTCTTCCGCGGGCTCCCCGCCGGCCGCCTCACCCTCGACATCTTCACCGGCGGCTACGAGCCGCTGAAGAAGGCGGTCCGCGTCCGCTCCGCCGACCCCGAGGAGGCGCTGCGCGACCGCGACCGGTACTACCTCGCCCCCGGCGGGCTCAGCGCGTACCGGACGGTGGTGAAGGAGAAGCGACCGCCCAAGGCGGCGACCGTCATCGACCTCAACGAGGAGGAGCTGACCAAGGTCGCCGGCACCTTCGGCGACCCGACCCGCGTCGTCGCCTCGCTCCCCGGCGTCGCACGCTCGCCCTTCGGGCTCGGCTACTACGTCGTCCGCGGCGCGCAGCTCGACAACACCGGCTTCTTCATCGACGGCCACCCGGCCATCTACCTCTACCACCTGCTCGGCGGGCCGGGGGTCATCCACCCGGAGCTCGTCGGCAGCCTGTCGTTCTACCCGGGCGGCTACCCGGCGCGCTACGGCGCCTACGCCGGCGGCATCATCGCCGTCGAGACGAAGGACCCGCCGCGCGACCGCTGGCACCTCGACGTCGACCTGAACCTCTTCCAGACGGGCGTCCTCTTCAGCGTCCCCATCGACGACGGCCGCGGCATCGTCACCGCCAGCTTCCGGCGCAGCTACTACGAGCTCCTGCTCCCGCTCTTCACCGACGACCTGTCGCTCTCGTTCACCGACTACATGCTGCGCGCGTCCTGGGACTTCTCCCCGCGCGTCCGCGGCCGCTTCATCGTCCTGGGCGCCGAGGACGCCGCCGCGACGAAGGGCATCGAGTCGTCCGACGGCGGCGGCGGCAAGACGAGCTCTGACATCAGCCTCGGCTTCCACCGCGTCAACCTGGCCTTCGACGTCGATCTCAGCCGCGACCTGACGTGGACCACCAGCGCGGTGTGGGAGTACGAGCACACCGACAACTCCCGCGTCGCCGAAGGCGACGACACCATCAAGGCGGGGCTCGCCGGGTGGTTCGCGCAGCTGCGCTCGTTCGTCGAGTGGCGCCCCGACAAGCGCTACGGCGTCGAGACCGGGCTCGAGCTGACCTACCTCTCCTATGGCGCGGACCTCCAGATCCCCATCGGCGCCGCGCTCGGCGATCCGCGCCCGCCGCTCTTCGACCCGCGGGTCATCAGGACGACCATCGACAGCCCGGCGTGGGGGATCGCGCCCTACGTGAGCGGCGACCTCGAGCTCACGCCGGGGCTGCGCCTGCTCCCCGGCGTGCGGCTGAGCCTGTGGAAGTACGGCGACCGCGTGCAGCCGGTGCTCGACCCGAAGCTCGCCGTCCGCTGGACGATCGACGACGCCTGGACCCTCAAGGGGATGGCCGCGGTCGCGCACCAGCCGCCCAACAACTTCTTCGCCGCGGAGCCCTTCGGCGACCCCGCGATCCCGCCCGCCGAGAGCCTGCAGGGGAGCCTCGGCTTCGAGTGGATCCCGGCCGAGGGCTGGCTCATCAGCTTCGAAGGCTTCGCCCAGTACCTGACGAACCTGCCCCAGGCGTCGAACGCCCTGGCCGCGAGCGGCGATGACGAGGTCGAGCGGACCTACTTCGACGCCAACCTCCGGGGGCGCGCCTTCGGCGCCGAGCTCCTCCTGCGCAAGGAGTTCGGGGGCCGCCAGTACGGCTGGCTGAGCTACACGATCTCCCGCGCCGAGCGGTGGCGCGGGGACGAGCGCGGCTGGGGCATCTACGAGCTCGACCAGACCCACATCCTCAACCTGGCGTGGACGGTCCGCCTCGGGCGCGAGTGGTCCCTCGGGGCGCGCTTCCAGCTGACGAGCGGCAACCCGTACTACCCGATCGTCGGGTCGCGCTACGACGCCGACCTCGATCGCTACGTCCCGCTCTACGCGGGCGAGGCGGGGCGGCTCGACCTCTACCACCGCCTCGACATGCGGCTCGACAAGACCTGGCGCTTCGAGGACTGGATGTTCCAGTTCTATCTCGACATCCAGAACGTCTACAACGCGGGCAACCCGGAGAGCCCGCGCTACAGCTACGACTACGCCATCAAGACCGACGGCATCTCGCTGCCGTTCTTCCCGACCCTCGGCTTCCGGGCGGTGTTCTGATGGGCCTCCTCGAAAACACCACGCTCCGCGCCCTCGCCCTGGCCCTCGCCGCACCCGCCGTCCTCGGCGCCTGCATGGAGGAGCTGCCGCGCCCGAGCCTCGTCGACGACGTCCGCATCCTCGGCGTGAGCAACGCCCCGGCCCAGGCCGAGCCCGGCGACACGGTGACGCTGACCGCGCTGGTCGTGGACCCGGAGGACCGGCCGCGGACGCTCCGCTGGGCCACCTGCCTCGTGCCCGAGCAGGGCTTCGGCTTCTTCGGCGGCAGCTCTGAGACCGGCTCGAGCGGCGGGAACGGCTACGGCCTCGACGACCCGGGCTCGTGCTTCGACCTCGCGGAGGCCGGTGACCCCTGGGCCCGCGTGCTCGGCGAGGGCGAGACCGCGACGCTCGTGGTCCCCGCGGACCTCTTCGACGACGACGAGGCGCTGCGTCTGACCTACGGCCTCCCCGCGGACATCGAGCTCGCCGCGGAGCTGAAGACGCTGTTCCTCGGCATCGCGGGCGTCAACCTGACGGTGTCGCTCCGGGTCGACGTCGCCGGGCGCACCCTCGAAGCGAGCAAGCGCGTCAACGTCGGCGTCCCGAGCGTCCTCCCCGACAACCCGGCCAACGAGAACCCGACCGAGGCGACCTTCCACATCGCCCGCAAGGTCGACCTCATCGAGCCGCCCGCCACCGCCGACCGCCCCGCCGACGGCACCTGCTTCTCCAACGAGGCCGGCGACATCACGCTCGTCCGCGGGACGCGCTACGTGATGACCCCGCAGAACATCCCGGTCCCGCAGCCGACCTACGCGGCGCTGGTGCCCGGCACGACGACCGATCAGCCCTTCGAGTTCGTCTACCAGCAGGAGAACTGGTTCTTCGCCTGGTTCGCGACGATCGAGGGCCTCGACAAGGACGCCTCGAAGGGCTCGGCGGTCCCCGAGAACAGCATCCAGCTCGCCGAGGACACGCCGGAGACCGAGGGCGACCTGTGGATCGTCGTCCGCGACGGCCGCGGCGGGACGACCTGGTGTGCCACGCACTTCACGGTCGAGGACCCATGACGGCCGCGCCCGAGACGCTGCTGCTCACGGACCGGTGCATGCTCGACCACGTGCCCGGCCCGTATCACCCGGAGTCGCCGTCACGGCTCGCGCGGATCCTCGACGACCTCGAGGCGCGCCCGGTCGCCGGGACCCGGACGAAGAAGGCGCCGTGGGCGACCCATGAGCAGCTGAGCCGCGTCCACGCCGCGGAGCTCGTCGAGCTCGTCACGCGGATGCGCGGCAAGCACGCGCGCTTCGACGCCGACACCATCGCCTCGCCGGGGACCGTCGACGCCGCCTACGCGGCCGCCGGGGCCGCCGTGCACGCGGTGAACGCGGTCGTGTCCGGCGCCGCGAAGAACGCCTTCGCGCTCGTGCGCCCGCCGGGGCATCACGCCGAGCCCTCGCGCGCCATGGGCTTCTGCTTCTTCAACAACATCGCGGTGGCCGCCGCCCACGCCCGCGCGGCGCTCGGGCTCGAGCGGGTGCTCATCCTCGACTGGGACTTCCACCACGGAAACGGCAGCCAGCACGCCTTCTACGACAGCCGCGACGTGCTCGTGATGAACGCCCACCGCTGGCCGTTCTACCCCGGTACCGGCGCCCTCAACGAGGTCGGCCAGGGCGCCGGTGAGGGGTTCTCGCTGAACGTGCCGATGCCCGCCGGGATGACCGACGCCGACTTCGCGCTCGCCTTCCGCGAGATCGCCGTGCCCGTCGCCGAGGCCTTCCGCCCCGACCTGGTGCTGGTCTCCGCGGGCTTCGACGGCCACCGGGACGACCCGCTCGGCGACATGCGCATGACCGACGAGGGCTACGCCGAGCTCACCGGTATGGCCTGCCAGATCGCCGAGCAGTACTGCGACGGGCGGCTCGTGCTCGTGCTCGAGGGGGGCTACGACCTCCCGGCGCTCTCGGGCAGCGTCCGCGCGTGCGTCGAGACGCTGGTCGGCGCGACGCCGCCGGAGTCCCGCGCGCCGACCTCGGGCGGCATCGAGGCGGTGAAGGACGCCCAGCGCGTCGCCCGGCGCTACTGGTCGCAGGTCGGGAAATGAGCGGACGGTCTCGAGCAGCGTTGGCGCTGGCGCTCGCGGCTGCGCTCGGCGCGTGCAAGGAGACGCCGCCCGAGCCGCCGGCGGCCGACGCGGCGCAGCCCCCGATCACCGGTCAGCGCGCGGCCGACGTGGAGGCCGCGCCCGGACGCGCGGCGCGCTCGGCCGACGCCGCGTGCGTGGTGGAGCTGGTCTCCGGGAAGGTGCGGACCCACGCCGGCGAGGCCCCCATCCCGCTCGACCCCGAGCAGGGGGATCCGGCGCTGGTCTCGCTCGCCGTCTGGCCCGGAGACGACGACGCGGCCTACGTCGCCCTGCGTCGCAGCTGGTACACCCCCGGCGGCCCGCCGACCGAGGGGCTCCTGTGGCGCGTCCCGTGCGACGCCCCTGGCGACGCGACTGTCCTCGTGCGGCGACCCGGCGCGGACTTCGCCCAGGCCGCGCTGTCGCGCGACGGCTGGACCCTCTTCTTCAGCGACGCCCGCGGCGTCTCGGCCCTCGACCTCGAGGACCGCGCGATCACGCCGATCACCGAGGCGGGAGCGCCGTGGGCGGGCTGTTGGTCCGAGGGCGCGACGATGCGTGACCTGGTGCTGTCGATGAGCCCCGACGGGCGCCAGCTGAGCGTCGCCCGCGGGGGCCCGTGCGGCGCCGAGGGCTCGTGGATCGGCCAGCCGTGGGTCGTCCTCGATCCCCTCGACGCCGATCGCCGCCGCGTCCGCCAGCGCCGACCGCTGAGCGCCCTCGCCGCGGTCGAGCCGGCGACCCTGTGGGTCTCCGACGGCGGCGCGTGCGACGAGCCAGGGGTCGTCGCGCCGAGCACGCGCGGGGCGATCTGGCGCTCCGAGGATCAGGGCGCGAGCTGGGCGCGCATCCCGGTCACGGCCGGGGACGAGCACCTCTCCGCCCACGCCCGGACGATCCTCGTCGACCCTCACAAGCCCGACCGCGTGGTCGTCCACGGCGCGGTCTGTCGCACGACCGAGCGCGGGCGCTTCGGCGGCGAGGTCTTCGCCAGCGAGGATCGCGGCGCGACCTGGCGCCGGGTGTGGGAGGGGCGCGCCGAGCGCGTCGTCGGCCTCAACGGCGGGCTCGACCTGCTCGTGGTGTGGGTCGAGGACGGCCGCCGCTTCGGGAGCAGGGACCTCGGCGCGACCTGGTTCGATCTCGATCGCCGGCCCGCCCAGGAGGAGCCCGAGCTCGAGCCGGTGCGGCTGGGCGGCGCGGCCTTCGCCCCCCAGGACGACGGCCTCTACCGGCGCAGCGCCCCGGGCGTCAGGCCGACGCGCGTGTTCCCGCCCGCCGGGGCCGAGCAGCCCTGAACGCGCCGCGGAGCGCGCTCATTCGCCGGTCGCTTCGCGGACACACGCCGCCAGGCCGGCCGCGCCCTCGGCGAGGGTCGCCTCGGGGGTCAGCAGGCTGACGACGAGGTGCGCACCGACGTCCACCCCGAAGAAGGCGCCGGGGTGCGTGAGGACGCCGTGATCGGTGACGAGCCGCACGGCCCAGTCGAGATCGGGCGCGGTCCGCGGCACGCGCACCATCGCGTACCAGCCGCCGTCCGCCGCGAGCACCGTCGCCGCCGGCGCCGACCGCAGCGCCTCGGCGAGCACGGCGCGGTTGCGCGCGAGGCGAGCGCGGATCGCGTCGCGCGTCACCGCCCCGGCGCGGAGGATCGCCGGCAACGCGTGCTGGATGGGCGTCGCGACGGAGAGGTAGGCGTCGCCGATCAGCTCGAGGCGCTCGAGGGCCTCGCGGCGGGCCGCTTCGGGGCCGCTCACGACGATCCAGCCGAGCTTCTGCTGGGGGAGCCCGACCTGCTTGGACAGCCCGCCGAGGGCGAAGACGAGCGTGTCTTCGAGCTCGAGGGCGCTGGTCGCGGGCGCGTCCTCGCCGGGCGCGGACGCGGCGTGCCGATAGGCCGCGAAGACCTCGTCGCTGATGAGGGGGAGCCCGAGCCGCGCGAGCGCGCGCAGCTCCCGACGGCTCGGCGACGAGCCCGTGGGGTTGTTCGGCGCCACGCTCACGACGGCCCGCGCGCGCGCCGACGCGGCCGCCTCGAGGCCGCTGAGATCGAGGTGCCAGCCGCCGTCCCAGGCCAGCCGATACGGGGCGAGGCGGACGGCGTCGAGCTCCGCCAGGATGTCGAAGAGCGGATAGCTCGGCGCCGGGACGAGGACGGTGTCCCCGGGATCGCAGAGGAGCTTGAAGAGGAAGCCGTAGGACTCGCTGCTGCTCGCCGTGAGCACCACCTGATCGGCCGTCACGGCGCGCCCGGCGGGCAGCGTCGCGCTCACCTCGCGGGCGACGGCCTCCCGCGCCGCGCGGAGCCCGAGCGGTGACGGTCGGTACGGCGCGTCGGCGGCCGCGGCGAGCGCGGCGTGGACCTCGGGATCGTAGGAGAGGCCGACCGCCGTCGGGTTCGACACGGTCAGATCGAGGATCGCCCCGCCGGCCGCCCGTCGCTCGGCCACGGCCCGCGCGAGCGGGTTCTCGCCGCGGTCCCGGCCGCTGCGCTGGGAGAAGCTCGTCACGCGGCGAGCTTGCCCAGACGCGTCGCGTCTGACCAGACTAGCCGCCACGATGCAGCGCTCCACTCCCGCCGCGGCCGCCGAGATCATCGACCCCGAGTCGGGGCTGCCCCTCGCGGTCTGCGTGGTGGTCGGCCACGGCGATCGCACGCTCCTCGTGCGTCGGGCTCCCGGCCGCCCGGCGCCCGGCTACTGGACGCCGGTGACCGGCAAGCTCGAGCCCGGCGAGACCTTGGCCGAGGCCGCCGTCCGCGAGGTCCTCGAGGAGACGGGCCTCGCGGTCGCGGTCGGCCCCGAGGTCCAGCGGGGCCCGACCTCGAACCACGCCTATCAGCTCGTCTGGTTCCGCGCCGCCCTGCTCGGGGACGACCCGACGCCCACCCTCGCCCGCGACGAGGTCGACGCCGCGCGCTGGGTCACCCCGGCCGAGGCCGCGACGATGACCCCGATGTTCCCGGCGACGCGGGCGTGGTTCGAGGCCGAGGCGCGCGAGGCCGAGCGCCCAGCGCGCTGAGGACGCACGGCGCGCTGCGATCCGCGCGGTCCCATCAGCCTCTGCGGGTGGGTCGACGACCTACGCGAGCTTGAGATCGAGCTGCGGCCGCGCGATCCGGCTCGGCGCGACCGGGCACGCCGTGGCGGCCCCGTGGTGGACGCAGCGGCACTCCGCCACGGCCACGCCGTGGGCGCGCGCCGCGTCGTGGATGAGCTGCCGGCGGTGGGAGCGCGCCGCCAGGTTGATGCCGCGGCGGCCGCCGCGGTCGTCCTGCGCGCCGGGCTGCCGGAACCAGCCGGAGAGCATCCGCGCCCCGCTGCGCCCGACCTGGCGCTCGACCTGCTGGAGGAGCCCGGGCGCGTCCTCGATCCAGCGCGGCGCGACGTGCTTCACGTGAACCCGCGCCGCCGCGCGGATCAGCTGCTCGAAGGAGCGCTCGCTGTCGTTGACGAAGGGGATGATCGGCCCGAGCTCGAGCGTCACCGCCGCCCCCGCGTCCGCGAGCGCCCCCGCCAGCGCGATCCGGTAGGCCGACGGCGCGAGCCCGTCCTCCCACCGCGCCTCGATCTCGGGCTCCCGGGCGAACACGCCGACGCGCACCGCCAGCCGTCCGGGCGCCGCCTTGGCCAGCGCGACCAGCTCACGCCCCTCGCGGAGCCCGCCGCGGGTCGTGAGCGAGAGATCCACGCCGCGACCGAGGAGGTGGCTCATCATGGCGAGGACCTCGGTCCGGCGCGCGGGATCCGCCGTCGCCGCGAAGGCGTCCTCTCCCGGCGAGAACCACACCCAATCGGGCAGCCGCCGCAGCCGATCGAGCGTCGGCCCCAGCGACGCCAGCGGCGCCCGCCACGGCAGCGGGGCGGCGCGCCCGCGACCCGCGCGATCCGGGCACCAGGCCGCGCGACCGACGCCCGCGTCCCCGATGTCGAGACGCCAGACGGCGCCGCAGGTACCATGGCGACGTACCGACAGCTGCACGGGATCGGATGGGGTCAGGCTCATACTGAACAAGTGTGCACACGGGCATTTGTTCAGTCAACTGACGGGCAGCTCCGTCAGAAAAACGCGCGGCGATAGACCCAAATCGCCGCGTGCGGCGTTTGTAGCAATCCGAGCGCACCCGATCTCATGCCCCAGGACTCCGCCGCCCCCGCGGCGGACTGACAGGTTCGAAGCGAAATCAACGGCCACGGTCGAGGGACCGCAGCCGCCGGGCTTCGTCGTGCCCGGCGTCGCCCCCGCGAACCACCGTCGCCCACAGGAGGGACCATGCTCCGCGCCGCCGCCAGGCCACTCACCGCTCTCGCGCTGCTCCTCTTCGTGAGCTCGAGCGCCGCCGCCCAAGCCCCACCGTCGGAGGTCAAGCTCCCGCTCGCGCAGTACGAGGCGCTGGTCAAAGCCGCACGCGATCGCGGAGGTCCGCAGCCGACCTGGGGCACCGGACGCATCGAGGCCACCCTGCCGAGCGGCGAGGCGCGCTTCGTCGAGGTGCAGCTCGACGCCGACGTCTCCCTCGTCGGTGAGGGCATCGGCGAGGTCCTGCTGCTGCCGGGCAACGTCATCCTCGAGTCGGCCCGGATCGACGGCAGCGACGCCACCCTCGTGACCCGGGGCGGCGTCCAGCTCGCGCTCCTCGACGCCCGGAGCGGCCGCCGCTACAGCGTCTCGCTCAGCTACCGCGTGCCGGTCGCCGAGAGCAGCGACGGCGCCGCGGTCGCGATGATCCCGCTGCCGCAGCTCCCGGGCTCCACGCTCACCGTGGACGCGTCGGGCCTCGGCGCGGTCGAGGTGTGGCCGAACGGGAGCGTCCAGACCACCGGGGGCGGCGTCATCGCCAACCTGCCCGCCACCCACGCGGCCGTCCTCCGCTGGGGCAGCGCGTCGACCGCGCTGCGCCGCGTCGACTACGCGATGAGCGTCGACCCGGGCAGCGACGGCGCCGAGATCGTCGCGCGCTTCGAGGTGCTCGTCGAGGGCGCACGCGCCGCCATCAAGGTCGCCCCCGACACGGTCGCGATGACCGAGGCCGTCGAGGGCGGTAAGCCCGTCGCGACCCGCGTCGTCGCCGGCTGGCACGAGGTCGTCGTCACCGGCGCCGGCCGCCACCTCGTGACGGTGACCTTCCGCACCGGGATCGACCGCAGCCAGGGGCAGCCGGAGGTCGGCCTGACCGTCGCGCGCGCGCCGATCATGCGCGTCGACGCCAGGATCCCCGGCCACCGCGCGGTCACCTTCGACCCCGAGGTCCCGGTCACGACCAAGCTCGAGGGGGCCGACGAGCAGGCCACCACCCTCGCCTCGGCCTACCTGCCCCCGACCGAGGCCGTGAAGATCACCTGGACCGAGCCGCGCACGGCGCCCGAGAAGGTCGTCAGCGCCAACGCCGAGACGTACCAGCTCGTGCGCATCGAGGAGGGGGTCATCCGCTCCAAGGTCGAGATCCGCTACGAGATCATCCGCGGCACCCTCAAGGAGCTGCCGGTCCAGCTCCCCGACGACGCCAACGTCGTGCTCTACCGCGTCGCCGGCGACGGCATCGAGGACTGGCGCACCTTCCAGGCGACCGACAGCGAGCCGCGTCAGGCGCGCATCTTCCTCGGGAACGAGCGCGAGGGGAGCTACGTGCTGACCCTCGAGCTCGAGAAGGTCGTCCCGACCTCCTTCGGCGCCGAGATCGACGTCCCGCTCGTCCGCCCGCTCAACGTCACCCGCGAGCGCGGCGTCGTCGCGCTCTTCGACGGTGAGAAGGTCAGCTTCGCGCCGGCCACGACCGGCAACGCCAAGACCGGCGAGGACGCGCTGCCGGTGGAGATCCGGCAGAAGCTCGGCGGCGACATCGTGACCCAGGCCTTCAAGCACATCGGGGCGCCGCAGGCCATCGCGTCGAAGGTGCAGGAGGCCAAGGAGCGGGCCTTCAGCTTCGACGCCCGCACCGAGAGCCTCTACCTCTTCCAGCAGAACACCCTCGAGGTGCGCGCCATCGTCGCCATCGACGTCAAGAGCGGCCGCACCGACGAGATCGTGCTGTCGCTGCCCCGTGGCGTCGACATCACCGGCGAGGTCAACGCCCCGAGCCTCAAGGCGGCCGAGTGGGCGCCCGGCGACGACGAGGCGAGCCCGCGCCGGCGCTACCGCGTGCAGCTCACCCAGGCCCTCGGCGGCCACTTCACCATCGAGCTGACGCTGTCGCTCACGGTCGCGAGCGACGTCTCCGAGCTCGCGGTCCCGGACATCCGCGTCGAGGCGGCCAAGGTGCAGAAGGGCGTCCTCGGCGTCGCGACCGAGGCGATGATGGAGGTCGATCAGCGCGCCATGAGCGGCCTCACCAAGCTCGACGTGAGCCAGCTCCCGCGCTCCATCACGCTCCAGACCAAGCGCGACGTGGAGCTCGGCTACGGCTGGTCCTTCACCCTCGACGAGGACGCGCCGTCGCTGACCCTCGGCCTCAAGCGCCACAAGACGGTCGAGACGCTGACCGCCGCCATCCGCCGGATGTGGGTGGAGACGACGGTCTTCGAGGAGGGCGAGATCGTCTCCCGCGCGACCTTCGACGTGGAGAACAAGGACCAGAACTTCCTCCGCCTCGACATCCCGGCCGGCGCGAAGGTCCTCGGCGCCGCGGTCGACGGCGAGAACGTCGAGCCCATCGCCGACAACGAGACGACCCTCAAGGTGCGGATCCCGAAGCAGCGCCGGGCGCTCGTCGACCTGACCTTCAAGGTCAAGCGCGACAGCCTCGGCTTCCTCCCGTCGATCGACCTGGTCGCGCCCCGTCCGGCGGTCTTCGTCAACGACTTCCAGTGGCTCGTGCACGTCCCGGAGAAGTTCGGGATCTACCGGTCGTCGAGCGCGCTCCGTGAGGTCGAGGCGACCGAGTGGACGCCGCCCGAGCACTCCTCCGAGGCCGGCACCATCGACGTGTCCATCCGGAGCTCCGAGGCCACGACCGAGCGCATGTACCGCGCCGACGTGTACGACGCGGCGGAGGCGGCGGCGGCGCCGTCGGTCTCGCTGTCGCTCATCTCCACCCCCGGGGGCTGGCTCGACACCGTCCTCTTCGTGCTGGCGCTCTTCCTCTTCGCCTGGGCCGCCTGGCGCCGGACGCGCCGCGCGGGGGGCCGCAAGCTCCTGGTCTTCCTGGCGATCTTCGGCGGCGTGCTGCTGCTCTTCGCGAAGACCCTCGGCTGGGGCATCTCGGGTGGCGAGGCCGTCGTGATGCTGGTCGCGCTCGCCCTGGTCGTGCTGCTGGCCTGGATCCAGCGCCACGGCGCGGAGGCCCCATGAAGACGGCGACGAGAGATCCTGCGTCGCGGCGCTACGGGCCGCCCTGGCTCGGCCTGACGCTGCTCGCGATGATCGGCGTGAGCTGCGCCCGCGCGGACAACGCCCCCCCGACCGCCGCCGAGCAGCGCACCGCCGTGAAGGCCGACTACGCGAGCCCGTCGCCCGAGCCTCCGCCCGAGGTCACGGCCGCCGACGAGGGATGGGGGGGCAAGGGGACCGCGGTGGTCGACGCACCGCCGCCGCCCCCCGCGGACCCGGCGCCCGGGCTGGCCGGTGACGACGGCGGCTTCGACGAGGACTGGAACGCCCCGGCCGAGCCCGCCGCCGCCGCCGCGCCCAAGCCGGCGACGACGACCGCAAGCGAGATGGGCTTCCTCGCGAAGAAGCCGGCCGACGGACGCGGCATCGACCTCAACGGTGACGCCTTCGGTGGCGGCGGCGCCGCCGAGGGGCTGATCCGCGCGGACAACCTCCTCGTCGACGACAGCAAGAGCCTCGACGAGCCCGAGGAGGAGGAAGCGGACTACGAGCAGCTCGACGCGAAGCTCGACCGCGCCAAGGGCGAGGAGGAGAAGCGAAAGAGCAACGAGGAGAGCGTCGCGCGCGCCATCGCCAAGGAGGAGAAGAAGCGCGAGGCCGAGAATCGGCGACGCCGGCCCGCGAAGGACGACCTCGGCGGGGAGGCGCTCGCGCTCGGGACGCACCGCGTCACCCTCGAGAAGATCCCGGCCCCGGACGCCCTGACCTACGAGCGGCCCGATCGCGTCCTCCCGCGGATGTTCTACTTCGAGAACACCTACCTCGGCGGCTCGGCCGCCTACCGCGAGCGCCTGCTGCGGCTCGACGCCGCGCTCCGCGAGGGCGAGCGTCCGTACCGGCTGGCCTACAGCGCGCCGCAGCCCTTCGACCCGCCGGCGGCCTCCGGCCTCGAGGTCACCGCCGAGCTCGACGCGCCCTACCTCGACCAGCCCCGGCGGGTGTTCCTCCAGGTCGGGCTCCGCGGGAGCGCGCGCTACGGCTGGCGCCGCCCGCCCCTCGACGTCGTGCTGGTGATCGACGGCCCGGCCCTGAACCAGGCGCCGGACGCGGTCGCGGACATGCTCGTCGAGCTCCTCGCGCGGCTCGGCCCGGCCGACCGCCTCGGCGTGGTGATCGCCGACGGCGAGCCGCGGGTCTTCACCGAGCTCGCGCGGCTCGATCGCGCGCGTGGCCGGCTGGCGGCGACCCTCGACACCCTCCCCGCCTCGGCGCCGCGCGCCTACGACCCGGCGGCGCTGGGCCGCGCGATGAACCGCGCAGGGCAGATCCTCGCCGACGCGGCCACGGACACCGCCATCGTGCCGGGGACCGAGACGGTCCTGGTCGTCACCACGGGCGACGACGCCTCCCGCGTCGCCTCGGCCACGCGCGCCGCCCACGCGCTGACGCTCCAGGGCGCGGTGACCTCGGTCTTCGCGCTCGATCGCACGTCCGCGCGCGGCGGCTGGTGGCAGGTCGCGAACGCCGGCCACGGCAACTACCACCACCTCGGTGACGCCACGACCGGCGAGCTCGTCGGCTGGGAGCTCGAGAGCCTCGCCCGCGTGGTCGCCCGCCTGGTCCGGGTCAACATCCGCCTCGGCAAGACCGCGAGCGCCATCCGCGTCCTCGGGACGCGCGTCCTCGACGAGGAGGAGGTCGCGCGCGTGAAGGCCCGCGAGGAGGCGACCGACAAGAACCTGTCGCGCTCGATGGGCATCACCTCGGACCGCGGCGAGGACGACGACGGCATCCAGACCGTCATCCCGTACTTCTACGGCGACGACAGCCACGTCATCCTGGTCGAGCTGTGGGTCGACGGCCCGGGCCCCATCGCCGACGTGACCGTGAAGTACAAGGACATGGTGAACCTCGGCAACGCGACCGCCCGCACCAGCGTCCGCCTCGACAGCCTGCCCCGCCCGGAGACCCCGGAGTCCGAGCTCATCGCCAAGAACGTCGCCGGGTTCGAGCTCGCCGAGTCGCTCCAGCGCGCGTCGCACCGCGTGCGGCACGGCGACCCGGCGGGGGCGGCGCGGCACCTCGCGGCCGCGCGGCGCAAGGC